>NZ_AZDB01000018.1 GCF_001434585.1 Companilactobacillus crustorum JCM 15951
CAACTCTATTTATCGTACAGCCTAAAAAATTCGATTTTTGTGGAAGGCGGCATCCCTTAATCAAAACCAGTTTAATATTCTAAGCGTTTTGCCATCGTTATGAGGAAGTGCTACCACAGTTGCAACCGGTGGTTGACGTTTTCTCTAATAATGTGCGGCTTTTATTGATGACAAATAAATTGAAAGAGAACATACTCAAATTAATTTAAAAGGCGGTGATTGATGATGATCTTAGGAACAAGAATTAAAGAAGAACGTGAGAAAAAAGGCTGGAGTCAAAATGATTTAGCAGAAAAATTACATGTCAGCCGTCAGTCAGTTTCTAAATGGGAATTGGGTAGTGCTTATCCAGACATCGAACGCTTGATTCAAATCAGTGATCTTTTTAATGTGACGTTAGATAGTCTAATTAAAGGCGACAATCGGCTACAAAAGAATATTAAAGTTGAACATTCTACAGAGTATCATATGAATGTTTGGGATTTTTTAAGCCGTTATTGGTGGCTGATTTTTCCAGTTGGAGGATTTTTGTATGGGATTTTAAATAATCTCAGATGAGGTAGTATCTTGGATTGTTTTGATATACATCTCTCCCCACTGGTCCATTGATTTGATAAGAGGAACAAGTGATTTACCTAGATCGGTTAGATGATAACTAGTTTTTATGGGAATAAAAGAAACGTCAATTTCTTTTGCGATAATTTGATCCTGTTCCAATTGTGAGAGTTGTAAGGATAACATACGTCTTGTACAACCGGGCAATGTCTTGAGTAGTTCACTGTAACGAAGTTCCTGTTCCATTAGGCGACAGAGAATAATAGATTTCCATTTTCCGTCGAGAATTTTTAAAGTAGTGTCCAATGGGCAGAGTTCTCCATGACGAGTTTTCATATCTAGAGCATCCATAAGTGAGCCTCCTAAATAGTCATAATTTAAGTGAATTGTAGCATTTTATTAGTTGGAAATATAATAATTGAAAAAGCAATACGGGAATTTAATGATACTAAGTATGATTAAATTCCCGTATTGTCTTTTTTTTAATTTAACTTATATTTCGAGATGAATAAAATTATTAAGGAAGCCTTAAAGATGATTAAAAGAATAGATTTTAAATTGAATGAATTCATGATGGTTGTTGGCTTGTTTTTGGTGGTTTTTGTTATGGGTGCTGATTCATTTATTATTTCTCCGTTATTGCCGGCAATAGCCAAAGATTTCAATGTATCAGTTGAAGCCGTGGCTTTAGCAGTAACTATTTACGCACTCTGCTATGCTTTGAGTTCGCCATTTTTTGGACCATTGGGCGACAAATTTAAGCAAAAGAATTTATTAATGCTAGGTATTTTGTTTTTTCTTATTGGCAGTTTCTTATGTGCGGTCTCGCAAAATATTTATCAATTTTATTTTTTTAGAGCAATAGCTGGATTAGGAGCGGCTCTATCGATGCCCAATGTTTGGGCTATAATTGGCAATCATTTTGAAGGCAAAAAATTAAATATAGTTATGGGCATTGTTATGTCAGCTTTATCGTTGTCTATTGCGGTTGGAGTTCCTTTAGGGACAACTTTAGCTCAATTAGCTAATTGGCATATGGCTTTTTGGGGATCAGGTATTTTGATTCTATTAGTTTTACCAGTTCTTTTAGAAGTAATTCCTAAGAATGGAGGGAATTCAGAGAATACTTTGAACTATTTAGAAGGATTTAAAAATCTTTGGAATTCTAAAGAAGCTCTGTGGGCATTATCAATAAATCTTGTCTGGATGTTCGGTTTTTATACGATTTATACGTTTTTGGGAACTTATTTGCACGATGCTTTCAACTTAAATGTCTCAAAAACAGGCTATGTATTCATTGTTTATGGATTGAGCAATTTTATTGCTAGTTTTTTTGGAGGAACGATAATTTCTAAAATTGGGGCTTTGAAAAATATCATTATTAATGGGATATTATCTAGTATTTTTATTTTAGGATTGTCCTTTTATGACAGAAGACTCGTTAATATACTGATTTTTTTGATTTTGATTGCCTTAACTCAAGGAATTGGTGTTACAGCATTAACAGCCTATATAGTTAACGTTGTTCCTAGCAATCGATCAACTGTAATGTCATTTAATAGCTCCTTCTTATACTGGGGGCTAACGTTAGGATCAACATTTGGATCGATTTTTTATGAACAGATTGGATTTAAGGGATTGGGAATTTTTTCGTCACTATTGATTTCATTAGCTGTGTATGCAACTTATAGGTTAAATAATCGTCATAAAAATATAATTAAATAGTAATTTGACAATGATATAGAGTAGAGCAATAATTTTCATAAATAAAATTATTACCGATTTTTATTATTTAGATAATAATTATTCTAAATTATTGAGGGAGATTTAGTTAATTATGTTTATGAAAAAGGGAAAAGAATGGGCTTTATCTTGTGCTGCTGTAAGTACTCTGATTTTAACGGGAATGTGTACAACGGTTCATGCAGATACAACTACGGCTCAAGATACAGCTGCAAGTACAACATCAACAGCTACTGCTAATAACGATAGTTTAAATAGTGTGACAACGGCTACGACACAAGCCAGTTCACAAAATTCTGCCGTAACACAAGCAGCTAACAGTGATGTTCAAGATGGTGGCAAAGTTAGCGATGACTTTTCGAATGAGAATAATAATCAGTTAGGATATGCTTCCAATTTTCATATTTTTGCCAATGAAGCTACTTTAAATGCCCATACAAATGGAAATATTGCCGTGGGAAGACTAACGGGTCATGTTAATTTTGGTACTAATGTTCATGAAGGACACGTGGATAAAGATGTTTCTTATGTACAAGCACATAACAATATTGCCAATAGTTCCTTTGTAAGCCAAACTGAAAATAGAACTAATAAAGTTGTTTTTGGTGAAGGAAATACGATCGATGTATCTAATCCTAATAGAACAAAGGTTGACCAAACTGATATCGATCATTTAACTAAGGATGAAACTTATCAGGATAAGAATGGAAACCAATATATTGATTTTTCAAATTATTTTGGAAAATTAGAGAGTAAATCGAATTCTTTAGCTAACCAAGATCCTCAAGTAACAGTTTCTAATAGTGATTTTCCTGATCAAAATCAAAGAGTTATTAACCTCGAGGATTATCAACCTAATGCTAATAATCAAATTGTCATTAATGTTGATCCAGACGTATTGACTAGCGGTACACCATTAACAATCTTTGGACTCTCGAAGGACAATGGTGGAACCAATATTATTATTAACGTTGATACTAAAGGTCAAGATCCCTATACTGTCAATTCTCAAATCAAACTGATTTATAATGACGGTAAAACAAACGACAATACAGAACGTCCTAACCAAGAGACTGAATATTTTGATGATAATCATTTGCTTTGGAACTTTTATGACAGTACCGCTAGTGACAAATTATATGATGGTCAAATAAATATTGATCGTCCTTTCCAAGGGAGCGTTTTGGCTCCAAAGGCAACTATTAATGTTAACCAAAACCTTGATGGTAATATTGTGGCTGATAAGGTAAACGTTAATGCTGAAACCCATAGATGGGATCTTCAAGATGATGATAGTGATAAAGATGATGAAACCGAGTTTGAACTTGCTGTCACTATTCCTGGCGAATTACCGGATTTACCAGGTGAAGAGGAAAATAACGGTGAAAACATTTATAAGCATGATAAAGAAATAGAAGAGGATATTGATCCTGATACCGGTGGCCTAGTAGAGGTTGATGGCGGCAGTGAAGCTGAAAAGCCTGATACAGATGATAACGAGAACGGCAACGAAGAAGATAATAACGGTTCTGAAGAGAACAATGAAGGTAATGAAGAAAACACACCTGATGAAAATACCGATAATGAAGCTGGTTTAATTACTAACGGTGGCTCAGAAGGAAATACTTCTAATGAAAATAATAATAATTTAGAGGATGGATTGTTATCAGGCGTTGTTGGCAATAATAAAGATGAATCGCAAACTCCAACAACTGACTCAACTACTTCAACAGGTACTTTGCCACAAACCGGAGAAACAACGGGGATAATGGCAACAATTATTGGCTTGATTCTAGCTGCCTTTGCATTTATTTTGAAAACAACTCGAATTAAAAAAGAAGATTAAGTAGTAAATACAGAGCCAAAATAATTTTTTCCACATAAAAATCCAGTGTGACAACCAATAAAACGGTTGCTACACTGGATTTTCTTATTGCTAGTTATTTAGAATTTCTTTTGCGTGAATTTCCGGTTAGTAAGTAATTGATACCAGGAATTAAATTTAAAATCCAAATGATAATAATTGAAAGAACTGTTACTACAATGTAACGAATAAAAGTTGCAATCAAACCATGGATAGCAATATGGTTCATAAAGAAAGGTTCGATATAAAGAATCAATAAGTTATGAATTAGATAAACACCGAAAACTAAAGGTGATAGGAATTCAAAAACTTTGATGGTTGTGGCAGATGTAATACGATTACCCCATTTTTGTAACAGAATAAAGGCCGCTACAGACATGATCGGGATGAAAATAGAAGTGACATAGTAATTATTGTTTGTATCAAAAATATTAGGAAAAATTTCCGAAACAAAGTTGCCACCAATACCGACGACCAAAAAGATTACTATCAAAATTAAATTATTAGTATTTTCAACTTTTAATTTGGTTAATAGATAACCTAGAATGAAATATCCTGTAAAGCCACCGACTAAGAAAAAGTTTGCTACAGGCGATAACTCTAGTACATGTTCAAAATTCTTAGGTAACATGACAGCAATTGATGGGATTAAAGAGCAGGTTACAAGCCAGATACCAGTAACATAGATAAGCATCCCATTAGTAGCATTTTGAACGAATGTTTTGATCACAGGAGAAAGAATATAGATTCCTACTAGAGGGTACATAAACCAAAGTGTAGGGGATGTCGGTTGATAGAGAATTGTTTTAACAGCGCTTAAAACATTATGTAACGATAGTGAGTGAGCGTAGATCCCAACGACAATTGGTGAAATAATTGACCAAAGAACAAAGGGAATTACTACTCGAGGAATTCTTTGCTTCCAAGTGTAGGACAGAGAAGTAGTTTTTTTACTGTTAAGTAATAAAGAACCAGAAATCATAAAGAAGATTGGAACACTAATATGAGCTAAATAATTTAAAATTTTAGTTATTTGCCACTGACCAGTTCCGACATTTAAAGTAGTGTCGATAGCCGAAACGTGAATAAAAATAACTAGTAAAATAGCGATAACACGGATGAAATCAAGATAAAAAATACGATGGTTTTTATTCATTAAAAATCCCTCCATAAAATACTCTATTAATAATAGTTGAAAACGGAATGAAAATGAAGTATTGGCGTATGATATAATGACAAAGTAAAATTATTGATTGGAAGAAGTTATTATGCGCGTAGGAGAATCCCCAGGAACAGATTTCGTTAGATATATAATTTGGATTGCATTTTCTATCGTTACTTTAATGTTAAAAAATAATTCAGCCAATAAAAGCGGCTTAGATACACCAATAGTAATTGCCTTTTTTGTGGTTGGCTTAGTTACATTATTTTTAATGATAAGAAAGTATATACGTGAGGAAAATTCGTTTTCTGACACGGCTGAAGGATTTGTATATTCTTTAGTTTCTAATATCGGCTTAGTTGGTTTGATGATTATTTTAGTTTGTCTGCTGAGAATTATGGTCAGTTATTTACAAGTAACTGGTAAATTACCTAGTTTTCAAAATGATGATGTTTTAAGTTCAGATCAAAATGTTTTTGTCTTCAATATGGTTGCAAATGTCTTTATTGTAACAATTCAACAACAGTTAGTTCAGACAGGATTTTTCTTTAATTACTTCTTTAGAAAGAGTTCTGCATACAGTGCTATCATGGGTATTTTGTTGAGTGGAGTTGTAGCTGGATTGATCAGTCTACCTGGTTCCCTCATTCAATTTTTGATGATGATGGCCTTGGGCTGGTGTTATGCTTTGACTTATCTATATACCAAAGATGAAAAAATGGCCATTTTTGTAGCTATGGTTAGTGCCGCCGTTGGTACAATAATTATTTAGAGAAATTAAATTAAAAAAATAGATTTAAGTAAGCTTCTAGTGTTTCTTGCTTAAGATTGGTTAAATCGCAAGTATTAAAGGATGCCATCTTCCACTGCGCTAGGAATGGTCTGGAACGTAGTGGGCGGACTTGGAGTCTCTTGGCTTTGCCAACAGTCTTCAAGCTCCACCTTTATCTAAGTGTGTTCCACACTAAGATAAATATCACTACTGAGACCATCCTAGCTCCGTTCCAGATTAGTTTATTAGTTAATATTATTAACCTTCAAACTTGCAACAATGATAAAATTCAAATCTAAAAAAAGAGCTAATGACTTTTTATATTATAGTCATTAGCTCTTTTCGTGTTTAAAATATTTAAAATGAAAAATTATATAACAGTGACATTAGCCTGGAACGAAAATTGAAATTGGCTCAGCTGTGAGATTATTCTTGGCAATTTATTGCTTAGAATAAGGCCGAGCTTGGAAATTATGCGTAGCATAAGTTTCAAGTCGTGCCCACAGCGTTCCAGCCAAATTTCAATTTTTGTGGAAGGCGGAATACTTATACTTTAACCAAGTATATGAAGAATCAAGCTTAGTTTACTTCTCAGAAATAAGTTCGGCAGGTTCGCTGTTCAATAAAGGTGAAATATTTTTATCAACGCACAAGGTTAAACTGTGCATAGCTCTGGTACAAATAGTGTAGAGAACATCAACACTACGTTGATCAGGATAATTGGTAGCAGAAATGTCATGACCAATTACAGCGTCAAATTCAAGTCCCTTAGCCAAATAAATTGGTAAAATCAAAATTCCCTTAGGAATGGAACGGAAATCAGCATCAACTAAAGTAACAATCGATTCATCGCTAAAGTGAGTATAAATTTGTTCAGCCTGAGCTTGGTTTCTAGTTAAAATTGCTACAGTTTCGTATTTTTTATTAAGATCTTTGGCAGTTTCTTTCAAGCCTTGGTAATAATTGTCATCTTCAAAAACTTTAATGACAGGATCTTCGCCTTGGCGTGAGAAAGCTTTAACTTCATCGCCATTAGGCAACAGTTTGGTAGCAAATTTAGTGATCTCGGCGGTAGAACGATAACTTTGATTGAGGGTAATTGTAGTTATTCTCTTTTTGCTAAAGAGATCGTTAACTTCTGTAACTAAATCGTTTTGACGATAAGAACTTGTTAATACGTCTTGAGCTCGATCGCCCAAGAGTGTCATTTTGGCATTAGGGAAGGCATGAGAAATATATTTCAATTGAGCCATTGTGTAGTCTTGAACTTCATCGATAAAGATATGTTGAATGGCATGATTGATACCACCATCGGTAATAATATCGCGAAGATAAAGAATTGCTATAGAATCGCTAAGTTTTAACTTGTGAGATTCTATTTGATCATCAATTGATTCAATCATTGTCTGCCAAATATTGTCAGAAACTAAGTTTTGCTTCATTGTGCCCAATAAGAAAAGATATTCTTTATAGGGATTGAAGAAATAGTTATTGAGCAAGGCATTATAGATAGGAGCATAGCGTTCACGTAAGAATTCTTCTGCAATAATTTCACGTTGGTTCGAAGATTCCTCAATATTATGATCAGTAATGATCTGTTGGAAATCTTCATCTGAAAGATTATCAATTTCTGCTTGAACCCAATCTTCATTACGATCTTCATGGATTCGTTTTTGAAGTTGTTTAATTAAGATGTTTTTAGTTTTGAGGAAGCGGTCAGGAATGTGATAAGCATGGTTAACATGATCATAGATATCTGAAATTTCCTCTTTAGTAAAGAATGGTTTACCTTCAAAAATAACATTTTCAAAATGCAAAATATGTTCGGGATGTTGTTCTTCAAGTTCCTGCAATTTATCTAAGAAGTCGCCACTTTCTTTATACAAACGCATCTTGATAGCTGTACTAGGAAGATTATGTTCATCTCTTTCATAACGTTCAAAGAGTGTTTCAACCTGAACTCCGGTTAGACGTAAGAAAATGAACTCGTTTAAAGTAACTTGGCGCATATTTCTTTCACCTAAACTAGGCAAAACTTCAGAAATATAGTTACTGAATAATTTATTGGGTGAGAACAAAACAATATTGTCCGCATTCATTGTTGAACGGCTGTGGTAGAGCAAGTAAGCAACACGTTGCAAGATAGCTGATGTTTTACCAGAGCCAGCAACACCTTGGACTAATAGGACGTCAGAGTGAGTATCACGGATGATTGTATTTTGTTCATGCTGAATGGTAGCAACAATATTTTTTAAGTATTCGTCGCTGTATTCGCTTAAGACAGATTGGAGTATTTCATCGCCGACGGTTTCGTTGGTATCGAACATGGTACGAATTTTGTTATGAACGATTTGAAATTGACGTTTTTTCTTTAAATCGACCTCGGCAGTTCCATTAGGTGTTTGGTAATGAACTTTGCCTAACATTCCGTTGTAATAAATACCTGAAATAGGAGCACGCCAATCGTAAATCAAAAATTCGCCATCATCATCCTGAAGGGTAGAAGTACCTATATAAAGCGTGTCTTTTTCACCATCTTCAACAATATCGATTCTGCCAAAATAAGGCGATCCTTGTAAGTTTTCGAGTTTCAAGCGATTAGAATTTAAAATATTTTCATTTTCAACAGCCAAAGCCACCAACTGTTTCTGTTGTTGAACAGAGGCGTTAGTTTCCATTTGGTCATCGACTTCGGTAGTATTGACTTTGGTATTTTCACCATAGTTACGCTCAATTCGATTTGTTTCTTGATGAGTTTGTTCAATACTTTGATCAACACGTTCAATTTTGTCATCAATTTTTTTAGCAACTGAATTAACACGTTCTTGTTCTTCAGCTTTGGTTTGGTTAATCGTCATTAAAAACACCTCTCGTTGACAATTTGTCGGTTTTTAATTATGCTAATAGCAATTAGAGTACATTAAATCATAGACATTTTTGAGTACTAATTCAAGTAAGTTAGTTCAGAGAATAACTCCATGGCTGGAAGAGTTATTAACCTTGATTTAGGAAATGGGTACGGGTGGCTACCTTATAGCTTTGAGTGGTAGATTATTTAGATCTACAAAACAGGTGGCACCACGTGTAAGCGTCCTATTATTTTATATGAATAATAGGACGCTTTTTTATTACTGCAAGGTTAATACTTTAACAGCTCTTGATCAAAAACTCAAATTTGTTAACTTTAATGATAGTCCAGGAGGAGAAACATGAAAACAAATACAATTTTAACTGGTGATCGTCCAACCGGAAAATTACACATTGGGCATTACTTAGGATCTTTAAAAAATCGAGTAAAGCTTCAAAATGAAGGTAAGTATAAGATGTTTATCATGATTGCTGATATGCAAGCATTTACTGATAACGCTCGAAATCCTGAAAAAGTTCGTAATAGTTTGATTCAAGTAGCGCTTGATTATCTTTCTGTAGGAATTGATCCAAGTAAAACTAATATTTTAGTACAATCACAGATTCCAGCTTTGAATGAATTAACAATGTATTATCTTGATTTGGTTTCTGTTTCTCGTCTGGAAAGAAATCCAACAGTTAAATCTGAAATTCGACAAAAGAGTTTTGGTGAAAGTATCCCTGCTGGATTTTTAACATATCCAGTCAGTCAAACCGCTGATATTACCGCTTTTAAAGCTGATACTGTTCCTGTCGGCGATGACCAAGAGCCAATGATGGAACAAGCTCGTGAAATCGTGCGAACTTTTAACAATACCTATAATGTTGATACATTGGTTGAGCCAGAGGGCTATTTCCCACCAAAGGGTCAAGGTAGATTACCTGGAATCGATGGCAATGCTAAGATGAGTAAATCATTGGGAAATTGTATCTATCTATCAGATCCAGCTGATGTGGTAACTAAGAAGATTATGTCTATGTATACTGATCCTGATCACATCCATGTTGAGGATCCCGGTAAAATTGAAGGCAATACTGTCTTTACATATCTTGATGCATTTGGAACTGATAAGGAAAAGATTGCTGAATTGAAAGCACAATATCAAGCTGGTGGTTTGGGTGATGTTAAAGTTAAACGTTACTTGAATGATGTTTTGCAAGAAATCCTTGAACCAATTCGAAATCGTCGTGCAGAATACGAAAAGGATATTCCTGGTGTTTACGATATTTTGAAAAAGGGTAGCGATAACGCTAACATCGTTGCTAATCAAACTTTAACAGAAGTTAGAAAAGCCATTGGCGTTAATTATTTTGACTAGTTTCTGAAAACAAAAAATATTTTTTCTGAAAAATGCTATGCTTAACTCTTGATTTTATCAAGAGTCGGGTATAGCATATTTTTTGTTGTAAAAAAATGAAAAGTTTTTTTTAATAAAATGAGGTAAATTTATGGATGATTATAATTTAGTTGGTTTCGTAATGAAATATACTCAAATTAAAAGGCGTATTGCGGCTTTTTATCTAAAGGATAAAGGTCTTAATACTTTTGAGAGTATCCTTTTAGCAATTGTCTATAAAAAGCATGAATGCAGTCAGGATAAAATTGGAGAAATCACTTTATCTGATGGTGCAATCATCGCTCGTTCATTAAAGAAACTTGAAGATCATGGTTTTGTTTTTCGATATCCTGATCCCAGTAATGGACGTAAGAAGATTGTAAAAATTACCGAAACAGGGGAAAAGTTTTACGATGTGATTCGAAATGCTTTTCAAAAAGGCAATAGTACAATGTTCAAGGGAATCAGCTTTGAGGAACAAAAGCAACTAGAGAGTATATTAGAAAAGGTTTATAAAAACTTAGACAACATCGAGATACCTTCTAAATAAAATAGAAAAAAGGAGTTTATTATTATGGTAAGTAATAATAAAGCAATTGTGGATGCACATGGAAAAACATTTAATCGTAACCTTCTGGTTTTGGTTTTACTTGTTGGTACATTCTGTACTGTTTTAAACGGTACAATTTTAACTACCGCTTTCCCAACCTTAATGAAGGAATTTAGTGTTACAACTTCTGATGTTCAGTGGTTGACAACTGGTTTCTTGATGGTTAACGGTATTATGATTCCTGTTACTGCTTGGTTAAGTAACAACTTTAGTACAAAGATTTTATATATTATCGCAATGTCGACTTTCTTAGTCGGTACAATTATGTGTTTTGTGGCACCAAGTTTTGGCGTGATTTTGGCAGGACGTTTGATTCAAGCAGTCGGCGTTGGTATTACAATGCCATTGATGCAAGTTGTTATGCTGTCAATATTCCCTGCTAATCAGCGTGGTGCTGCCATGGGTCTGGGTGGTTTAGTTATTGGTTTAGCCCCTGCTATTGGACCTACGCTTTCAGGATTTATCATTGATAACTTCACATGGAGAGATTTGTTTGGAATGATCATTCCAATTGTTATTTTAGTTTTGATCTTGGCCTGTATCTTTATGAGACCAGTTATTCAAACTCATCGTACGAAACTTGATGTTTTGTCCTTGATCGAGTCAACCGTTGGATTTGGTGCCATTTTGTATGGCTTCTCATCTGTTGGTAACGACGGCTGGGGTTCAATAACCGTTATTGGTTCAATTGTGGCTGGTATTATATTTATTCTATTGTTTGGTTTCCGTCAATTACATATGGATAAACCTTTCTTGGAATTACGAGTTTTCACAGAAAAGAAATTTGCTATCGCCGCAGCTTTGTCATCAGTTACAAATATGGCAATGATCGGTGTTGAAATGGTTCTACCATTGTACCTTCAGATTGTTAAAGGTATGTCAGCTTTCCACTCAGGATTAACGCTTCTACCAGGTGCTTTGATGATTGGTATCATGAGTCCTATCACTGGTAATGCCTTTGATAAGTTTGGACCTAAGGATTTGGCACGTATGGGTATGTTCTTATTGACTGCCGGTACAATTCCTTTCTTATTCCTAACTAAGTCAACACCAGTTCTTGATATTGTTGTTCTTTATATGATTCGTATGTTCGGTATTTCTATGGTTTTGATGCCTGTTACAACCGATGGTATGAATGCTTTGCCATTTAACTTAATGAGTCATGGTACTGCTGTTAATAACACAGTTCGCCAAGTCTTCAGTTCTATGGGTACGGCTATTTTGGTTAGTGTTCTAACTAACGTTACAAACAATTTAAAGCCTGGAAAATCATTATTAGCTCAATCACCATTGAAATATAAGGATCATTTTTTCAATGCTACTTTAAGTGGATACCACGCTGCCTTTGCGGTCGCTATTTTGTTCTGTGTGATTGGTTATCTGATTAGTTTAATGGTTACTAACAGTTCAAAATCAAAATCAGTTGATGTTGATACATTAAAGAAAACAAGATTGGCAGGTGATAAATAATGATATTAGTTTCAATTCTAATTTGCGCAGGTTTGGCTTATTACTTCGCCGTATTTTTGAAAAATAAAAAAGTCGGTTATGGACTATCATTTACATTTATTGCCTTGTTTATTATTAGTTTGGTTTTATTAGTGTCAAATGAGTATGGACACTTTGGAATGCAAAAGGTTGATGATGAAAAGACTTATCAAATTCAATCAGTTCAAAAAGGTTCTAAACTTTTGCTAAAGAAGGAACTTGGTACTAGTGGCAAAGAGGATGTCTATGTTTATCGGACACCTGAAACAGCTAATAAAAAGAAACCTACTACAACTAAAGTTGATTATAATGTTAAGAACGTAGTTAAGACTGGTAATTATTCAGCCGCTACATTAACTAAGAAAACAACTCGTTGGGAATATAAGAATGACTTTTATTCATTTCTATTTGGAATTTCCGACAATAATAAAGAATTTGTCAAACAAACAAATACCTTTAAAGTCGGTAAAGATTGGTTAGTCTTGACAACAACTCAAGCTAGTCAACTACAAAAGAAAATGAAGAGTAAATCATTCCAAGCTCAAATGAAGCAAGATGGTGCAGCTTATGTTAAAGCAGCAGTAACTAAAGCAATGCAAACCAATCCTTCAATGAGTGCTGATCAACAGAAACAAGTTACACAACAAGCTGAAAAAGCCTTTAAGGCTGAAGCTCAAGCTAAATTGATCCAAGAAATTAAAAGTCAAAAATAATTTAGAATATTAAAAAGCTGAGAGTCGAATCTATGAATATTTCATAGTCCGATATCTCAGCTTTTTTGTCTAAAATGACCTAAATTTAATTGGAAATTATAATGAATTATATAATATGAATTTATTGTTTTCATAAGAAATAATAAATTTATATATTGCTATTTCTGTTCAATTATCTCATACTATTTCCTTGAAAGGGAAAAATATGGGGATGAAGAGAAAATTACTTTATGCAACTCTGTTTGCGTCTAGTTGTCTTTTTTCAACGAACGTTGTTAAAGCTGATCAAGTAGATGTCAATCAGGAAACGAATGTAGCTCAAAATACTGCAGCGAATACTCAAGGCGATACGGAAACTAATACTGATGATCAAGCGACAGTTAATATTAAGACTGATCAAACTGATGAGGTCACGAAAACAAGCAATCAAGCTCAAGACATGGTGACGGATACTCAGCAGACACAGTCAGAAAACAGTCAGCCAGCTGGACAAAATGTAGCAGATCAATCGGTTGATGGCGTTTATACAACTAATAGTACAACTAGTTATATTCCGCTATATACAGCAGACGGAAATGTTATAACGGGACGTGGCTTGTCAGGCAATAGTGGATGGTATGCAGACACTCTGCACAATTTTAATGGTACGAATTATTATCGGGTTTCAACATCGGAATATGCAAACTCAAATGATGGAACTTTCCAATCATATGTACAGCCATATCAAGGCGATGCAACCATAGTTTATAAGGCTGGAGCTAGTGTGCATTCATTTAATAGTTACGGTAATCGTGCAGTTTATGAAGGTAACAATTTGGATACGGGAACTAGTTGGAAAATTAGCAATCATGCTTTGATTGGTGGTAAGGAATGGTATCAAATTAGTTCAGATACTTGGTTGCCACAAGATTATGTAGTTGTTAATAATGGTCAATATAAAGATGCTGATTGGATTACGGGAGTACCTTTGATTGCTCAACGTCCAGAGTTACCTAATGGTTGTGAAATTACAGCTGTGACTATGATGTTGCAATATGCTGGTGCAAATGTCGATAAGATGCAAATGGCCCGTGAAATGCCACGAAGCAGTGATCCTAATTATGGTTATATTGGTCAACCATGGGATTCGACTGGGATTACAATTTTTCCATCAGCATTGATGGGCTTAGTTGAAAAATATACTGGGACAGCCAAGAATCTTACTGGACAAGGTTTTGATGCGATAAAGTATCAAATTAATTTAGGGCATCCAGTTGTTACATGGAATACGCTTTATGGATTTCCATATCACGCTTTAGTAGTTACGGGTTACGATTCAAAATATGTATATTATAACGATTGCTGGACTGATCAAACCCTTCAAATGGGGATTGACCAATTTATCAATAATTGGAACACACAAAATAGACGTGCAATAAGTTATTAGGGGATAAAAGAATGAATAAAAAATCAAAATTATTTTTTGTCTGCAGTTTTGCTTTAGCAATGCTATCAATAACGACACAACAAAATGTTAAGGCTGATACAGTTGAAACAGCAGATAGTCAAATTGAGAATACCGCTGACAATACACAAGGCAATCAAACTCAAGCAGTGTCACAAGCTACGGCTGTAGAAAATACAGATCAACAAGCTCAAACGACAGCAGTTACCGACACAACAGATAATAACGCAACAGTTGCCAATGCAACTGATCAATCTCAGACAGCAACTGCAACCACTCAAGCAAACAGTACTACAACAAGTACTACACCAATGCAAGCAGTTGTTACAACTAAGAATGTGGCTGTATTGTATACCCAAGATGGCAAACAAATTTCTAATCGAGCTTTAGGCAATAATACACCTTGGTATACAGATCAAAAGTTGAGCTATAACGGCGATATATATTATCGTGTGGCAACAAATGAATATACTAATGGCAAAGATGTCGTAGTAGCTTATGGTAGTGCTGCTGATGGCGATGTCCGTGTTAAATCATATGGTGCCGTTAATTATTCTCGTAATGATGCTGGTTTTGTAAAAAGTGGTCAACGTAATTTTGATGGCAATTCTGTTTGGAAATATAACCGAACAGATAATGCCAATGGAAAAACTTATTATCAAATAGCTAATAATGTATGGATAAATAGTGATGATGCTACAACGGCAGCAGTATATCAAAATCCTAATGGCTGGTTGCAAATCCAAAATACACAAATCAAACCTAGTGGTGGCAATGTTGGCTATGAATTGTATAACGGCGTTGAAGGTATCAAAACTTGGTTAGTACGAAGATACTTTGGTTATTCTAATGCTCATACAATTTATGACGGTGCCGTAGCAAGCAGTGTTAGATCTTTACAAGCTAGAAAAGGTTTGCCTGTAACAGGAACAGTTGATTTGGCAACTTGGGAAGCTATGGGATTAACCGAAAATAGCTGGTATGGAATCGATTCATACATTGCTCCTTTAAGAACAAATATGACAAGTACTCGTTCAGACCATATTGAAGCTATGATCAATGAAGCCTATAGATATTTAGGCCAACCATGGATTTCTGGTGCTTCAAGTTCACCTGATTATGGGGTTGATTGTTCAGGATTAGTTACTCAAGCACTTTATGCTTCAGGAATTGATTCAGCACCAATCTCAAGTATTCAACATGCACAACCAGGAAACGAATGGAATTGTCAAATGTACTGGAATGACGTTAGAATTCCACAAGTCAATTTCAATGATCGTCAACGTGGAGACTTGATCTTCTTTACAGATCCTTCAAGTGGAATGTTATGGCATGTGGGTATCCTTTTGGATGCTTCAACAATGATCGAATCATGGCCTTATGCAGTTCAAGTTCACTCAATTTACTCAGATCGTGGAAATATTGCCGGTGTAAAACGAGTTTTTGCTTAAATTTAGTTAAAGTATAAGTGTCCCACCTTTCACAAAAATCGAAATTTGGCTGGAATACTGTGGGCACGACTGAGCTAATTTCAATCTTTGCTCCATAATGTAACTGTTACATGATTTTTTATTTTAAATATTTGAACACGAAAATAGCTAATGACTTTTTATATCAAAGTCACTAGCTATTTTTTATAGGTGTAAATCTTATCATTGCTAAGAGGCGCTGAGTCCGTCACTAGGTCCCAGACCGTTTCTAATGCAGTGGAAGATGGCACTTTTTAATACTTACGATAATTTAGTTTTCGTGGATAAGTGGTAATTAGCGGTTAACTTAGTTGGTTTTATGAGGAAATTCTTGTAAGCTAGTTTAGAATATAAAACTAACACAATAGATAATACTAAAGTGAGAGCGAAGGTGATGTCATGACAAATATATTTAATGTTCAGGATTTGTCATATCAAGTTGGAGAAACAAAAATTTTAAAGAATATTAACTTAGATATTGAAAAGGGTGCCTATTTGACGGTAGTAGGTCCGTCAGGAAGTGGAAAAAGTACTTTCATGCGCATATTGGCTTCGATGATCAGTCCCACTAGTGGACAAGTGCTTTTTAACGGACAGCCTCTTAATACATTTGAACCTACTGAATATAGACAAAAGGTGTCGTATGCTTTTCAACAGCCAACTTTATTTGGCAAAACAGTCAGAGAAAATTTAGTTTTTCCATTTGAAGTTAGAAAGCAAGAACTAGATGAATCCAAAATGATTGCTAATTTGGAGATGGTCAATTTAAATGAAACATATCTCGACAAAAGCGTTAACGATGTTTCTGGTGGTGAAAAGCAGCGGATTGCTTTGATTCGTAATTTGATTTTTCCACCGGAAGTGTTGATAACTGACGAGGTAACAGCAGGATTAGATGCCGAGAATAAAAATATTGTGCATCGAATGTTAAATGAATTCAATCAACGGGGATTGACTATTTTGCGGGTCACTCATGATGAAACAGAGATTGATGATGCCACTGATAAAATTATGATTAGAAATGGGGAACTTCAAAATGACTAATTTAACAGTTTCTAATTCGACTTTAGCCTTGGGCTTTGTTCTAGTCTTAGTAGCCTTAATCATTGGTTATATTGAAAAATTACATATTGATAAAGATATTATAATTGGTGTCATTCGTGCCATTGTTCAGCTATCTATCGTAGGTTATGTTTTAAAGTTTGTGATCAAGGCTAATGATGTTTGGCTGACTTTGGCTTGTTTCGTCATTATTGTTATTAATGCGTCTTATAATGCTGGTAAACGTGGCAATGGTATTCCTAAGGCTTTTCAGTCGTCGCTTTTGGCTATTTTTGTAGGAACGACTATTACTCTAGGTACTTTAGTTTTTACCGGCTCGATCAAATTTATTCCTGAACAAATTGTGCCAGTTACTGGGATGATTGCCAGTAATATTATGGTGGCAATTGGTCTTTGCTATCGAAATATGAAACAGACTTTTACAGATCGTCATCAACAAGTTTTGGAAAAATTAGCTTTAGGTGCTGATATCAAATTGGCTTCTTTGGATATTTTACGAGATAGTATTAAAAGCGGCATGCAGCCAACTATCGATTCGATTAAAACTTTAGGATTAGTCAGTTTGCCGGGAATGATGTCCGGATTGATTTTTGCTGGGGTTGATCCAGTTAAAGCTATTAAATATCAGATTATGGTAACTTTTATGCTTTTAGCGTCAACAAGTATTGGATCAATTATTTCCTGCTATTTAGGGTATAAGCAGTTCTTCAATGAGAGAAAACAATTAAAAAATGACTTAATTTCTTAGCTTTATTAAAATAGACCTACTATGTAGGCCTATTTTTTTATATAATTGATACAATGGGATGTGATGTAAATTTGAAGTTAGCAGTTATTGAAATTGGATCTAACTCCATTAGAACATCAGTGTATAAATCTTCAAAAAAAAATCGTTTTAAAACATTAGATCGCTGGCGTGAACCGGTCAGATTGGGAAAGTCAATCGCTCAGAGCCGATTATTGACCAACGATCAAATTGAAGAAACAATTGATGTGCTAAAAAAATTTCAAGACCGAATTGAAAGATATCAAGTGGATCGTACGAGTTTAATTGCTACCGCTGCAGTAAGAATGGCTAAGAATCAAGAACAATTGATTTTTGCAGTTCTAAAAGAAACTGGTTTGCAGTTAGAGATCATCAATGAAAAGGAAGAAGCATACTATGATTATGTGGCCGTCAGAAGTACAATGCGGATTAAAGATGCTCTTATTGTTGATGTTGGTGGTGGAAGCAGCGAGATTAGTTTGGCTAAAAAAGGCCGTCTTAAGCATGGACTCAGTATTCCAATTGGAGCTATTTCAATTTCTGACTTGTATTTAGCGAGTGATCCAATAAAAGAAAATCAATTACGAGCCGCCAGAAAAGATATCAGTCAGCGTTTAGCTGATTTACAGTGGATGAGTGCGCCTGCCAATTTTGTTGGCCTTGGTGGAACTTTAAGGGCTGTGACAAGCATTTTGAATCGTGAAGGTAAAAATAAAAAGACCTTGCATAATTCTGTTATTTCGTGCGATCAAATTGATGAGCTTTTTAATAAATTGATCCACTCATCGCTTGAGGAACGTAGTCAAATTAAAGAATTAAGCGATGGCAGATACGAAGTGATTTTAGGGGGGATTTTAATTATCTCCGAAATTATTAAAAAAACCCCCTCTAAAGAAATTCGTTTTTCGAATTTCGGTGTTAGAGAAGGTTATGTCTTTAATTACTTTCATAAAATGAATCTTCAGAACAAATAATGCGATTATGCACGACTTGGGATCGTCTTTTGAGCAGTGGCTACAATATGACCGTCCATTTTGTGCAATAATTCATTCATCCAGAAACCATTTTCCAAATCAAGATTGTCATCTAGAGCAAATACCTTGAGTACATAATCATGGGTTTGGTCTGGTGGATTGGGACCATTGTAGCCAATTGCTACATCTTTTGGTCCATCTAGAAGGGGACTTGCAGAACTATTTTTGCCTTGAACGATTGGCAGCGTGGCTGTTTGACTGAAATTTTCTGAAATCTCTGATTGAGAACTAGGAATATTGGCAGCTACCCAGTGAATCCATTCAAACCCACAAACGGGAATTGAATCAGGGTCGGTAAAGGTTAAAGCAATAGTTTTTGCGGGTGCCGGAATATTTGATAATTTAATTGGGAAACTGATAATAGGTTTCCCATTTTTTATGTTCTGGCTCGAGGCATGCTTGCCGTACTTATCTGGCAATAGATTATTTGGTAAATCCACATTTATTTCCATAAAAAAATCTCCTTTATATGAGGTATTAATAATGAAACAATTAAATAATAATGAATTATCTGACCATATTGTAAAACAGGTTGAAAAGATTGAACAACAATATAATAAGAAAATTGAACTGTATTCAAATTATCTTCAACAAGATTTTCTGACGCTTGATCAAGCTAATCATGAGATGAATGGCGACACGATCGAAGTGGTTATTACCAACGAAAAATATAGCGATTTTGTTCTATCGCATGAATTGCATCATATTGAATTGGAATTATCTGACGAACCTAGCATTTCTTGTGCAGTTACAACTGGCAAGCCTGATCAAGATGGTAGAGTTTTATCGATTGCTAATTCTATTTTTGAATCTTTAGAGCATGTTACTGTTTTGAAACGTCAACAGGCTGATGGAACATATACTGCTGAAGTTAAAGAAGAATATTTAAAGGGAATCGATGCTGCCTTGCATCCCAACGTACAATTGGACTTGGCTAATATGCTCTTTTATAGAACTTTAATTATGTTTGATGGAATTATATTCAGTGAACATGAAATGGACTCAAAATGGCAAAATGAGTTCCCTAAGTCATATAAGAATGCTAATAGTTTAGTTGAAATTGCTGAGAAAAATGATTTAAGCGTACCATTCCAATTTAGACGAGCCTTGGTTAATGCGTTGGATACATATAACGAGATTATTATTTCCAATGGCTATCAAGGGATGCATTTCCATACATTTTTGAATGTCACGCCAATAGTTTCTGAACGTCAACTACGCTTGTCCTTAAATCAAGCTTATCAAATTAAACATTCAGAATATAAGAATCGAGCTACAGGAAAAGATGGCTTTGCTTTGATTGCTATTAATGATGGTCAAAGCATAGCTACTTTGAATTTGGACCCAGCTAAGGTGACACCAGAGTTTTATAAAGTTTTCTATCAATATCAAGTTAAAAAGGTTTTTGATGAACAAGGTATCAAATACTTAATTAGATAGAGGTAAAACATATGACCGATAAAATCGAGGAGTTTAAAGAATTATTAGCTCAAGCTAAGTTTGTAACCTTTCTAACTGGTGCGGGTGTCTCTGTGCCATCGGGTATTCCTGATTATCGTTCTAAAAACGGACTCTATAAGCGAGAAAAGTATGATTTTCCACCAGAATATATGTTAAGCCATGATAATTTGGTAAAACATCCTGATATTTTTCACGACTTTGTAGTTCACAATATGTACTTTCCAAATGCACAGCCTAATGTCATTCATCAAAAAATTGCTGAAATTAGTAATCAAAAGGGAGCTATTGTTACGCAAAATGTTGACAAGCTTCATACCAAAGCGGGGGCAAAAAATGTCGTTGAATTTCACGGCAACTTATATGATGATATTCACTGCTTAACTTGTGGCAAAAAATTTGATTATCAGTACTATTTGAAAGATTTCAGACATCATGAAGATAATGGAATTATTCGTCCTGGAACAACTGTTTTATATGGCGAAAATATTAATCCAGACAACTTTCAAAATGCGGCTTTAGCAGTTCAAAAAGCTGATTTGTTAGTGGTTGTAGGAACTAGTTTTAAAGTTTATCCATTTGCTGGTTTATTGGAATATAGTTCGCCTAAAGCTAAATTAGTTGTCATTAATAAGGAAGATTTAAATCTTGATTCATCGATTTTGGCTATCTCTGACGATGCCACGAACGTTTTTTCACAAATATAAAATAATGCTATACTTAATAACAATTTAGTAGCGGTGGAGGTTAATATATTGACTGAAGAGAAAAAGACATTTTACATTACAACACCCATTTATTATCCATCAGGAAAATTAACAATTGGGAACTCATATACAACGATTGCAGCGGACACATTGGCTCGTTACAAACGAAATGAAGGCTATGACGTTTTCTTCCTTACAGGAACAGACGAACATGGTCTCAAGATTGAACAAAAGGCCGAAGAAAAACATATGGAACCACAA
Source organism: Companilactobacillus crustorum JCM 15951 (assembly GCF_001434585.1). Lineage (GTDB taxonomy): Bacteria > Bacillota > Bacilli > Lactobacillales > Lactobacillaceae > Companilactobacillus > Companilactobacillus crustorum. Next base: position 21,353 of record NZ_AZDB01000018.1, read on the forward strand.
GAATATGTTGATATGATGGCTAAAGGGATCAAAGAACTTTGGAAGAAATTGGATATTTCTAACGATAAGTTCATCCGTACAACTGATGACTATCACGTTGAAGCAGTTCAAAGAATTATTGAACGTCTAATTAAACAAGGGGATATTTATTTAGGCGAATATTCAGGTTGGTATTCAGTTGATGATGAAGAATACTTCACTGAATCACAAATGGCTGAAGTTTATCATGATAAAGACGGTAACGTTATCGGTGGTAAAGCTCCTTCAGGTCACGAAGTTCAACTTGTTAAAGAACCATGTTACTTCTTTAAGATGAGCAAGTATGCTGATCGTTTATTGAAGTATTACGAAGACAATCCTACCTTCATCGAACCAGAAATTCGTAAGAATGAAATGATCAATAACTTCATCAAACCAGGTCTAGAGGATCTAGCTATTTCTAGAACAACCTTCAACTGGGGAGTTAAAATTCCAAGTAATCCAGAACACGTTGTTTATGTCTGGATTGATGCACTTTTGAACTATATCACGGCTTTAGGTTATGAAAGTGACGATGACTCGCTCTTCAAGAGATACTGGCCTGCTAATGTTCAATTTGTTGGTAAGGAAATCGTGCGTTTCCATACAATTTATTGGCCAATCATTTTGATGGCATTAGGTGTTGAATTGCCTAAACAAGTCTTTGGTCACGGTTGGTTGTTGATGAAAGACGGTAAGATGTCTAAATCTAAGGGTAATGTTGTCTATCCAGAAATGCTTGTTTCTAGATATGGACTTGATTCATTACGTTACTACTTAATGCGTGCTATGCCATTTGGTAGTGATGGTGTCTTCACTCCTGAAGATTACATTGATAAGATCAACTATGATTTAGCTAATGACTTAGGAAATCTTTTGAACAGAACGGTTTCAATGATCAACAAGTACGATGATGGCAAAGTGGTTTCTGTTGCTGCCGTGACTGATCTTGATAAAGATCTTGAAAAATCATATGCCGATACTTTGATGGCTTATAGAGAACATATGGATAAATTTGAATTTCCCGAAGCTTTAGCTAGCGTTTGGTCATTTATCAGTCGTGCTAATAAATATATCGACGAAACTAAACCATGGGTCCTTGCTAAAGACGATAGTAAGAAAGCTGAATTACAATCAGTTCTTGGACATTTGGCAGAATCACTTCGTTTGATTGCATTACTTATCAGTCCAGTTATGACACAAGCACCAGTTAAGATGTTTGCTCAATTAGGACTTGATTACGATAACGATAAATCACTTGATTTTGGCGACACAGTGGTTGGTAAGACAGTTACTGCTAAACCAGAACCAATCTTCCCACGTTTAGATACTGAAGAAGAAGTTAACTATATCAAGGGCAAGATGGCTGAAGAACAAGCCAAGCATGGTGCTGGCAAATTGAGTAAATCAGCTCAAGCTAAGGCCAAAGCTCAAGCAGATGCTGATGACGGCTTCCCTAAGGAAATTGAATTCGATGATTTTACTAAAGTAAAGATGGTCGTAACAGAAATTCTTGATGTTAAACCAGTTGAAAACTCAAGTAAATTACTTCAATTCAAGTTGGATGATGGTTCTGGCGTTGATCGTCAAATCCTTTCAGGAATGCACAAATTCTATCCTAACTACAAAGAATTGATTGGTAAAAAAGTCCTAGCAGTTGTTAACTTGAAACCACGTAAGATGGTTGGTGAATGGAGTAACGGTATGTTGCTTTCAACTGAAAAAGGCGATGAAGTAAAACTAGCTATCGTTGATAATTCACATAAAAATGGAGCTATTTTAGGCTAATGAAAATTTTTGATACGCATACGCATTTGAATGATGAAGCTTTTGCTGGCAAGACTCAACAATTCATTGATAATGCTAAGGAACTGGATGTCGTGGAAATGGCGATAATTGGTTCGAACGAAGAATTCAATATTGAAGCAATTCGGTTAGCACAAAATTATCAACCCTTGCACGCGGTTATTGGCTGGCATCCAGAATTTGCTAAAGAATATAATGAAGAACAATTAGTTAATCAGATTAAATTACCTGAAGTTGTTGGTATTGGCGAGATTGGTCTCGACTACCATTGGGAAGAAGATCCTGATCCTAAGATTCAACAAAAAGTTCTAATTCAACAGTTGGATGTTGCTAAGCAATACAATATGCCAGTTTCGATTCATTGTCGGGATGCTTTTGATGATATGTATCAGATTTTGAAAAATCATGATATGTCTAAGTCAGGGATTATTATGCACAGCTTTAATGGCGATGTTGACTGGTTGAATAAATTCTTAGATTTGGGACTCTGGATTTCGTACAGTGGAGTTGTTTCGTTCAAGAATGCTCCAGAAGTTCATGAATCAGCTAAGCAAACGCCACTAGATCGTTTACTTGTAGAGACCGATGCACCGTACTTAACTCCAGAACCATATCGTGGTCATGCTAATCAGCCTGCTTATACTAGATATGTGGTTGATGCGATTGCTAAATATAAAGGCATTACACCTGATGAAGTGGCGGAACATACTTTTAACAATGCTCACCAAGTGTATAATCTATAACTATGACAAAAATAAAAGAAATTATTGTAGTTGAAGGCAAATCAGATACCAATCGTTTAAAGGATTGCTTTGGCGATATTGATACGATTGAAACTACTGGTTCCGCTATTGACGAAGAAACAATTAAGCAAATCAAGATTGCTCAAGCAAAAAGAGGGGTTATTATTTTTACTGATCCTGATTTTAATGGCAATCGACTCAGAACAATTATCCAAAAGGCAGTTCCCGATGCTAAACAGGCTTTTTTGCCCCGTGATAAAGCCGTTCCTAAAAGAAGCGATGGCAGTTTGGGAATCGAACACGCTAAAGACGAAGATATAAAAGCAGCTTTATCGGCTGTCTATACTAGAACTAATGAAGATTTTCAAGCATATGATCATGCTGATATGGTTGATTTAGGTTTGATTGGTGAGCCAGATTCTCATCAACGAAGATTGTTTGTTGGATCTGACTTAAAAATTGGTTATACAAATGCTAAACAATTTTTAAGCAGACTAAATATGTTTCAAATTGCTCCTAGTGATTTATTAGCAGCAGTTAAAAAATTTGATGAAGGAAGAACTCATGACACAAAATAGATTAAGTATTGCTGATCCTATTCGTACGAATGATATCATGCGTAAATACAAATTACGTGCTAAAAAAAGTTTAGGACAAAATTTCTTAACCAATGAAAAAGTCTTGGATGACATTGTTGATGCTAGTGGCTTGAAGTCAGACGAGATTGCCATTGAGATCGGACCTGGTATCGGTGCTTTAACTGAAAAACTAGCGCAAGTAGCAGAACATGTTTATGCTTTTGAAATTGATGAAAGTTTGATCCCTATCTTGGCTGATACATTGCAGTATTACGATAATATTGATGTTATTAATCAGGATATCCTAAAGGTGGATTTAGATAAGTTTGTTGTAGAACATGATTTACAAGGTAAAACAATCAAAGTTGTTGCCAATTTGCCTTATTACATAACAACACCAATCATGCTGAATCTGATTGAAAGTGACTATCCGTTCCAATCTTTAGTTTTGATGATGCAAAAGGAAGTTGCCGAGAGAATTACGGCTCAACCGGGGCATCGTGAGTATGGCTCTTTAACTATTGCAGTTCAAACCCAGATGAAAGCGAGAATTGATCGGATTGTTGGTAGCAAATCGTTTATTCCTCGACCAAAAGTGGATTCAGCAGTAGCAGTTTTAGAACGTTTGCCTAAAGAAGAGATTCAAATTGAAGATCCAGCATTCTTTAATAAATTAGTCCGCTCATCTTTTATGCAAAAGCGTAAGAGTTTAATGAACAATTTGTTAAATTGGCTTGGTCGAACTGATGAAAATCGTGAAATAATTAAAAATGTGTTTGAAAAGTGTGGAATTGCTGAGAATGCCCGAGGCGAACAAGTTTCGATTGAGCAATTTAAACAAATGGCAGTTGAATTCAACAAAAAATAGATTACAAATATATTATTTTCTTGAAATTTTCAACAAATCGTGGTAAAATTTCACTCCTAAGGAGTGATTATTATAATGCCAACATCATTGAAGACAATTAAGAGTCATTTGGATTCCCATTTAGGTGAGAATTTGACTATAGTTGCACAAGCGGGTCGTAAAAAGGTTGTTCGCCGTCGCGGAACCTTATCAGAAACATTCCATTCAGTTTTTGTTGTAGATTTGGATCAAAATGAAAACTCATTTGAAAGAGTTTCTTATAGTTATGCTGATTTATTAACAAAATCTATCGATATTACATTCGATAATGAAGAACAAGCTGATACAGAGACAGATTCTGAAGTTGAAGCTGAATAATAGTTTTCCGGTAGTATAAGGTCTGAACAATTGTTCAGACCTTTTTTTATGAACAAAATGAAGAAATTATTGTTAAAAGTTAAGATAATAACCCGCTTTCATCTTAAAAAAGCATGAATTGTTCATTGTTTTGCTTTATAATCTTGTAGGAAGATATGTTTTAGGAGAAAAAAAGATGAAAACACGAAGAAGCGAACGTTTAATTGATATGACTCGCTATTTACTGGAACGACCACATACATTGATTTCTTTGGTTTTTTTTGCCGATCGTTACGAATCAGCTAAGTCGTCTATTTCGGAAGATTTAGGTATTTTGCGAAGAACTTTCATGATCAGGGGAATTGGTGTTTTGGAAACTTTGCCAGGTGCCGGTGGTGGAGTTATTTTTACGCCAGGAATTTCAAAGAAAGAAGCTACGGAATTTGTTGAAGAAACTTCTAAACGCTTAGTAGAACCAAATCGAATTTTACCAGGTGGTTACTTATATTTGACAGATTTGTTGGCTGATCCAGAGCTTTTGAGAACGGTAGGACGTATGATTGCTACACAGTATTCTCAAAGTTCAATTGACGTCGTTATGACGGTGGCTACTAAAGGTATACCAATTGCTCAAAGTGTAGCTAATTTCTTAAATATACCGTTTGTCATTGTTCGCCGTGATTCTAAAATTACAGAGGGTTCTACTATTAGTGTCAACTACGCATCAGGATCATCTGATCGAGTAGAAAAAATGGAACTTTCTAAACGTAGTTTGGATGAAGGCTCAAGAGTTTTAGTTGTCGATGACTTTATGAAGGGCGGTGGCACAATCAATGGCTTGCAAAGCTTGATTTCTGAATTCAATGCAATCTTTGTTGGTGCTACAGTCTTTGCAGAGAATATCAATATCAATAGTCAATTCAGCGATGCTGATATAACTTCTATTTTTAAGGTAACCAAAATTGACACTAAGAACCGTATTTTGAACGTGCAACCGGGAAATTATTTAACTAATACTGATTTCAGTTATTTTGAATAAATTCTTGATTGAGCAGTCATATAGAATAATGCTATTATATATAAGGATATTTGAATGACTGAAGGGAGTTTCTGATGTCGAATCGTTATGTAATAATTCTTGCCGCTGGAAAAGGAACAAGAATGAAGTCGAGATTGTACAAAGTGTTGCATCCTGTAGCTGGTAAGGCTATGGTCGACCATGTATTAACTCAAGTAGAAAAGGTTCAACCAGACTTGATTGAAACTGTTATTGGTAATGGGGCCGAAAAGGTCAAGGCTTTACTTGGCGATAGAACTAAGTATGCTTTACAAACTGAGCAATTGGGTACAGGCCATGCGGTGTTGCAGACTGAAGATGTTTTAGGCGACAAAGATGGTATTACCTTAGTTGCAACTGGTGATACACCATTGTTTACAGCTGATACTTTTGAAAAACTATTTGATTTTCATGAAAAAGAAGGAGCAGCTGCTACAATTTTAACAGCACACGCTGATAATCCATTTGGATATGGACGCATTGTTCGTAATGCTAATGGCGACGTTGAAAAAATTGTTGAACAAAAAGATGCTTCAAGAAGTGAACAAGAAATTCAAGAAATAAACACGGGTGTTTTGTGCTTTGATAACAAATTGTTATTTGAGGAATTGCACAAAGTTAATAATGATAACGCCCAAGGTGAATATTATTTACCTGATGTTATTTCGCTACTTAAAGAAGAGGGTAAGAAGGTTTCAGCTTATCAAATGGCTGACCTAAGCGAATCATTAGGTGTGAACGACCGTGTAGCGCTATCACAAGCTGAAAAGATTATGCAAAGAAGAATCAATGAAGCTCATATGCGTGATGGCGTTACAATTGTTGATTCTGACAATACTTATATTGATGTCGATGTTGAGATTGGTAACGATACAGTTATTGAACCTAATGTGAAAATATTTGGCAAGACAAGTATTGGCTCTGAATGTGTAATTGGTTCTGGTTCTAGAATTTCTGATTCAGAAATTCAAGACAATGTAGAAGTAATTAGTTCTACGATTGAAAGCGCCGTTATGCATAAAGGAAGCAATATAGGACCTAATTCGCACTTAAGACCTAAAGCAGAGATTGGCCGCGATGTTCATATCGGTAACTTCTGTGAAATTAAGAATGCTAAGATTGGTGATAGAACCAAGGTGGGTCATCTAACATATGTTGGAGATGCTACTTTAGGAACTGATATCAATGTTGGTTGTGGTGTTGTCTTTGTAAATTATGATGGTGTTAAGAAGTGGCATAGTAATATTGGTGATCATTCCTTCATTGGTAGCAATTCTAATATTGTTGCTCCTGTAGAGATGGCTGATCACTCATTTATTGCAGCTGGTTCAACTATTACTAAAGACATCCCTAAGCATGCAATGGCAATTGCTCGTGAGAGACAAACAAACAAAGAAGATTTTTGGAATAGATTACCGCTATCAAATAGTGAAGATTGGAAATAAGGGTGAATAATTAAATGTCATGTCAAAATAACGAACAATCAATGAAGATTTTTGCATTGAACTCTAATAAACCTTTAGCAGAAAAAATTGCTAAAGAAGTGGGCGTACCACTAGGAAAGTCATCAGTAACACGTTTCAGCGATGGTGAAATTCAAATCAATATTGATGAAAGTATTCGTGGTTCTGAAGTTTTCTTGATTCAATCAACTTCAGCTCCTGTTAATGATAATTTGATGGAATTATTGATCATGGTAGATGCCTTAAGACGTGCTTCTGCTAGTGTTATTAATGTTGTGATTCCATATTATGGTTATGCTAGACAAGACCGTAAGTCTCGTTCACGTGAACCTATTACAGCTAAATTAGTTGCTAATATGTTAGAACGTGCTGGTGTTGACCGTGTTCTTGCACTTGATCTTCATGCTGCACAAATTCAAGGATTCTTTGATATTCCAGTTGATCACTTAATGGGTGCTCCATTATTAGCTGATTACTTCTTATCAAATCATCTTGAAGAAGGCGCAGTTGTTGTTTCACCTGATCATGGTGGTGTTACACGTGCCAGAAAGTTAGCTGAATTCTTGAAGACACCAATTGCTATTATTGATAAACGTCGTCCTCGTGCTAACGTAGCTGAAGTTATGAATATTATTGGTAATGTTAAAGGTAAACGTGCCATCATCATTGATGATATGATCGATACTGCTGGTACAATTTCATTAGCATCACAAGCTCTTATTGATGCTGGTGCTACTGAAGTTTACGCATGTTGTACACATCCAATTCTTTCTGGTCCGGCTATCGAGAGAATTGAAGCTTCACCAATTAAAACATTGGTTGTAACAGATTCAATCAACCTTCCTAAGGACAAGATTATCGACAAGATGGTTCAAGTATCAGTTGGACCTCTTATCGGTGAAGCAATCAAGCGTGTTCATGATAATGACCCAGTTAGTCCATTGTTCAATACACGTTTCCAAAAGAAATAAAGTAAATTTGTAAATTAAAAACAAAAAAGATGAGTCAGTAACCTTAAAGGTGCTGACTCATCTTTTTTTGTGGATTCAATTAAATATTTTTAAGGAAGAAAAATATGCGTACTTGTTATTTTATTCTTTGAGTTTATTATTATCCACGTACTCAAAAAGAGATACATGAAAGCGGGGGGACATCTATGATTGAAGAACTCAATATTATTTCAAAATCAGGAACAGAATTGCAAGGCACACTTTTTAAATCGGGTCATGCTTCGACAGTTTTGATAGCTATAACAGGTGTTCACGGCAACTTTTATTCCAATCCCTTTTATGTAAATATTGGAAAAACTTTGATGGATGCAGGTATAGATTTTATTTATGCTCAGACACGGGATGCCTTTAGCCAAGTTGAAGCAATTAATCATGTAACTGGTAAAAAGGAACTTGTAGGATCATGGTCAGAGAATTTTGATGATGCCAATGAAGATGTTGAAGCTTATTTAGAATATGTGAAAAATCATCATTATCAAGATGTGATTTTAGGCGGACACTCACTAGGTGCTAATAAAGTAATTCATTATTTAGCAACGCATAAAAAATCGAATGTGGATAAATTTTTGCTGATAAGTCCAGCAAATATTAAGCGTCTAACTGATACAGTTTCGGAAAAAGAAAAGTTAGTTGTTAAGCAATTGGTTGAAAGTGGCAAAGGAAAACAAATTTTACCATTTCAATTATTTGGATGGTTGCCATGTACTGCAGATACTGCCGATCAATGGTTAAACTCAACGACATTGGATAATGTTCATACACGAAAAAATGCTGATTTTAGTCAGGTTGAAAGAATTGAAAATACTGGCGCACTTTTAATTGGGACAATGGACACTTTTACTTATGGCGATCCTGTCAAATATCTTCAAAATATTAATGAACATTTTCAAAACAAACAGAATAATGATCTGATTTTTATAAAAAATACGGGACATACGTATCAAGAAAAGGAACAAGAATTAGCTAATGAAATTTTGAAGCTGATTCAAAAATGGCAATTTGGAGGTATTTCATAATGCCCTTTATCATGACAAAGGTTAATCGAAAAGTTACAAAAGAACAGGAATTACAATTAAAAGCTGGTTTAGGTAAGGCAATCAGTTTTGTACCAGGTAAGTCGGAGGAGGTCTTGATGGTAGGAATCGAAGACCAATATCATTTGTATCTTCGTGGTGATGGAACTCAAGCTCTGGCATATATTTCAGTAGCAATTTATGGCACAGCTGATCATCAAGGCTATGACAGGTTAAATTTAGCTATTACTGAATTGTTTTATAAAGTACTTCACGTAAATCCGGAAAATCTTTTTATTGATTATGAGGATATTAAGAGCTGGGGTACTAGTGGCTATTTTATTGAATAAGGAGAGAAATAAAAATGAAAGATAAATATCAAAAGTTATTTGACTCATATACATTGAACAATGGTGTTGAAATAAAAAATAGATTAGTTGTTGCACCTTTGACGGTCTATTATTCTGGTCCCGATGGAGAATTGACAGATTCAGCTCGTACTTTTTGGAAAGATAGATTTAAAGGCTTCGGAATGTGGATTATTCCCTTTACAAATGTCCATCCAAGCGGAATTGGTTTTGAGTCGCCTAATGCTTTCCATGAAGAGAATTTACCAACATTAAAAGAGTATGCCGATATTTCGCATGAACAAGGAGCAAAAGCAGTTATTCAATTAGCTCATTCGGGAATTCGTTCTGATACCTCGATGAATCAAGGCTATGATCTGCTCGGTCCTAGCGATCTACCATATATGGGTGTTCGTGGTATGACCGACGAGGAAGTTAGAGAAATAATCCATTCATTTGCTTATGCTACAGAGTTAGCTATTCGAGCAGGTTTGGATGGAGTTGAGATTCATGGTGCTAATGGTTGGCTAGTACAACAGTTTGTTTCAGCTACGTATAACAAAAGAACCGACCATTGGGGTGGCAGTATGGAAAAACGTTTTAATTTTCCAATGGCCATCATTGATGCAATTGATGAGGTTCGTCAAAAATATCATCGTCCTGATTTTATTGTAGGTTATCGTTTTTCACCAGAGGAACCTGGACAAGAAGGATTGACTATGAAAGAGACCCTAGCTTTGGTCGATCGCTTAGTGGAAAAACCTTTGCAATACATTCACATTTCTCTATGGAATTTTTATAAAAAGATTCGTCGTGGCGGCAGCAATAAGATGACTAGAATGGAAGCTGTTCATGATCGAATTGCTGGGCGTTTGCCATTTATCGGTGTAGGCGATCTTTTTGCAGAAGAGAAAGGACTTCAAGCATTCAACACAGGTTGGGCTGATTTCTTAGCCGTTGGTGGAGCAGTTGAGTTGAATCCGCATTTGGTTGATCAAATAAAAAATGATCGTGAAGATGAAATTCAAAGTGAATTTGATTGGAATCAGATGGATTCATATCGTTTTACACCTTCAATGCTTTATGGAACATTGTCAGGTAATGCTATGTTTCCAAAAACTAAACAGGAGTAAGAAAAATGGATCAATTAAAAATAATCACAGTAGCTGATCCGATGATGGGATTATTATGGGAAACTTGGCCAATTCATCGCAAACTTGAAACTCATTTTGGAGAACAGATATCTTTTGGAACGTTGATGGGACAACTAGTGAAAGATGTATACGGTTTGGTAGATCAAGAAATTTTATCCCGTTATGGCAAAACAGTTGCTCTTAATCAATATTGGGTAAAATTAATGCAGATTTATTTACAGGAAGAAAGATTGACGGGCATGCCTATCCAAATGGGTACAAATGAAAGACTGTTTGATGAAAATCACACTTCTTCTTTGCCACTTGATCGAGGATTGCGAGCAATTGCTAAGAGTAATGCCGAATTAGAAGATCAAGTATTGTATGAACTTCAATACGATACAGTTGTAGAAAATAAGCAAACTAATGATATTAATTACCTGACGAAGTTAGCGGCTAACTTTAAAATTGATAAAAATAAGTTTTCTGCTAATTATAAGTCGGTTAATTTAAATCAAGAAATGAACATTATGAGCCAGCTAAAAATTTCTCAATTACCGGCTTATATAGTTACTTATGGAGATAAGAGCTACGTTATAAAGGGGCTGCCTAAATACTCAGAGTGGGTAGATATGATAACAAAAATAAGTCAAGGTAATTTGAAGAGTCGCAAGGTTACTTTTAATAAAGAAATGGTGCTTGATTTTATTAAAATTCATCCGCATATTTCAAGTTTGGAATTAAAAGAGGCATTTGGTTTGAGTGATGAGCAAGAAGTTATAAGGATACTTGAAGACACTGATTTAAAGACCAAAAAAATAAAGAAGACTATCTTCTATAGTTTGAAGTAATAAAAAATCCAGTACGGTAACCATCAATGATGGCTGCTGTACTGGATTTTTATGTAGAAAGAATTAGTAAAAAGCTATGTTTCAAATTTTAAAGAGTTTATCTATTTTTGTGTATCTTTTGGCCCCAATCAAACAAGCCATCCATAGTGTAAACTAATTCTTTTCCTAAATCAGTTAGGTGATAAGTCACAGATGGAGGAACCGTTCCATCGTCGTGTCGTACTAAAAGTTTATCGTCCTCAAGCTCACGTAAACTTTTAGTTAGCATAGTATTGGTAATATTTCCGACCATTCGTTTGAGATGATTATAATGCTGTCCATCTTCAAGCATTAGTTTCCATAAAATCGGAATTTTCCATTTGGAGCCGATGATTTGCATTGAGTATGTAATTGGACAATAATCAGGCATTTCTTTATTGAAACGATTGATTTTTTCCTCAAAGATTTGTTGTTCCATGATTGATTTCAGATCCTTTTTTTAGAAATAAATATATGCGTACAATCTATTTACGTTCCACGAAATACTAACACATATAATCTATGCTAAGCAAAGAAAAAACGTTCTATACCTATTAGATAAAAGTCTGATAGGTATAGAACGCTTTAATTGTTAGTATCTGTCGTTATGATTATTTCTTTGTTGATATCTGAGTAAATCACGGATTTGTTGTAAGTATTCAGTTTGTGGATCGGGAATTTCGTCACCATTTTTATCAAACTTACTACGTGAACCATCACGGCGCATACGGTTCATCATCTTAACGATCATGAAGACGACAAACATGATGATTAGGAAATTGATCAATGCATTGATAAAATCACCGATTAGGAAGTTTGCTCCTAATACTTGAAACTTCATATCTGATAGATCAATTTGCCCAATAAAGAGTCCGATTAGCGGATTTAAAAGGTAGGTAGTAATCGCTGATACCAAACTATTAAAGGCAGCACCAACGATAACACCGACAGCCAAGTCAACAACAGTACCACGGGAAATAAATTCCTGGAATTCCTTAAACATTCTCGCCCAATCTCCTTCATTGATATTACCTTTTTCAAAGTACAAGATTCACTTTACTATACTTTGGAAAATTTTAAAGTAGGAGATTGATATTTATTGAAATTTTAATTGAGCTGTAAAAAAGTAATTTTCAATCAGTCATTTTTAAAATCGGCATATTTTTGCTTAATATTGCTCAAGTCAGTCAGTGCTAATTTTTCGTTAACTTCATCAGTCATCTGCTGCTTAGCTTCGTCGTCCCAATGATAATAATTAGCCATACAATTGATAACAGCTGATTTGATTGTTTTCATATGTTCAATATCGAATAGCATTTGACTGCTACGACGTAGCAAGTAGTCAATTGGATGTTCAACCATTTCGTATTGAAGACCGTAATTTAACATTGCCCAATCGATTCTTGGCAAGCGGACTTTTGTTTTAGTATCAGGTAGTAGATCGTAAACTTTTTGAACATTGGATCCGTATCTTTGTACTAGTTTTTCAGCTTCTTCTCGGTCGAGATCATAATTAATGATACCTTCATGAACAGCATTGTCGAAGAAATCCATCCAACCTTTGCCACCACCGACATCGCCACCGGATAAAGTTAAATCTTTAGTGGTTGTAGGTTGGTAACGTAGATTTTCTTCCATAGCCAATTGCTTGCCAACGCGATCAACAATTTTTTCAGCCATTTTTCGGTAACCAGTTAGCTTGCCGCCAGCAATAGAGAGCAATCCGGATTTAGATTGGAAAATCTCATCCTTACGTGAAATTTCTGAAGGCGATTTTCCTTCTTCTTGAATTAAAGGACGAACGCCAGACCAGCCGCTTTCAACGTCATCTGGAGTTAGATATTGTGGTAGGTCAAACATTTGGTTAGCAGCAGCTAGAATGTAAGTTACATCAAGGGCAGTGATATCTGGTTCCTTAGGATCTTTGTTCCAAGTAGTATCAGTAGTTCCAATATAAGTTTTGCCTTCACGTGGAATGGCAAACATCATTCTGCCATCATGGAACGGAGTATCAAAGAAAATTGAATTGGAAATAGGAAACTTTTCGTGATCGATTACTAAATGAACTCCCTTAGTTAGATGCAAATGTTTACCTTGGTTCGAGTGATCCATTTCTCTAATTTCGTCAACCCAAGGACCGCAGGCATTAATGACTTTTTTGGCCTGAATTTCGCCAGTAGAACCATCAATTAAGTTCTTAAAAATAACTCCGCATACTTTATTGTCAGAATCATACAGCAAGCCAGTTGCTTTAACATAATTAGCGATAAAAGCGCCCAATTCATTAGCTTTTTTGACAACTTCCAAAGTAAGACGAGCGTCATCAGTTCGGTATTCAACATAGACACCAGAACCCTTGAGACTTTCACCCTTGATATAGGGCTCACGTTCTAAAGTATCATGAGCGTTTAACATATATTTACGTTCCGAAGATTTTACTTCGGCAAGACGATCATAGACATCCAAACCAATGGCCGTTGTATGAGGTCCAAAAGTACCGTTTTCGTAAAAAGGCAACATCATTTTTAAAGGCGTTGTAACTTGAGGAGCATTATTATAAACGATGGCTCGTTCACTGCCGACTTCATGGACTTCTTTAACAGCAGCCTGTTTTAAATAGCGTAGACCACCATGCACTAATTTTGTTGAACGACTAGAAGTACCTGAGGCAAAGTCGCGCATTTCAATCAATCCAGTTTGCAAGCCACGACTTTGGGCATCTAAGGTAATGCCGCTACCAGTAATTCCACCTCCAATTACCAGTAGATCAAGGACTTGGTCCTGCATAGCTGCTAGATTATCGGATCTAGTTTTATCTGAGAATTCTTTCATGTTATCCTCCTGCTAAATACATTTTGGTAAAACAAGCATAATCTCATCAAGTGATAATTGCACAAATTAAATATTAAGATTAACTACTTTTATTTTAATAAAATGCCAGGAAAAATGAAAACGTTTTATTGAATAATTTTGTCATTATGAATATGTTTTTGGAATTCAGTATAATCTTGATTGAAAATGTCGTCGGTTGGTTTAGTTAACATGGATTTGGGGAAGTAATAACGTTCATCGCCAAGAATTTTGCCTGTCAAAGCATTTACTAAACGACTAACTGTTGAAAGCTCAATTAAGGAACCGTCGTCTTGCATAATCTCAATTTGCGTACGGCTTTTATTAGAATTAGGATTGTAGACATCGTATGGAAGATCATAGCTAGTGTTAGTGGCGGTGTAATAATTTTTGTCAAAGCCGACGTTCTCTACTAAATTAGATAATTCAGGCAGTAAGTGTTTTGTCTTTTTATCGTATTCAGCAGATTTAAATGGCTTTCGGGAAAGAAAACGATAGGCAAGATCCTTTAGAATCTCATCAGGATAACTTTGCCAGAGGGTAAAGTAAGTATTAAGAATGCCATCATCTAAAAGCAAATAGTCTTCAATAGTAACTTTGTTTTCAAAGAAGGGTACTAACAAGCTGGGCATTTCAAAATCGTTCATATGATTATGCTCATATAGGTCCTTAGCTCGTTGCAACAGTTTGGTTAACACAACTTCCATACCGCGGGAAACGGGGTGGAAATAAACTTGTTGATACATTTGGAAGCGACTGATGATGTAATCCTCAACAGCGTGCATTCCATCATTGTCAAAGGCAATGCCACCTTGATAAGGACGCATAACTCTTAGAATTCTAGTTAGGTCAAACATTCCATATTTTGTACCAGTAAAGTAGGCATCCCGCAATAGATAGTCCATTCGATCAGCATCTACTTGACTAGAGATCATTTGGACAACTTGAGGATTAGGATAGGTGTGAGCAATAACTCCAGCTACTTTTTCAGGAAAATCATCGGAAACTTGGCGTAAAACTTGATTGATTTCCGTTTCAGGCGAAGTAATGATCTTTTGAGTCCACATTTCGTGATCAGTATCGAAAATATGTTCAAAGGTATGTGAATAGGCTCCATGACCAACATCATGCAAAAGGGCAGCACATAAAGCTACAATTCGCTCGTTATCATCCCAAAGACCGTCGCCAGGAGTTTTGGTAGGATAATTTCTTTGAAAGTTATCGCAGATTTGACGAGTGATTTCATAGACACCCATACAGTGAGTAAAACGTGAGTGTTCAGCACCTTGGAAAGTAAAAGACGAAGTTCCTAATTGCTTGATTCGACGAAGACGTTGAAATTCCTTAGTATTGATTAAGTCTAAAATAACTTTATGCTGGATATGGATGTAATTGTGAATAGGATCGCGGAAAACTTTTTCTCTTGGTAGCATTTCAATGTTGTATGACATTATCTTTCCTCCAATAAAACTTTATTTCGTTTAATAAGATCCTTTAAGGTCTTGTCATAAGCTTCTCGATAAGGCTGTGAGTTTTGGATAATAAAAAATTCCTTGCGACTGATTTGGTAATCTTGTTTTAAAACATTAAGAATTTTTTCTTTGGCAAGATCGAGTGTTAGATCGTTTTTTAATAATGTATCTAGATTTTCCATGGCTTGTAAATCGATATCGGGATAATCAATTTGTTGATTTTGAGGATAGTTGCCAATTTCATAAAAACTTTTCATCAGTTGACTTCGCTTTTTTTGATTGCCATTAATACTAATATAAGCCATAATTGCTACAGCATTGCCACTTCTTCTTTGAGAAATACCGGCAAATTTCTTGCCATCAATACTAAGATCGTATGTTCCGGGACAGTAAGAGTGTACGATTTCGCCGGCTTTGATTTGTTCGGAAAAAGTGGCTCGTAATAAAGCAGCCATTTTTTCATAGGCATCGTCAATCAATAAATTATCTTTATCAGGTAAAAATATGGTAAAATTTAAAATTCCTTGGTCTGTTACTACGCCTAGTCCACCAGAATTGCGTAAATAAAATAGGTAATTCTTATCAGACAGCATTTGTAATCCGGCCTTGAAATTGTTCAAACGCTTATCCTGCATTCCTAAAATAACCGTTGGGGGGGTTACCCAAAAATGTATTACGGGTTGCCTATTTTCCGAAACAAATTTTAGAATAGCCCCAGTATCTGAAAAGGGGACAAGCATATCTTTGTTAGAGCTTATTTTTTGGTCGTATAATATAATAGTATTGTTCACATAATCACTTCTTTTAATTAATAATATAATTTTATCATGTAGAGGCAGTAGGGTATTGGAAAATAATAGATTTGACGTAAAAGTAGAGTTAAACATTGATACCGTTCAATCTGGAGAATTGACCCACACAAAAATTTCTGAACCGGGTCAATTTATTCAAATGGGCGATTCAATGTATTTAAGATTCAATGAAAGTTTAGATAATGATGATACAGCCTCGATTCTAGTTAAAATTACGGAATCAGGCGAAATTCATGTAAAAAGGGTCGCTAAATCAACTAATTTAGCTTCATTGTTATATTTTACCCACCAAAAACATAATACAGGGCATTTGGAAACTGAATATGGAATCTTGCCATTACAGACTTTTACCAAAGATTCTAAGGTAGAAATTGTCAGTAATCCGCTTTCTGGGAAAATAAACATTGATTATGACTTGATTTACGACAATAATGTAATAGGTAATTATAAGTTTAGATTGATTTTTAGTGCTTAGGTCTATATCATTATAAGTAAGACGCTGCGAAAGGACGTGTACACGTTTGAAGTTTGACAAATTCAAGGATCAAAACAAAGACGAACTCTCACTAATTGAGGTTGCCTATGAGATCTTAAATAATAATAAAAAAGAAGTAATGAATTTCTCAGATATCATTAATGAAATCCAGGACTATTTAGGTAAATCTGATGACGATATCAAGAGAGCACTTCCTCAATTTTATACAGATTTAAATAATGATGGAAGTTTTCTTTCACTCGGCGAAAATGTTTGGGGTCTACGTAAGTGGTATCCATATGATTCAGTCGACGAAGAAGTAAATCATCCTGAGGATAATGGTACTGAAAATACTCATAAGGATGCTCAAAAGGTTAATGCCTTCTTGAGTGATGACGACGAAGATGATGATGTTGTTGATTATGAGGATGACAGTGATTTGGATGTAACTGACATGGACGATGAAGATGACGATAGCGATGGCTCATCTAATGGTCCTGATCTATCTAAATTTACTAACTCTGATTTAACCGTTGACGACGATGATGACGACGAACATGATGATAGTTTGGAAGATGGTATTGAAGGTCAGCTTTCTGAATTCGATGCAGATGATGACGATGAAGCTGATGATATTGATCTTTCTGATGAAGATGATGACGACGTTGAAGACGACGACGATGACGATGATAATAAATAAGTTCAATTTTTTGAATTAAAAGTTTGACGACTCGAACATATCACGGTATTATATAGTTCGGGCTCTATTAGATAGACAACTTTAAGTTCCCTGTTCATTTGAATAGGGGACTTTTTTATTTTGTGAGTAAGAAATCCCTAGAATTAATATGTGGAGGAAAATATGACTAAATACATTTTTATTACAGGTGGAGTCGTTTCATCATTAGGAAAGGGAATCGTTGCCGCATCCCTTGGTAGACTTTTAAAGAATCGCGGCTTAAAGGTTACAATGCAAAAGTTCGATCCCTATATCAATGTGGACCCAGGAACAATGAGTCCATATCAACATGGTGAAGTTTATGTTACTAATGATGGTACAGAAACTGATCTAGATTTAGGACACTACGAAAGATTTATCGATAACGATTTGAACAAATATTCAAACGTTACAACTGGTAAAATTTATTCCGAAGTTATTCGTCGTGAACGTCACGGTGATTACAATGGAGCAACTGTTCAAGTAATTCCACATATTACAGATATGATCAAACAAAAGATCATGCGTGCTGCAACAACTACTGATTCAGATGTAATTATTACTGAGGTTGGTGGTACTGTAGGTGATATCGAATCACAACCATACTTGGAAGCATTACGTCAAATGAAGGCTGAAGTTGGTTCAGAAAACGTCGTTTACATTCATACATCATTAGTACCTTACTTAAAGGCTGCTGGTGAAATGAAGACTAAGCCAACACAACACAGCGTTAAAGAATTGCGTGGAATTGGTATTCAACCAAATATCTTGGTAGTACGTACAGAAATGGCAATGCCACAAAATATGAAAGACAAGATTGCTTCATTCTGTGATGTTGATCCAGAAGCTGTTATCGAATCACGTGATGCTAGTTCACTTTATGATATTCCTTTGAATTTACAAGCTCAAAACTTCGATGATATCGTATGTCATTACTTGCATTTAGATACAAAAGAAGCTGATATGGCTAACTGGAATAAGCTAGTTAATCGTGTTCATAACTTGAAACATAAGACAAAAATTACTTTAGTTGGTAAATATACTAAATTACAAGATGCTTACATTTCTGTAACAGAGGCCCTACGTGCTGCAGGTTATGCTTATAATACAGAAATAGAACTAGAAAAGATCTCTGCCGATCTTATTACAGAAGATAATGTTGCTGATTATCTAAAGGATTCTGATGGTATTCTAGTACCTGGTGGTTTTGGTAGTCGTGGTCTTGAAGGTATGATCACTACTATCAAGTATGCTCGTGAACATGATGTTCCATATTTGGGAATTTGTTTAGGTATGCAAATGGCTAGTATCGAATTTGCTAGAAACGTAGCTGGAATCAAGGATGCTACAACTGGTGAAGTTGATGCTAATGCTCCACACAAGATCATCGATATTATGGCTGATAAAAAAGATGTCGAAGATCGTGGAGGTACTTTACGATTGGGTGCATATCCATGTAAACTAAAAGAAGGCTCAAAAGCAGCAGCTGCCTATGACAATCAATCAGTTATCCAAGAAAGACATCGTCATAGATATGAATTCAACAACGAATATCGTAAACAATTCGAAGATCTTGGCTTAGTATTTTCAGGTGTTTCACCCGACAACCGCTTGGTTGAAGTGATTGAAGTTCCTGAAAACAAGTTCTTCGTTGCTGCTCAATACCATCCAGAATTCTTATCAAGACCAACTAAACCAGAAGGTCTATTTAAAGGATTCATCGGTGCAGCCTCAGGCCTTGAGGAAGAAGACCTATAATCTTCGGTAGTTAAATATAGTTAGGAAAAAGCTTATGCAAAAACTTGTAATCAACGGTGGAAAGAAATTATCGGGTGAAGTGACAATCGGTGGTGCTAAAAACAGTACCGTAGCTTTAATTCCTGCAGCCATTTTATCCGATACACCTGTAGTGTTAGATTCTGTTCCCCAAATTAGAGATGTAAAAAACTTACGTTCTATTTTGAAAGATATGAACGTTACTTCAGAAATGAATAATGATGTATTGCGAATTGATCCGACAAAGATCCAATTTGCTGAATTACCAAGTGGTAAAGTAAGCAGTTTGCGAGCCTCATATTATTTTATGGGTGCTATGCTAGGACGATTCGGTAAGGCCGTAGTCGGTTTTCCTGGCGGTGACGATATTGGACCACGTCCTATTGATCAACATATCAAGGGATTTGAAGCATTAGGTGCACACGTTGAGAACAAACATGGGCAAATCATTATTACAGCTCCAGAAGAAGGACTTAAGGGAGCTAAGATCTTTTTAGATATGGTTTCAGTAGGTGCAACAATCAATGTCATCTTGGCTGCTGTTAAGGCTAAGGGTACAACAGTGATTGAAAATGCTGCTAAGGAACCAGAAATAATTGACTTGGCAACTTTCTTAAATAACATGGGTGCAGTTATCCGTGGAGTTGGGACCGAGACTATTCGAATTGAGGGCGTTGATACGCTACGTTCAAATAATGCTCATACTATTATTCCTGATCGAATTGAAGCTGGAACTTATTTAAGTTTGGCTGCTGCTAATGGTGGCGACATTTTGATAAAAAATATTATCAGCGAACATTTGGATGCTTTCTTAGCCAAGTTGGATGAGATGGGCGTTAATTTAGAAGTTGGCGAAGATAGTATTTATGTAAAACCTTCAACAAGTCTGAAAGCCGTTAATATTAAGACTATGCCTTATCCTGGCTTTGCGACTGATTTGCAGCAACCAATTACACCACTTTTGATGAAAGCTAGTGGGGATGCAATGATTATTGATACGATTTATCCAAAACGTGTTAAGCATATCTCCCAGTTGAATAAAATGGGTGCTGATATAACCAGTGAAAATGATTTGATTTTTGTTCATGGTGGGGCTAAATTAAAGGGCGCCAACGTGTCTGCAGATGAAATCAGAGCTGGTGCCTGTTTAATGATTGCTGGGCTTTTGGCTGATGGACAAACAGTAATCGATCATGCTGAAAATATCTTGCGTGGATACGATCAAGTCGTATGGAAACTGCATTCATTAGGTGCAGATGTTAAATTAATTGGTGAAGACGATTTAATTGAGTCTTGACATAAGGAATTTAACCTGATAAATTTACTTATAGTTTAAAACAAGAGAGGAAGTGCGCCGTTGAGAAATTAAGTTCAAATTCTAAATTATACAAATATAGAGATATAGTGTGTAGTTTGATTTGGCTTATTTTCTTAACAGTGCTTCCTTATAAAAATGGCTGTTCGTCAAATCAAGTTGA
>NZ_AZDB01000019.1 GCF_001434585.1 Companilactobacillus crustorum JCM 15951
CATCAACTTGATTTGACGAACAGCCAAATTAAATCGACAAAAAAAGAGCTAATGACTTTTGATATTGTAGTCATTAGCTCCCTGTTATTTAAATGTTTAAAATAAGATTATCCAAGTACTTGTACAGTAATATTTTGACGACCAAATTGTAATGCTTCTGAATTAGGCATTGCAATATCTAATTGGTTAGGATTGCTGTAAGCAAAGAGTCCTGTATCATTTACGACACGGTCATAAGTTTTACCGTTACTATCTGTAATTCTTAAATGAGTTCCCTTAGGGAATTTTGACAAGTTAGCAGCAACGCCAGTGTAACCCATATCTGAGCCTAAAACAACGGGATCGTAAGCTGTAGCTGACATTGTCAAAGTTTCTTTAACGTTATCATTTGAAACATAGTCACCCTTAATCCAACGGCTCATACCGACATCATACCAAGTAGTGCCATTAGCATCAGTTTTACTTTCGTAAACGTGAACCATGCTGCCACCAGTTACAGTGCTACCAGAAAAGTTACCATTAGGTGCGTCATAAAGGTTAACACCACCGTTAGCATTAATGTACATATCTTTATCTAAAGAAACTGCGGGAGCTTCTGAAGAAGTATCATTAGCAGATACCCATGTGTCTGTTGCTACTTGATAGTAAGTAACGCCGTCAACGTTAGCTGTTTGGTTGTATGACCAAGCAGATTTGTTTTCTAGACTGATATTCTTACTACTAATATTGCCGTTAGCATCAGGTGTTGTGAATAGTGGAGCACCATTGGCATTTGAAACGTAAATGACACCACTAGCATCTGCTGTTGAAACTGTTGCAGCGTTAACTGTTTGTGTTTGAGCACTAACACCGATTAAGGCAAGTGTTGCGACTGTTAAAATTGATGCTGCAAAATGTTTGATCTTCATATAAAGTGATTCCCCCGAATTGAATACGTGTTTTTTATTATTAAATTTCTCAACGAGAGTAATCATATAACGTCTAGACCATGAAATGTTGAATATAACCCAACTGTAAATTAGTTATAACTTAACTGTAAAGTTCATGTAATTGAATTGAAATATAAATATGTCAAAAAATTAAAAAATATTTTATGAATATTTTTTAATGGCACTTAACATGTCATCAATATTATTGACCATAACACCATTCATTTTAATTAATCCTACTGTATAATTATTAATATATGCAAAAGGATTTTCACCAAGACCCTTCACAGCTTCAAGCTTCTCAGGATTTTCAAAACCATGCTGACGAAGATCAGTGTAGACACCAATTACCGGAATTTCTTTTCCAAAGGCCAAACCAATTTCTGAAGCCACGCCGTCGTCCATTGTGTCGCCATCAAGAATTGCTACCACTAAATCGGAAGAAAGGAGTTCGTTGTTATCTTCTTGAGCAATTTTGATAGAGTCAGCATAGTTCATTTTGTCATTGATATCACCGTTTTCTTGAGGAAGATAAACTTCAATAGAGCTGTCCATCTTTCTGATCTTATCAACCACTACTTCATTAAACATGCGGTCAGCTAGGGCAAACAGACCATTGGCAAAATAAATTTTCATTAAAAAATCCTTCTTTCTATTTTATGTTCTGTAATATCTTATCATGTAACAGAAGGAGATAGATAAAAATTATTAACATACCAGTAATTTTGGATAAAAATATATCAATTTTTGATAATTTTATTTACCTATGAGGATATAAAATAGTGAATAATGGATATATAATATATAGTGCAAGGTTTAAGTGATAATAAATTGTTATTTAGATAGAAATTTTAATTTAATCAAATCATATAAAACACTACGATTATTGGGGACGGTCACTCAATCAATTAAGATACTTCTATTAAATAATGATTGGAGGGAATTATTATTTTAAATCCTGTTACCTTACCAGGCATGAGTTACGTTGCTAACTTTCGCTTACCCTTCGAATATTAGTTCATTAAGACAATGTTAACTCTACATAAATCAAAAAAGAAGCTATGGCACCCCTTGCCATAGCTTCTTTTTTGACGATTATTCGACTACTTGAATCCAACCTTCAGGTGCTTCAACAGTTCCAAATTGAATACCGGTTAAAGTATCATACAATTTTTTCGTAATGGGACCGACCTCAGTTTCACTATAAAAGACGTGAAGTTTACCATTGTGTTCCAAACCGCCAATTGGTGAAATGACTGCAGCAGTACCGCAGGCTCCAGCTTCTTTGAATTTATCCAATTGATCAACGTAAACATCGCCTTCTTCGGCACCTAAACCTAAACGGTTCTTAGCTAACCATAGCAGTGAATATTTGGTAATACTTGGAAGAATAGAAGGTGATTTAGGTGTGAGGAAAACATTGTCTTTTGTGATACCAAAAAAGTTAGCTGAGCCAACTTCCTCAATTTTTTCATGATTGATGGGATCAAGATAGACACAGTCAGCATAGCCATTGTCATGGGCCTGAGCACCTGGGTAAAGACTAGCAGCATAATTTCCACCGACTTTACTTTGACCAGTACCTTTGTGAGCAGCACGATCATATTGAGAAGTTGTGAAATTGACCGGAGTTAAACCACCCTTGAAGTAATTACCAACAGGCATAGCAAAGATAGTAAAAATATATTCGGGAGCAGCATGTACTCCAATTTGTTCACCAGTACCAATAATTAAAGGACGAATATAAAGAGTAGCTCCAGTACCATAGGGTGGTACGAAGTCAGCATTAGCTTTTACAACAGATTTCACAGCTTCAATGAATTGATCTTCAGGAAAAACGGGCATTAAAAGTCGTTCACAAGATTCCTTTAAACGTTTGGCATTACGGTCAGGACGGAATAGTTGGATGTGATTATCTGGTGTACGATAAGCCTTCATACCTTCAAAAGCTGCTTGACCATAGTGGAGAACCGGAGAAGCTTCACTGATATGTAGAGTACTATCATCTGTTAGTCCTGCATCCTGCCATTTTCCATCTTTAAAATGAGCAGTAAAACGATAAGGTAAGTCCATATAATTGAAACCTAGATTGTTCCAATCAATTTTTGTTGCATCTGCTTTTGCCATAATTTATATCTCCTTTATTAAATTCATCCTAATAAATTAAAATATTATTAGATTTATTAGACTAATCATAATTAATGAATAACAAAGTGTCAATAAGTAATTTATCTGGCAGATTCAGGACATTTCTTTAGGTAAAAATTTGAGGGCTAGGTACAATTAAAATATGAAAGTTGAAGGGGAAAATAATGAAAAAAAATAGAACGATTATTTCAATAGCGATTACGTTAGTAGTTATAGTCGCCGGTCTTTTTTTAGGCTTTAACCATCATGCTCAAGCAGTTAATTCTGATAAGTATATCCAAAGTTCAACCCCAACTTTATTTTTCCATGGTTATGGCAGCAGCTTCAATGCAGAGACGCAAATGACGAATGCTATTAAGGATGCTGGAGTAACTAAAACCATTGTTAGAGTTAACGTGAGTCCTAATGGTTATGTCAAAATGATAGGAACAATTCCTAAGAAGGCTAAAAATCCTTTAATTGAAGTTAATTATGACAATAACAAAATGACTGATTTTCATACAGCTGGAGAATGGGTAAAAAACGTCATTGATTTGTTGAGAAAAGATTACAAATTCAATAGTGTTAATTTGATCGGTCATTCTATGGGAAATATGGCTATCAATTTTTATATTATGGATAATGCCGGTAAAAAGGGCATGCCTAAAGTTAATAAAGTCGTTGATATTGCTGGCCATTTTAATGGTATTTTAGGACGAGATGACAAACCCAATCAGATGAAACTGAAAAATAATGGCGAACCAACTAAATTGAATAGCTCTTATAAAGAATTAATGAAATTACGCAAGGTTTATCCAACCAATGTTGACGTTTTAAATATTTATGGCGATAAAGATGATGGAACACATTCAGATGGTGCCGTTAGCAATGCTTCCTCCCAATCCTTGAGATATTTGGTAAAGAATCGAGCTCATTCTTATCGTGAAAAGGAGATTGTAGGAAAAATGGCTCAACACAGCAAATTGCATGAGAATAAACAAGTTGATAATTTATTGGTCAACTTTATATGGAAGAAATAAATTTGAAGTATAATTTTATTGTAAAAAAATCCAGAGAGTGTGACAGAACTTGGTAGTTTCCGAGTATTAACATAAAAAGTGCAATATTCATATTATGAATATTGCACTTTTTGCTGTTAAACGGAAGAAACTGAGTTCTGTTGCACGTTTATGCTGCAAATTTCTATTAATAAAATAGATGTCATCGTCCCTGGATTTTTACGTTGTTCGGAAATTGAATGATAGTTTTAATGTTGAATAAATGGATACCAGCCAGCTAAAGTAAAACCAATCAAAGCCGTGACTAAGCAAAAAATAATAACTGCCCAAATTAGTGATTTATTAATTGTCTGCTGGCCTTTGCGAGCAAAAGCAATTTCAACTAACGCAATAAATATTAAAGCAATTACGATTTTAACAATTAAGAGTGTAGGTTCGACGGACCAAGCTCTTATAGCTAGTTTTATACCTGTAGCGATAATTATCAAATAGCCAATTCTAGTAATCATTTCATAAACTTTTGTGTGCGTATTAGTAAATAATGCCAATAAAATCATGATAGCCATAATAATCCAAGTAATTAAATGAGTCCATAACCAAATCATAAAAAATCCCTCCAATAGTGATTATAGTAACATGATTATCTTACTAAAGTTTGGTTGAAGTATAAGGATTTCCGCCTTCCCCCAAAATTGAAATTTGGCTGGAACGCTGCGGGCACGACTTGAAACTTGTACTACACACAATTTCACGGCTGAGCCAATTTCAACTTTTGCTCCAGGCTAATATAATCGAATATTTAAAGTTGGCAGTATTCATTTGCTTTTTTAAAAAAGAAATTAATTTATCATTTGTGTCCATTATGATCACATCCTTTGTTGTTCTATAATTCTTGCTAGATATTAGATATGTTATACTTTGCTTGTTTTAATAAAAGTTAATCAGCTAGGGGAATTATTATGACAAATACTGATATTACAACCATTGGTAATATTATCTTTACACTTTTACCTATTATTGTTTTTATTTTTGCTATTAAAATTACAAATAGATCATTAACCTTATTAAAGGTTCAAAATCATCAATTAAAAATGTTGGAAAGGAAAATTAATAAAAAAAGATGTTAAAGAATATATACTTTGTTCTTTTAATGATTGCTATTATACTTGCAATCGTTACAATATTTGAGGTAATATCTAAAGTCAAAAAAATCATATCTTTGAAAAAAGAGAATCAAAGATTGGAATTTAGAATACTAAAAAAGCTCATTGATAATTCTCAATCCTTTTGAATTCTATTAATAAAACAATGTAACAATCAGCGCTGATAAGTTACATAGAAAATAAAAATATAAGTACAATCACAATCATTAAATTAACAAATTATTTTTTTCTAAAAAAGATTCAAATTTATGCCCACTATAAAAAGGACATCTTCTACTCGTTTTTATTATTTCTATTGCTAATTCCTGGTAATAATCCTGTTGATCATTTATTGGTTTGTTTTTAATTGCTTTGAAGATGAGTGGTTGCATACATGATAAAATTTTATCTTCATCGTTTGCTTTTATAGCTTTAAATAAATCTTTTTTAATATTCATTATTAATTGAAGTGAACCCCTTAGTTTGGACTCAAACCAAATTAAAGGGTTTTTCTTATGGTCAAATTTAATTTAGACTTTAAAACAAAAATAGTAACCGAATATTTAAACGGCTGTGGTTCAACAACATTGGCAAAAAGATATGGGATTGTCAGAGCGGATACCGTTCTTAACTGGGTTCTTAGTTTTGAATTACGTGGGGTCAAGGGACTTGAACTAAGTAAAATGGACTCAAATTATTCTAGTCAGTTTAAAGTTGAAGTATTGGACTGGAAAAATCAATACGAAGCCTCGCTTCCAGCGACGGCCCTACACTTTAATTTATCTTCTCCAAATACAGTTTGGAAATGGCTGAAGAAATATGATGATATGGGTATAGCCGAATTGGAATGACGCAGAGGTAATTCTAAAATGGCTAGAAAAAATACAAAAGAAAATTTAATTTAAGAATAAGGACACAATGAAGAAATAAAGAGACTTAAACAAGAGAATATTAATGTTAAGGGCTCAAAATGATGGATATTCATTATGACAAAAAAGTCGATCTCATTCAGTCTATGATTGAAGGATCGACTTCTATAACAATAGACGTATCAAGACAAAACTAAACGGAAAGTCACCGGTCAAATACCGAGAACTTTCCGTTTTAAAAGCAACATAATTAAATGTAAAACTTAGGGGTTCAGATCAAACTCGAGTTTGAGTTACCGTCCTTTTCATATTAAGCAGATTAATGTTAATTATCTTGAAGATTTTTTTTGCGCTTTTTATAATCATCTTCCGTTACGTTGCCTTTAGCATACTCTTGATTTAAAAGTTCCAAAGCAGTAGTTTTATGATATTTTTCATGAGTGTAATTGTTCAAATAAATTACTGCTAGAATTATAAAAAAACTTATTAGACCGAAAAATAGAAGGCCACTGTTCATAAATCCCATGGAACCTAACCAGTGACAGCCTGCATAATTCATCGTGATCTAACATCTCCCTTAAGTAAATTTGCCTTGATTATAATTTGTACTTAAAGGAGTAGCAATAATACTGCCTTTTTATTTAGATAAAGGTGCACTTTGACGGAAAACTAATTTAGTGGCTAAATCGATTCTTTTAGCGACATGACGGGGATTATTAAGTCGATCCTGAATTTGATCAACGGCTGTAGTACCCATTTGGGTAGTCGCAACGTCTACAGAACTGAGTTCAGGATTGACATAGCTGGCAAGGGAAGTGTTATTAAAGCTGAAAATATTAACACGGTCTGGAACTTGGACATTAGCTTCTTGTAAAGCTTTTAGTGCTCCAGCTGCCATTGGATCATTGGCGATGAAGAAAGCGTGAGGCAGGCTATCTAATGAATGAAGTGCATTTTTCATCTGCTGATAGCCAGACTCTTTAGTGAAGTCGCCTTTAAAACAATATTCTGGATGAAAAATATTATATTGATCCATTGCGTTTTTAAAATTATTATAGCGAAAATCGTGAATGATTCTTAAGCCATCAGTGGATTGTTCTTCACCATAAATCAAGCCGATATCAGTAATATCTTCTTCAACAAAGTAATCGACAACTTGTTTGATACCATAACGAAAATCTGTAAGAATTGTATCAAATCCCATTGAAAACTGGTCATCATCGATGAAGACTAAATTATGAGAAATTTGTTGGAGTTGCTGAACTTGTTGCTGACTAAATTTTCCAACGGCAATAATTCCATCAATGTCTGTAGGTATTTCATCCAAATCATTATGAAAAATTCGGACAATATCGAAACCATAGGTAGGAGCCTGTTGTTCTATACCTTCACGGATAGTCATATAGTAAAGATCGTCTTGTTCCTTTGATTCGGAATACCATTGAACTAGGGCGATGTGTTTTTGAAAACGAGTGTTGTTTCGATGATTCGCTTTTTGATAGTTTAATTCAGTTGCAATTCTAAGTATATTAGCTCTTGTCTGATCGGCAACTGAAAGAGTCAAATCGTTATTAAGTACTCGTGAAACGGTAGCTGGTGAGACGTTGGCTTTTTGGGCAATATCTTTTAAAGTTGCCATTATGCCAAACTTTCAATAAATTTATCAAAAGCTCGTTGGCCTTGATTGTTCCATTTGAAGACACCAGCATCTTCCAGAACTCTAGCAAAGACTAAACCAGTTTCTTTTTCGACGATATCAGTAACATTGCCGTCATTAAATTTATATTTATTTTTAAGTTGATCGGCCCAAGTTTTATGATATGCGGCTATTTTATTGGGCTGATCGAGTAAGTAACGTTCGACTTCAACTAATTCAGATTTTAAGCGAGCAGGTAAAATTGCTCGTCCCATAACTTCAATTAAACCAATATTTTCTTTCTTGATATGTTGGACGTCTTGATGAGGATGAAAAATACCATCAGGATATTTTTCAGAAGTTTGATTGTCGCGGAGAACGATATCCATGACATATTGGTTATTTTGATGGTAAGCAATTGGCGTGACTGTATGATGACGGGTTTCATCGGTATATGCTTGGATAGAGACAGACTCGTCAGAATAGTTCATCCAATTTTCGTGAACTAAGGTGGCGGCTTTAACTAATTCTTCCGGATCCGAGCTAGTTAAACGAATAGTTGATAGGGGCCATTTGACGATACCAGCCTTTACATGATCGATTGGCAAGTCGATTTCTCTGTCAATTGGAGCTTTCATCATTGGAAAATCATGACGTCCGCCTTGATAGTGATCGTGACTTAGCATAGAACCGCCGACGATTGGCAAATCTGCATTGCTTCCGACAAAATATTGAGGAAAGATGCGAATAATTTCTAGAAGATTGTTGAAAGTATGCTGATTGATCACCATTGGCTGATGAACTTGGTTTAAGAAAATGGCATGCTCTTGGAAATAGGCATAAGGGGAATATTGGAAGCCCCAAGTTTGGCCACCCAAAGCAAAACGAATCACTCGGTGATTGCTTCTGGCAGGGTAACCTAAACGACCTAAATAGCCTTCATTTTGGAGACAAAGCTGACACTTAGGATAGCCAGTTTGTTTTTGTTTCCCGGCAGCAGCAATTGCTTTAGGATCTTTTTCAGGTTTGGATAAATTGATCGTAATTTCTAAATTACCATAGTCAGTTGCAACCTGATAAGAAATATTTTTGGCAATGGCTTTAACTTTGATGTAGTCATTGTCCTGGCTCATATGATAAAAGTAATCTGTGGCTTTTTCAGGACTGGTTTGGTAAAGGTTCCAGAAGGTTTGATTTACTTTTGAGGGTAATGACGTAATAAAGTCCATCAACTGATCATTTAAAATTTCTTTAGATGTTTGATCATCAGAAATCTTGTGATTTTTAATAGCAGTTGCTATCAAAGCAGTTTTTACATCGTCATTTTCTTGATGATTGTCATCGCCAACTAAAGCACAGATGCGATTATAAAGATAGATACGATCGAGTTCTTGATAGTCATTATCAGCATTGATTATTCGATCGACAAATTGATCGACACAAGACATTATTTTTCCACCTCGGAGATTTTAATTTCGCTAGGACCGTCAGCAATTTCAGCAATATAAAAGTCAGCATTATAGCCAATCTTATTTTGATAAATTTTACCAACATTAATTTTGAAGTTTTCTACTTGGTCTTTTTTAACAAGGGCAATAGCACAGCCACCAAAGCCAGCACCGACCATACGGGCACCTAAAACGCCAGGTTGTTGCCAAGCAGCCTCTACTAAAGTATCTAATTCGATACCAGTTACTTCATAATCATAGTGTAGTGAAATGTGAGAAGCGTTAACTAACTTACCAAATTCAACTAGATCATTGTTTTTAAGGTAGTTGATAGCTTTAAGCGTTCTTTGATTTTCGAAAACGGCATGACGAGCACGACGTATTAAAGTGTCATCGTTGATTAGATAAGAGTTACGGTCAAAATCATCAATTGATAATTCACCCAATGATTTAATCTTTAATTTTGTCTGCAAAAGAGCAAGTGCTTTTTCGCACTGACTCCGGCGTTCATTATATTTAGAATCAGCCAAAGCGCGATGTTTATTAGTATTCATAATGACAATAACGTGATCGCCTAGTTCTACAGGAGCGTAATGATATTCCATTGTATTAGTATCGAGTAGGATTGCTTGATTCTTTTTACCCATACCAACGGCAAATTCATCCATAATACCGGAGTTTACACCGATATAATTGTTTTCGTTTTGTTGTCCCATTTTAACCAAATCAAGTTGTTCGATGCCTAAATGGAAAACATCATTTAAAATGTTACCCATCAAAAGTTCAATCGAAGCAGAAGACGATAATCCGGCACCATCGGGAAGGTTACCATGGATATAAAGGTTGAAACCGTGATTTAATTTATAGCCGGCTTGCATGATTAAATAAATCATTCCTTTAGGGTAATTAGCCCAGTCGTCAGCCTCTTTATAGGCCAAATCACTAAGGGAAACAGTAATGATACCAGTGTCAGGTAGATTTTCAGAGTACATCTTAATTGTTTGATCATCACGATTTCCGAATGCTGCATATGTTCCTAAACTAATAGCACATGGGAAAACATTTCCACCATTATAATCAGTGTGTTCACCGATCAAATTGATTCTACCAGGTGAGAAAAATAATTTTTCAGCTGGGGTATTAAAGATTTTCTTGTAGCCATCTAAAATTTCATTAGTATCCATAACTATTCTCCATTTTTACTAAATATTTACTTAACAAAATGATAGCGCTTTCTGTGCTATAAAACAAGGTGTAGAGATTTAATAATTTTGATAAAATGTTATGATTATAAGCATGAGAGTTCGCAATGACACAACAGAGGAGAAGCTAATGAAAACCGCAGTGGTAACCGATACAGCATCTTACTTAACACCGGAACAGATTAAGAAATATAATATTACTGTTTTACCAATAACGGTTATTTTGGGAGATAAGCAGTATAAAGAAACGGAAGAATTAACTGACCAAAAATTCTATGATTATTTGCGTAATGAACCAGAATTGCCAACCACCGCTCAAGTATCAATGGGACAGATTCAACAAGCGTATGATCGCTTAGTTGATGAAGGCTATGATACGATTATTTCGATTCATTTATCATTGGGAATCACTTCATTTATGGATAACTTGCGTATGTTTGTTAAAGATTATGACAAAGCTAAAGTTTATCCATTTGATTCGATGGCAGCTAGTGCAGCTGAGGCTGATTTAGTGATGTTAGCGGGAACGTTAGCGCAAAAGGGGATTGATCCCGAAAAAATAATTTCTGAATTAAAAGATTTACGTGATTCTACTCATATCTTATTTGCTGTTAATGATTTGAAACATTTAAGCAGAACCGGACGTTTAAGCAATCATTCAGCTATTATTGGCAGTTTGTTAGATGTCAAACCGCTTTTGACATTTAAAGATGGTAAAATTTTTGCGATTGCTAAGGAAAGAACTATGCATCGTGCTTTTAAGATGATTTCAACTGAGATACAAAAATACGTTGAACAGCATCCTGATTGGAAACTGCATATTACGATTGTTGATTCCAATAATCGTGAAATGCTAACTAAATGGACTGAAGATTTTGAGCAGACTTTTCCAATGGCTAGAATATCTCAGAGTCATTTAGGACCAGCTATTAGTGTTCACACTGGTGAAAAAACTATGGGTGTCGTTTGGGATAAGGATTTTGAAAATGAAAACTAGAATAATGATTTACGTTGATGATGTAGATATGAATGTTGAATTTTGGACCGAAGAATTTGGTGCAAAAGTAATAGCTCGCCAAACATTAAATGGCGGGTATCAAAATGTGATAGTTGGTATTTCTAAAGAAATAGAATTATCTATTTTTCCTAAAGACTATATTCGAATCTATTCACCAGAAGTATCTGAAAATGTTCCTTCATTAATGTTCTTTGCAGATAACTTTGATCAACTACATGATGAATTACTTAGTGCTGGAGAGATAACGGAAGTAAATGGTGTGTTAACTTTTAATTTTCAAGATCCAGAGGGAAATTATTTCGTAGTTGCTAAGTCGCAGGACTAATCAAAAACAGCAGGTTCGTTGCAGGATCTGCTGTTTTTATGTGAAATGACAATATGTAATTTTTATGGGTAAATAATTGAAAGTGATTTCGGCGACCAATACAATTGTCGCAAAGGTAGCAGAAAGGAAATCTTTGAAATGAAAATTAACCTCCAAGAACAATTGATCGACACTTTGACCAATTATATTCAAACTTTGCCATCAAATACCAGATTACCTTCTGAACGTCAGTTGGCCGATAAATATGAAGTTTCTCGAAATACTATTCGGTGTGCTTTGATGAATATGGAAGTAACTGGTTTGATTAGACGTATTCACGGTAAAGGGACTTTTGTTAATCGGGTTAATCTAAATAGTGATTTAGGCAGCAATTTTCAATTTGGGGAACAAATGCGTCAGCTTGGTAAAGTTCCTAGGACTGAAGTTATTAGCTTTGAAAAAAGGGATGTTAATGCTTACTTTGCTCAAAGTATGAATTTAAAGTTAGGGGAAGAAGTCATTAAAGTAGAACGACTACGCCTAGCAGATGAACAGCCTATGATGCTTGAAAGAAGTTTTTTACCGTTAAAAATATTCCCCACATTGACTAAAGAGATGCTTCAAGAAAAAACAATGTATAGTGTTTTTCAAGAGAGATTTGACGAAAAAATTAGTTATGCTGATGAGTACTTTTTAGCCAGTGTTATTAGCCATGTAGATAGTGAGCTTATGGGAATAATGGAGGGAACTCCTTGTTTAAATTTGAAAAGAACAACTTATGACCAGCATCAGCGGGTAATTGAATTTACTCTGAGCGTCGCTCGATGCGATGAGTTTGCTTATCACATTAGACACAAATTAATTGATAAATAATAGCTTTTGCTTAAATTGTTTTTATAAAGTTCAATTCATCGAAGATTATGATTTTTTTGATAACCAGTTACAATAGAAAACAGTGTAGTGACCTAAATGGGTAGGTACTACACCGTTTTTATTTGGAACTATATATAAAAACCTCTTCAATAGTTTTATTAAAAGCTCGTGCCAAACGAAAGCTTAAATCTAAGCTGGGTTGATAACGTCCTGATTCGATGGAAATAATAGTTTGTCTGGAGACATGAACGATGTCGGCCAGTTGCTTTTGTGAATACTGATGTTCTTTGCGTAACTTTCGAACTTGATTTTTAATCATATTGAAAGCCTCAGTTTCCATTTATTTATGCTTACTGTAAAAGAAACTTTACTTAATGGCAAAGATAATTGATAGCCAAATATTTATATTATTTATAAAGGATTAATTTGATTAATACAACAAATTTGATTGGATGATTTTTTAAGGTAAATAGCGCTAAGTTTTTTGAATTTGGGGGTATAGTATAGACAAATTTATAAGGATATTATTTTGAGTTCAGCGTGGGGTGAATAGATTATGTCAAAGATAGTCGGCTATCAAATTGGTAAATTAGATATTCCTTTAAAGAGACCTTTTATTACTAGTATTCGAACTTCTCAAAATTTACGTGGACTTTTGTGTCGAGTGGAACTTGATAGTGGTGTATTCGGTTTAGGAGAGTCAGCGGAAAATGTAAAACTTACGGGTGAAAATCGAGATGAGATGTATCGTTTTATGAAAGATTTTTTCGATGAGCACTTAAATGAAGAAATCGAGGATACATTGCTGTCTTTACAAGGATTTACGAATCATGTTGCGGCTAGATACGGTATGGAGGCTGCCATTTTAGATGCTTTAGCTAAAATGGATGGGATGGAGATTTCTGATGAATTAAGTTTATCTTTGCCAACGCGCAGGTTAGAAAATGATACAACTGTTAGTGTCTTAGACTCTAAGCAAACAATTCTCGAGACTAAGAGAATTTTGAAAAAAGGTTATCATCATATTAAATATAAAGTAGTTGCTGGAAAAGATGAGGTAGAACGGATTATTCAATTAGAAAATTTGATTCCAGATGACGTAGCTATTCGAATTGACCCTAATCAAAGCTGGACTTATCAGGAAACACTTGATGCTATTAAGGAATTTGATAAGTCGACTTTACAAATCGAATTTATTGAACAACCAGTTAAAGTTTTGATGTACGATGCGATGAAAAAAATTAGTCTAAAAACAACAATTCCTATCATTGCTGATGAATCAATTTTTAGTCTTGAAAATGCTAAAAGGGTTATTACATATGGATATGGAACAGCTATCAATATTAAGCTGATTAAATGTGGCGGTCCGTTAGAAGCAATTGAGATAGCCACATTTGCTCAACGACATGGCGTTGATTGTTTGTTTGGATGTACGACAGAGGCTAATGTTGCCCTGACAATGGCAGCATATTTGAGCGCAGGTTTATCGAATGTGAAATATATTGATTTGGATGGTTTAGATTATATTGCTGATAGTCCCTTTACTGGTGGCATTACGGATGATCATGGACAAATTGTGATTCCCAAACAGAAATCTGGCTTAGGAATTGGATTGTCAGAACTTAAAATGAATAATTATATCAGTGATTAAATTTTAAACAATAAAATAAACCTAAGTGACTTTTATATCTATAGTCACTTAGGTTTATTTTTTTATGGAAAGCAGGTTTTATCTACGAACCATCTTAACTATGGTTTCAACATGAGGAGTTTGAGGAAACATATCGACTGGTTGTAGGTATACCACGCGGTATTCGTCAGTCAAACGGACGAGATCCTTAGCTAAAGTGGAAGGATTACATGAAACGTAGACTAATTTATTAACTGGATTTTTAATCAAAGTAGTAATTAGTTTATTATCCAAGCCAGTTCTTGGTGGATCAACAACAATTGCATTAACTTCTTTGCCATCTTTAAGCAATTCAGGATAAACTTCATCGGTTGAACCAACATAATAGTCGGCATTTTCAACTTCGTTTAATTTAGCATTAGCTTTGGCATCTTCAATGGCTTCAGGAATAATTTCGATTCCGTAGACGTGTTTAACTTTGTTAGCCATAGTGATACCGATAGTACCGACACCACAGTAAGCATCTAAGAGAATGTCACGTTGATTAGGCTCTAGTGCTTCTGTTACTAAGTCATATAACTTGTCAGTTTGCAATGAGTTGAGTTGTAAAAAGGCCCGTGGCGAGAAATTGAAGAGATAACCGTTGATATCTTCTTGGAGATATTGGTCGCCCCAAAGCAATTTAGTTTCGTCACCCCAAACGCCTGCTTTGTCTTCTTTATTGATATTTTGCGAGATTGAACTGACTTCAGGAATTTCTTTTTGAATACGTTCAATTAATTGATGCTCTTTAATGAATTTAGGTGAACGAGTGATAAAAGTGATCTGCAATTGGTTAAATTCGACAGATTCACGAATAACGATCATGCCAAGGATACCTGACTTATTTTCAGGATTGAAAACAGGTATTTTTAAATCTTTGACCATTTGGACGATTTTGCGCATGGCGTTCATAGTTAAGTCCATTTGTGTTGGCATTTCAGTTAGATCAACCAATTCTTGGGTACCAGTTTTGTAAAGTCCACAACGAATTTCGCCGTCAATTTCTTGAATTGGAAATTGAGCCTTGTTGCGATACTTTTCTTGTTGAACTGAACCAACGGTTGGTTTGATCATATATTTGTCGTGAGCGTAAGGTTTATATTTTTCTAATGACTCACGTAAAATGTTTGATTTGAAATTTAGTTGATCTTTGTAATTGATATGAGCAAATTCTAGACCACCAACTTCATTAGCTAATTCTGGTGCATCAGGGTTACGGAAACGACTAGCCTGTCTGATTTTATGAATGCGACCATTCAAGAAACGGTCGTGAACGTCAGTTATTTCACAGACAATGATATCTTCGGGGACAGCCTTGGGGACAAAGACGATAACGTGTTTGAAGAAACCAATTCCTTCACCATTGATTCCGATACGTTTGATTGTCAACGGAAATCTGTCACCGACTTTTAGATCTTGCGTAATATTATTTGTATGCATAATTTTTCCTTTGAACGATTTTGAGATAAACTTACTCTTGAGAGTATAACATGGCGAGGTAAAATATATTGGCAAAAATAACAAAAATCCAGGCCCAGAAACGAAAGGGCCGCTATAATATTTACCTTGATGGTAAGTATGCGTTCCCAGTAGCAGAAACAACTTTGATTGAATTTCGACTGATGAATGGGACTGAAATAACTGATGACCAGATCAAAAAGATTCAAGATCGTGAGAATGTTAATAAGGCTTACGGCGATGCAGTGAATTATTTGAGTTATCAATTACGGACGCAAAAAGAAATTAAAGACTATCTATACAAGAAAGAATATTATCGGGATGCGGTTAATGACGTTATTCAGCGTTTGGAAAAATTGCATTACTTAGATGATGCGGCTTATGCAACTAGTTTTATCAATACACAATTACGGACGACTGCTAATGGTCCCAAGATAATTGAACAGAAGCTATTGAAAAAAGGCGTACCAGATAATATTGTTCAAGATAAGCTTTTTGAAATTAATCAAGATGTGTTATTAGAAAATGCAATTGAATTTGCTAAAAAGCAAATTCGTAAGCAAAAACGAGCTTCTTTTAAACAGATGTTGACCAAAATTCGGCAAGGCTTGTATCAAAAAGGGTTTAATAATGAAATTATTGAAGCCGCCATTAAGGAATTAGACTTGGAACCTGATGAAGATGAAGAATTAGATAAGTTAAAGGTATTAGTCGAGAAAGTTAGACATCGTTACGACAAGCCTGAAAAATTAATCCATTATTTGATGACTAAAGGTTATCATTTTGACGAAATAAAACGTGTTTTAGGGTCCGATAATTAATCTCGATATCTTCCAATAGTTTCACGGCTCTGTTATAATTTTTTTTGGATAGGATTTAGAAAGCTGGTAAGTTATGCAAATTCCTAAAGAAGGGGATTACGTAGCAATCCAGAGTTATAAGCATGATGGTCACCTACATCGTACTTGGCGTGAAACAATGGTGTTAAAGACAAGTGATAACGAAATTATTGGTTGTAATGAGAATACTCTTGTCACAGAAGCAGATGGACGTCGATGGGTAACAAGAGAGCCCGCACTGGTCTATTTTCATAAGAAATACTGGTTCAATATTATTACTATGATCAGGGAAAGCGGCGTATCTTATTACTGCAATTTGGCGACACCATTTGCCTTAGACAAAGAGGCCATCAAATATATTGATTATGATTTAGATGTTAAAGTTTTTCCGGATGGAGAAAAGCGCTTGTTGGATGTGGATGAATATGCTGCACATAGCAAGATGTGGAATTATCCGCCTGAAATAGATAAGATTTTACATTATAATGTCGACGTTCTAATTGATTGGATCGATAAGGGTAAGGGTCCATTTTCACAGGCTTATGTTGATCTATGGATGCAACGTTACAGAGAATTGTCACACCATTAGGATTGCTATATCCTGATTAGACTGCCATTATATGGTGGTCTTTTTTTCATAGAGGAGATAAATTATGGAATTACGCGTGTTAAATTACTTTCTTATGGTTGCTCGTGAAGAGAACATTACTAAAGCAGCCCAAATTTTACATATTAGTCAACCCACGTTATCACGACAGATTGCTAATTTAGAGCAAGAACTAGATACGAAGCTATTTGTATGGCAGAGTCATAAGATTACCTTAACTGAAGACGGGATGCTATTGAGACGTAGAGCATCTGAGATGCAGCAATTAAGTGATAAAATTTTTGAGGAAATGTCATCTGATGACGAAGTTTTAACTGGAGAAATTCAAATCGGCAGCGGAGAATTAAAAAGCATGGATAAATTAGCAGAAGTTATTGTTGAATTTCACCGTCAACATCCCCAAGTTACATTTAATATTCAAAGCGGAAATTCTGAAGATATCAAATTGAAAATCGAACAAGGTTTATTGGATCTTGGATTGCTGATTGAGCCGGTTGATACGGAAAAGTATTCATTTGTCAGAATGCAGCAGCTAGAAACCTGGGGA
The DNA here is from genome assembly GCF_001434585.1 of Companilactobacillus crustorum JCM 15951. GTDB lineage: Bacteria > Bacillota > Bacilli > Lactobacillales > Lactobacillaceae > Companilactobacillus > Companilactobacillus crustorum. The sequence continues at coordinate 17,691 of NZ_AZDB01000019.1, forward strand.
ATATTAGTTCAAGATAATTCACCACTAGCCAAAAAAAATTATGTAACGGCTGAAGATTTGCAAAATGAGACGCTTATTTTTACCCAAAGCAGGCCAATGACAAATGAATTGAATAGTTGGTTTGGCAATGTAGCCAATAATATTAAGTTGATTTCTAAATATAATCTTTTATATAATTCAGCCATTTTGGCGAAAAAAGGACTAGGGATTTTACTGTGCTTACAATTGGAATCTCATTACGAAGGACTGAGTTTCGTGCCCTTAAAACCGGCGTTGCATTATAATTCTGTTTTAGCTTGGAAAGCTGATCAGATTACTTCTAAAACAGTAACTAGTTTTATTAATTTTGCCAAGAAATACCTAAAAGACATATCACTTCATTAAAAAATAAGTATTATACATTTCATGATTCTGGATTAATAATAAGGATGTTCCGTTAGGGAGCGTCTATTTTTTTTTTGAGAGAAAAACTATGAATAAAAAAGAAGTAAGTCAAAAATATAGGATTCCAATTGAAATTCTTGATGAATACGAATCTTGGGGATTATGCAACGTTGTCAAATATGTCATGGGAGAATGGCAGTATGACGACCAGGATCTTGATCGTTTAAGTACAATTATGGCTTTGCATGATGTCGGTTTTAGCAATAAAGAGGTTGAAAAATACATGCGTCTTTTATTGGAAACCAACGATTCCAAGGAAAAAATTATTTCCTTATTAAACAATCAACGAGCTAATAAATTAAAGCAGATTCATTTACAAGAAAAGCAATTAGAACGAATCGATTATTTAAAATTCAAGATGAAAAATTCTAAGGAGGAATAAATGGAATATCGTAAATTAGGTAACACCGGTTTAGATGTATCAAGGATTTGTTTAGGAACTATGGGCTTTGGTCGTCCTGGCAATGAAATGTTTCCTTGGGCGGTCGATGAAATAGCTAGTGAAAAAGTAGTTAAAAAGGCTTTGGATTTAGGAATTAACTTCTTTGACACTGCTAATATTTATTCACATGGCGATAGTGAGAAATTTTTAGGTCAAGCTTTGAAGAAAAATGCAAATCGTGATGAGATAGCTGTTGCTACAAAAGTTTTCTTTACGCCATCAGACAAGCCTAATCAACATGGATTATCACGGAAAGCAATCATGACACAAATTGATAAGAGTTCAACTCGCTTGGATATGAACTATGTTGATCTGTATATTATTCATCGTTGGGACTATAGCACGCCTATTGAGGAAACAATGGAAGCCTTGCATGATATTGTTAAAGCCGGAAAGGCCAGATATATTGGAGCTTCAGCTATGTATTCTTGGCAATTTGAACAAGCCCAGGCAATTGCTAGAGAACATAATTGGACTGAATTTGTTTCGATGCAAAATCACTTAAATTTGTTATATCGTGAAGAAGAACGAGAAATGATGCCTCTGTGCGAAGAAGAGAACATTGCTGTTACGCCATATAGTCCTTTAGCTTCGGGACATTTAACGCGTCCAACTTGGGATGCCAGAACTAAACGTTCAGAAACTGACAAAGTTGCTCGCAGCAAATATGACACAGATGAAACAAATGATATGCAAATCGTAAAACGTGTTAATGATATTGCAGAAAAATACCATACATCTATGACTCAAGTATCATTAGCCTGGCTATTGAAGAAGCCACAGGTTGTTGCGCCAATTATCGGTGCTACTAATCCAGATCATTTGGAAGATGCAACTGATTCTTTAAACTTACAATTAACTAGAGAAGACGTTAATTATTTGGAAGAATTATATTTACCACATAAAGTGGTAGGAGCTTATACCAAAGAGGAAACAGACTTTACACGTTAGGAGCATAAATTAATGACTAAGATTTTAATTGTAGGAGCGCATGGACAAACAGCCCAAATAGTAACTGAACTTTTATTGAAGAATTTAAATATTGATTTGAAATTATTTTTGAGAAATAGCAATCGTTTAAAACAATATCAAGATAATCCTCGTGTTGAATTGATTGAGGGGGATGTTTTAGATACGGCCGCTTTAACGGCTGTAATGAATGATGTTGATCTAGTCTATTCTAATGTTGGTGGTCAAAATTTGGCTGACCAAGCAAGTAGTATTATTCAGGCTATGGATCAGGCTGGAGTAAAACGTTTGATTTTCATTAGTTCATTGGGAACTTATCATGAAGTTCCTGGCAAGTTTGGCGAGTGGAATGAAACGGCAATTGCTGATTTTCTACCAGGTTTTCGCAAGTCGGCTCAACTGATTGAAACTTCTGATTTGGATTACACTATGATTCGTCCGGCTTGGATGGATAATAAGGATGAAATTGATTATGAGACTACGCAAAAAGGTGAGACATTTAAAGGAACAGAAGTTTCACGTAAGAGTATTGCTGATTTCGTGATCAAATTGATTGAACATCCCCAAGAACATATCGGTGAGAGTGTTGGATTGAACAAGCCAAATACTGAAGGAGATAAGCCTGCATGGATTTAAAACTAGATATCTTTGCACATGTTTTGCCAACTGGATTATTAAATAGTGTGCAAGAAAAAGTACCTAATATCATTGAAGAGATGCAGTTTTTGAAAATCCCTGCTTTGACTGATTTAAAAATACGTCGTAATGATTTTCCTACAGATGTTAAACAAATTATTTCAAATGTTAATTTAAATCCAGAAGACTATTTTGATCCCATGCAAGCAGCAGAACTTTGTCAAAGCGGCAATGAAGAGCTATTAGAAATGGCTACTAAAAACGAAGATATTTTTGCCGGAGCTGTAGCGATGCTACCGATGAACAATATTCCAAAATCTTTAGAGATAATTGATCAACAAGTGCTTGCTAATGACAAGTTTATAGGAGTTCAATTATTTACTAGAGCTATTGGAAAATCGATTGCAGACGTTGACTTTGAACCGATTTTTATGAAATTGGCTGAAGCTAATTTGCCAATTCTGTTACATCCAGTTTTTGATACTACTAAACGAGACAATAATGTAACATTTAGTTGGGAATATGAATTGACGCAAGCAATGAATCAGATTGTTAAGGCCGGTTATTTTGAAAAGTATCCTAATCTAAAGATCATTGTTCATCATGCTGGGGCGATGGTGCCATATTTTTCACAGCGAATTAAATACACAATGACATCTCAGGAATATCAAGACTTTAAAAAGTTTTATGTCGATACAGCTATCTTAGGCAATTCTAAGGCTTTAGAGTTAGCGATTGATTTCTTTGGGACTGAGCACATGATTTTTGGTACTGATGCGCCATTTGCAGTAATACCTAATGGAACAACCAAAGAGATCGTTACAGCCATTAATGAAATGAATGTTTCGGTACAAGTAAAAAAGGACATTTTTTCAAATAATCTTTTAAAATTAATCAGATAGTAGATAATGAGGTAAACTTAATGACGGCAAGAACAGAACATGAAAAATTGTTAGCTGGCTTGGATTATGATTATCGCGATCCAGAGCTTCAAAGAATCTTAAAACGTGGTCGAAAGTTAGTTAATGAGATCAATACCGAAACTGATGTTGATAAACGTAGCCAAGCAATTCAAGAATTTTTTGGAAAAACTGGTCAACGTCTAACTATTAATGGTCATTTTAGTGCCATTTATGGGCAACATATGATTTTAGGCGATGATGTATTTATTAATGGTAATTGTTCGTTCCAAGATTCTAATAAAATCACCTTGGGAAATCGAGTAATTATCGCTCCTGATACAAAATTTTATTGTGGAGAGCATTCATTAGATGCAAGTAAACGCTTTGGCAAACGTGCTGATGGCAGTAATTATTTAATCAGTTATACTGAACCGATTTCAGTAGGCAATGATGTCTGGATCGGTGGTAACGTTACAGTTATAGGCGGCGTAAATATTGGTAACAATGTGATTGTCGCGGCCGGAGCAGTAGTGACGAAAGATGTCCCTGATAATACAATTGTTGGTGGTGTTCCCGCTAAGGTAATTAAAAGCTTGAAGCCATTGAAATAAACAGTGAGGATTAAAAGATGAAATTAGATGAAGCTCCAATCTTTAGCATGTATAGATTAACTATATCTACTGAGAATCGAAAAAGATTTTTAGATGTTGGGCAAGATAATTTGCTTACTTCTATTAAGAATGAGCCCGGAACCTTAGCTATGTATTCAACTCATCTTGCTTCAGATACGGGCACTAATTTTGTTTTTGAACTATATCGAGATGAAGTGCAATATCAAATTCATGCTAATTCGCCACAGTTTAAGCGATACGGAGCAGTAGCTAAAGATATATTGTTGGAAACCGAAAAGACGATTTTAACTCCACAATATTTATACAATGAAGGACCATTTAAAATTTCTGAGAACGGTGAGCGAAAGGCAGTTTTATATCATCTTAATATTCAGTCGTCTGATGTTAAGCATTGGCAAAATTTGTTGAGTGATGCAATTGTTGATTTGTATCATTACGGCAGAGGTTTATTAACCTTCTATGCAGGTACTACTAATGAAGAACTGACCGATTGGATGATTTTGATAATTTATAAAGATCAATCGACCATGAATGCCATGAAACAATCTTTGCAAGATATTTTAACGGAAATTAATTTGAAGTTAACAAAACAAGTATTAGTGATAGATACAATAGTTAGTCAAGATGAATTGGAGTTTTCTAATGATTTATAGATAAAAAAAGAGTCGTTAACAATTTTGTTAACGGCTCTTTTGAGGCTTTATTTCAATGCTTCATTATCATTAAAGGTAATTCCGGATAAGAAATCGCGAATTCTAGTTGTAGGATGATTGAAGAAGTCATCAGGTGTGCCATCGAAGAGGATGTCCCCATCTTCAACGAAGACGATTTTGTCAGCAACCGAACGAGCAAAGTCCATATTGTGGGTCACAATAATCATTGATTGATTCATTTTACTTAATTCGCCTAAAATCAAAAGTACTTGTGTTTCTAGCTCTGGATCTAAGGCACTGGTAGGTTCGTCGAGTAAAATGTACTCAGGATTCATAGCTAGTGCGCGACAAATGGAAATACGTTGTTGTTGACCACCAGATAATTGACTAGGGTAACGGTCAGCATATTCAGCTAAACCAACTTGTCCTAATAAAATTTTGGCATGTTTTTCGGCATCGACTTTAGATTGTTTTAAAACAGTCATTGGTGCAGTAGTGATGTTTTGAAGAACGGTCAAATTAGGGAAGAGATTCCAATTTTGAAAAACCATACTGGTTTTCTTACGAATATCGAAGCTCTTCTTTTTAGAGACTGGCTGTGAATAATCTAGGCTGATATCTCCAAAATCGAGTGTACCGCTTTCTGGCCTAACTAGTAAATCTAATGAACGCAAGAGCGTTGATTTTCCTGATCCTGATGGTCCTAAGATAACGGTTGTTTTTCCGTCTGGAAAGTCAACATTTAGATTTTTGAGTACTTCTTTGGAACCGTACTTTTTAACTACATTTTTTAATGAAATCATTAAGCTTCACTTCCTTTAACGTATTTCGAAGTTCTGCGTTCGAGATAATGTTGCAGTAAAGTAAGCAATGAGCAGACAACTGCGTATAGGAAAGCTGCTAATGAATACATCAAGAGAGGTTGATAATTCTTGGCTGTAATTTGTTGACTGACCTGGAACATTTCCAAGATGGTAATAGAACTAGCCAAAGAAGTATCTTTGACTAAACCAATAAATGAATTGGAAAGAGGTGGCAAGGCAATTCTTACAGCTTGTGGCAAAACAATCTTCATTAATGTCTGTCTAGTTGTGAAGTTTAGAGTAAAAGCTGCGTCCCATTGATCTTGAGGAACTGATAAGAGTGCTGAACGAATTGTTTCTGAGGCATATGCTCCAGTATTCATTGAAAAACCAATAACGGCAGCAATGAAAGGCGATAATTCAATGCCGGCACTTGGAAGACCAAAGAAGATAATAAACAATTGAACTAGTAAAGGTGTTGAACGAAAGAGCCAGACGTAAAAATTAGCAATGGCTCGTAAAGCTAACCAAGGATATTTGATTAGTTTGTTCTCGCTAGGTTCAATGAATTTAATTAGTGCAGTTAAAACGGCTAAAATCAGTCCCAAGATAAAAGAAATGATTGCCAGCGGAATGGTATATTGCAACATTGCAGATATCATTTCCGGTAATGACGTAATGATTATATGCCACATGAAATAAAAATCCTCCTCGATGATTTTTGAAAACTATTTTTTAGTAATATCTTCACCAAAGTACTTAACGGATAACTTCTTCATTGTACCGTCTTTGTATAATTCTTTGGTTGCTTTAGTAACTTGTTTACTTAACTTAGTGGATTTCTTGTTGTAAATTGGAGCAATTTTAGAAACTGGCAATTTGCTTTCTGGAATTTCAATATACTTCAAGTCAGTGTTCTTATGATCTTTCTTCCATGTTAAGAAAGCTTCTTTAGAATTAAAGGCACCTTTAACACGTCCTTGATTAATCATTGACATAGCAGTTTGGAAATCAGTTGCAGGTACTACTTGAGCACCGAAATGCTTAGCATGGTTATAGTTGTCAGTACCTGTACCGGCGGCAATCTTTTTGCCCTTGATATCATCAACTGAGTTAATACCAGAACCGTCCTTAGTAATAACTACGGAACGTGAATAAATATATGGTGTTGAGAATAGGTAAGCTTTCTTACGTGATGGGTTTTCAGCAACATTGTTGATTACCACGTCGAAGGTCTTTGAATTCAGACCAGCAATTAATGAATCCCATTTTGTAGGAACAAATTTAGCTTTAAGACCAAGTTTCTTAGCGACAGCTTTACCATAGTCAACCTCAAAGCCTTCAAGTTTGCCGTTATCACGGTATGAATATGGTGCATATGTTCCTTCCAAACCAATTGTTAAAGTGCCAGGAGTTTTAGTGTCGCTGGCATTCTTGTTACTTGAGCAGCCGGTTAGTACCAAAACCAAAGCTACAATTGTAGTTAATATTAAAGCAATACGCTTTTTCATTTGTATAAATCCCCCTATTAGTTAAAAAATCATCACTTATTATTTTCTCATAAAATAAAGATTGTTAAAAAGGAAATGACTTCTAAAATTTGAATAAATCAGTTGAAAGATATCTTTCTCCGTTATCTGGTGCAATTGTAACGACGTTTTTACCTTTACCAATTTTTTTGGCTATTTCAATAGCACCAAAAATATTAGCGCCAGCAGAAATACCAGGTAAAAATCCCTCTTTTCGACTTACTTCTTGAGCCATTTTAAGAGCTTGCTCACTAGTTACTTCTATTATATCTGAATAAGAATTCTGGTCGAGTGTATCAGGTATGAATCCAGCACTGATACCTTGAATTTTATGAGCGCCAGTTTTTCCTTCTTTTAATAGAGGAGACTCGGCAGCTTCAAGAGCATAAACTTTTACATCAGGATAGGCTTTAGTTAGAGCATGGCTGACTCCTGAAAGAGTGCCACCAGTACCAACGCCAGCAACAAATCCATCGACTGTTTTATTGCTGAACGCTTCAACAATTTCTTTACCAGTAGTAGCTTCATGAATAGCCGGGTTAGCAGGATTTTGAAATTGCATAGGCATAAAGTAATTATTTTCTTGAGCTAATTCAGTAGCCTTTTTGATGGCTCCACCCATACCAGCTTTACCAGGTGTCAAAATTAGTTCTGTACCATAGCCTTGCATTAACTTACGACGTTCGATACTCATTGTTTCAGGCATCGTAATAATCAAATGATATCCCTTAGCGGCGGCTACTAAGGATAAACCAATTCCAGTATTACCAGAAGTAGGTTCTACTAAAGTGTCGCCCGGCTTGATTTTACCGGCTTTTTCAGCGGCTTCGATCATCGCTAAAGCAATTCGATCCTTAATAGAGCTGCCAGGATTGAAGAATTCTAGTTTAACATAAACATCTGCAGCGTTTTCTGGAACAACGTTGTTTAATTTGACAATAGGTGTATTGCCAATTAATTCAGTAATATTTTGTGCAATTTTTGTCATAATTTATTTCTCCTTAGCAAGTGGTCAGTTTGTGTGCATTGACATGAGTGAGCCAATTTTTATAAAAAATTTGTTGAGTTTGTTTCCAAGAAAACATCGGTTGATGATCAAGAGGAGAATAATAGTTCATAGCAGGCATAGGATGTTTGACTTTAGGACTATTAAGTTCACGATGATACTCTTTATCTAAACTATCCTGTTGATATTCCAAATGAGAAAAGATAAAAGTCTGATGTTTAGTAAGAGATTCAACTAGCGTTAACAAACCATTTTCACTAACAGCGGTTATTTTTAAATCAGGATCATTTTGAATTTCTTCGTGGTTCATTTCGGCATAACGAGCATGAGGTGAAGGAAAGTTATCGCTAATGTTTTCCAAAAGTGGCGAAGTATCTAAAATTTGATTTTGAAAAATTCCAAAAGCCTTATGTGGCAGAATTATTTTATCTATGTTGTATAAACGATTCAGGGCAGCCATAGCGCCCCAATAGACGTATAGCTGTGGAATATTTAATTGATCAAGTAAGTCGAGCAACCTATTGATTTCATCAAAGTAAGAGACTTGAGGGAAATCTAACTTTTCGACTGGACTGCCAGTAATGATAAAACCATCTAAATTTTTTACTTCGGTAAGATCGAGAGGTTTCATATTGGCTGTTACTTGAGAATCTAGTGGGCGATTAATGTATCTAGTAGCTGAATAGTAAAATATTGATTCTACGTCAGGGCCTAAGGCTTGTTGAAAGTTAGCCATTGTTTCTAATTTATTTTGCATTAAATTCAAAATTCCAATTTTTATAGGTTCCACGATTAGCTCCTTTCTAAGTAGCTAAGAACACAAAAAAGCGGGGCTGACTAATGTCAACTCCGCTTGATAGTTTTTAGTTTGCACTACTTGATTATCAATTGAGTGGTATTAGACATGCTGAAAAAGTATAGTAATGTTCATTCATTACTACACAACAACATGATTCAGTTTGTTTTTGATTAAAATTCAACATGTCCAATTCCTCCTTCAATTAAGTTGCTTCAAACTTACAATTAAAAATTTGATAAGTCAAGTATTATTTTTTCTTTTCAGTATAAATTGATAATGATTCAAATTCCAAATATGAGGCTAAAGTTAACGAAATAACTAGAATAAGAACTAACCAGCCAAGTGTTCTGCCTAAGATGATCGTTAGTGGCAGGAAGTTAGCTACTAAATAAATACTGACTATAGATAAACAAAAATCTACCAACAGATTAGCACTGATGACAAATTTGCTTCTTTCTAGAATAAAGAAGTTTAATAATTCTTTTAGAATTTTTCTAGTTGAGCTACGGTACATAATTAACACGGGACGTTGGGCAATAACTTTTACCGCAAACATTCCGAATGCCCCTACCAAGCCACCAATGACTATTCGCCAACTCAGAGCGTGTAAAACTAATGAGTTATAAGAAACACCAATGATTGATAGACAAAGGATGTAAGGGATTATAAAGAAGAACAAATATATTACGGCAATTTTTTTATTAGACATTTTTGAAGACTCCCTATATATTAATAATCTTATTTTATCATTAAAAAGGCTTATTGTTGAATACATTAACACCTGTTATAATTGTTTTGTTTATATTCAAAGTTTACATATGAAAGAGAGTGCGAGTTAAATGAGTGGTGACTCTTCTGGAGCGTCGCTTTCCGGGCAGCTGATTTTAATAATTGTTTTAACAATATTAAATGCTTTTTTTGCAGCAGGCGAAATGGCGATTGTTTCCTTAGATAAAACGTCAGTTGAAGAAAAGGCTAAGAATGGTAGTCGTAAAGCCAAAAAGATTCTGAAGTTGATCAATGAACCTAATAATTTTTTATCAACGATTCAAGTAGCAATAACATTGGCAGGATTCTTATCTTCTGCTAGTGCGGCGTTGGCTTTAGGAACAGGTATTGTTCCAAGCATGATTGGCAATTTTTATGGCAGTCAGGAAGTATCAATAGTAATCATAACGATAATATTATCGTTTTTTACTTTAGTTTTAGGAGAAATGTATCCTAAAAGGGTAGCGTTACAACGCCCATATGAAGTGGCTAGTTTTACGCAACCCATCATTAGTTTCTTCGGAATGATCTTGCGTCCGTTTGTTTGGTTGATGAATGGAGCAATTAGTCTTTTGATGAAAATCACTCCGATTGATTTTAGTAAAAAAGATCAACCAATGACTAGAAACGAAATGATCGCAACGCTTCGAGAATCAAGAAACAATGGAGCTATCAATTCTGATGAATATCAGATGCTTCAAGGTATCATTCAATTCGGCGATAAAACAGCTCGAGAGATCATGGTACCAAGAATGGATACGTTTATGATCGATATCAATGATCCGGTTGATGAAAATATCGATGCAATTCTGGCACAACCATATTCAAGGATTCCTGTTTATGGAGGCGATAAGGATAATGTTATCGGAATTATTCATATTAAGGACCTTTTGAAAAAGTCACGTGAAATTGGCTTTGAACATATTAGTTTAAAAGCACTTATGAAAGAACCGTTATTTATTCCTGAAGCTACTAACATTGATAGTTTGTTGTTAAAAATGCGTAGTACGCAAACCCAAATATCAATGGTAGTGGATGAGTACGGTGGAATTGTTGGTTTAGCTACGATCGAGGATATTTTGGAAGAGATCGTTGGTGAGATTGATGATGAATATGATCCTGTAACGAAGAACTTTCAAAGACTTGGTTCTAATAAATTCTCAGTTGTTGGTTTAATGACTATTGAGGATTTTGATGAACTCTTTGAAGAAGATATCCATGTAGAAGATGTAGATACAATTGCGGGGTATTTGATTATGAACCTTGGTGAAATACCTGACGCTAAACATCCGAAGTCCTTTAAATTGGATGATGGAGTCGTGATAACTTCCGGTGAATTGAATGGATCGAGAATTGAGAATGTTATTGTTACAGTTCCTGACAGTAAATTAAAAAATGTAACTAATAACATGTACAAGAAGAAATACTAGTCGTATTTCTTTTTTTTCGAGGAAAATTATGTTGTAAATATATTATTGATATAACTTAATATAGAATTATTTATAAATTGGAGGAAGAAAATGTGAAAAATCAGGCGATTGAAGCTGATTTTTCGCTCTAATATACAAATGGATCAAAAACAATTAGAACAAGAAGTAAACAAGCGTCGAACTTTTGCCATTATCTCTCACCCGGATGCTGGTAAAACTACTATTACTGAACAAATGCTTTATTTTGGGGGCGTTATTCGTTCCGCTGGTACTGTTAAAGCTAAAAAATCTGGTCAATTTGCTACATCTGACTGGATGGAAATTGAAAAGAAACGTGGTATCTCTGTTACTAGTTCTGTAATGCAATTTCATTATCATGATAAAGATATCAATATTTTGGATACTCCCGGACATGAGGATTTTTCTGAAGATACTTATCGGACTTTGATGGCAGTTGATGCAGCGGTCATGGTTATTGATTCTGCTAAAGGTATTGAACCTCAGACCAAAAAGTTATTTAAAGTTGTTAAAAAACGTGGTATTCCTATTTTTACATTTATGAATAAGTTGGATCGTGATGGACGTGATCCACTTGACCTAATAGCTGAACTAGAAGAGCTTTTGAATATTGAAGGTTGCGCTATGAACTGGCCTATCGGTATGGGTAAGGAACTAAAGGGGCTTTATGATATTCGAAACAATCGTTTGGAACTTTATCGTAAAGATGGCGATGATCGTTTTCTACCATTGAATGATGAAGGACAACTAGCTGAACATAATCCGATTGAAGACGAAGGTGTTTATGATCAAGCTCTTGGTGAAGTAGATTTGATCAAAGAAGCTGGAAATAAGTTTGATTTAGCTAAAATTAAAGCTGGTAATCAAACACCAGTCTTCTTTGGATCAGCTTTGACAAATTTTGGTGTAGAAACTTTCCTAAATACTTTCTTAGACATGGCCCCAGCCCCAGCAGAACACAAGCAACATGATAGTGAGGAAGTAGTTAAGCCCGATGATCCGGAATTTTCAGGCTTTGTCTTCAAAATTCAAGCTAATATGAATCCTAATCACCGTGATAGAATTGCTTTCGTTAGAATTTGTTCGGGCGAGTTTGTAAGGGGGATGGATGTTACTTTACAGAGAACGGGTAAAGTAATGCGTTTGAACAATGCGACTGAATTCATGTCTGATCAAAGAGAGGCTGTTAAAACGGCCGTCGCGGGCGACATTGTTGGTTTATATGATACAGGTAATTTCCAAATTGGGGATTCGATCTATACTGGCAAAAAGGCTGTTCGTTTTGAAGATTTGCCACAATTTACTCCTGAAATGTTTATGGAAGTTCAAGCTAAAAACGTTATGAAACAAAAGTCATTCCATAAAGGGATGCAACAACTAGTTCAAGAAGGTGCCGTTCAGTTGTATAAGAAATATACGACGAATGACTACATCTTAGGTGCTGTTGGTCAACTTCAATTTGAAGTTTTCCAATTTAGAATGAAGAATGAATACAATTGTGATGTTGTAATGAAACCAATCGGTTCTAGAATTGCTCGTTGGGTTGATCCGGAACAATTGGATCCATCAATGTCATCAACAAGAAATATGCTGGTAAAAGATTTAGATGATAAGCCACTATTCTTATTTGAAAATAAATTTGCTGAAAATTGGTTTGCTAATAAATATCCAGATGTTAAATTAACGTCAAAATTATAAGAAATCGCTGAATAGCGGTTTTTTTTATTGTAAAATTTTGATGGTAGTGTAAAAAATCACAATAAAAGGAGGCCAAGATAATATTTCAACAGGACTCAAATAGCGTAGTAACAGGGGATATTACTAAAAGAGACAAGGAAGACGATTCTAGCTACCGATTATCTTCTTGGCATTTGAAATTAATATAGTTGTGTTTTTTTGTAGGGAGATTGCGAGATTCAGATTATTTTTTGAATTACAATATAAGATTTCTTTAAAATCTTAAAAAATTCTTAAAGTCAAGTGGCAAAAAATTACAATTTATTTTCGAATGTTTAATTCTTGTTACAAAATCCGAGTTTTGTTGAAACTACTTTTTTTAAATAGTAGTCTATAACTAGATTATTTATTAAGGGGAAACCATTCTATGTCTAAAAAAAATCTACTCACTAGTGCATTAGTACTTGGCACATTAGCTGCAACGGCTACACCATCTGTAGTATCTGCTGCAACAACAAACGACGCAGATTCTGCTACATCACAAACAAGTACAGAACAAGTAAATAATAAATCAGAAGATAATAGTTCTAACGTAATCGCTGGCTCAAAAGTTAAAAAAGCTGATACAACAGTTGCTACTTCAGCTACTGTTCAAGCTGCCAGTGAATCAATTAATAACGCACTCAATACAACTGCAGTCATTCAAGCTGCTACAGGTGTTACAACATCTCAACAACAAGCTTTCTTAAACCAAGCTGTTCCTATGGCTCAAAAGGCTGCTACACAATATGGACTTTATACTTCTGTAATGTTGGCACAAGCTATTCTTGAAAGTGGTTGGGGAACTTCAACTCTAGCTACTCAAGGTTATAACCTATTTGGTATTAAGGGTGACTATAACGGTGCCTATGTAACAATGCCAACTTCAGAATGGAGTTCAGCACAAGGTTGGTATACAATCAACGCTAACTTCAGAAAGTACCCAAGTTACTATGAATCATTTGCTGACAATGGGAACAAACTTCGTAACGGTGTTTCATGGAACTCAAGTTACTACAGTGGTACATGGAAAGAAAATACTAGTTCATACAAGGACGCTACAGCATGGTTACAAGGTAGATATGCTACAGCTCCTAACTATGCTTCATCATTGAACAATTTGATTGAAACTTACAATTTGACTCAATATGATGGCACAGCTGAAACAAACGGTGGATCACAAACAGATAGCAATGTTATTAAAGTTAATAACAAGAGCGGTAATTATGTTGGAATTGTTGCCTTCAATGATGATGGTTCAACAAAGAACATCAGTAATCGTGCTTTAGCTAATAATACTGATTGGTATACAGACCAAACTAAGACATATAATGGCCACACATACTATCGTGTTGCTACAAACGAATGGGTTCAAGATACTTATTTAGCTTAATTCCATTCAAAAATAGACACTCTCAATTAAGAATGTCTATTTTTTTGCACTTTTTTATTAGAAGGGTGAATTGAAAATGTACTTGTCTATACTACAACGTTCTTTGCTGGTTGATCGTTGGTTAGGTAATTAGTCGAACTTATGAAACTAAATTGTCTAGATAGGAGCATTTTATGCAGTATATTTTTGATGTTGATGGTACTTTAAGTTTTGATGGTGAAACAATTTCTGAGTCCATTAATAATGCAATTAAAGATTTAATGTTGGCAGGTAATGAAGTTATCTTTGATTCTGCCCGTCCAATTCGTGATTTGTTGCCGATGATACCAGAGTTTCAATCGCAAAAGTTGATTGGTGCGAATGGAGCAATGATTTCAATAAATAATGAAATTGAGGTTATAAAGCAGATTAATTCAAGTAGTTTTGAATATTTAAAGGTCTTGATTCAAAGATATAATTTGGATTATGTAATCGATAGTAGTTGGAATTATTCATCTAGAATCACCCAGAATAGTTTTATAGAAAAAATGATTGATCCAAGTAAATTTGCTCAAAAAATTAAAATAGATGAAATTGAAAATCCAATTAAGACTATTTTTGTAAATGTTGAAATAAGACTACAAGAAAAATTGTTAACAATGATCAATCAAGAGACACCACTCAATGCTATAGGATTAGCCGGTGAGAGAACCGTTGATATAACTGCTAAAGATATTAACAAGTTTTTCACGTTGGATAAATTAGGTATAGAGAATTATATAGCTTTTGGTAATGATCGCAATGATTTTGAAATGTTACAATCAGCGCAAACAAGTGTCTGGATTGAAAGTAAAAAGAATTTAAAATCATATAGCAAGAATGCTGATATTGTTTGTCAGCCTAATAGTGAAGCAGTAGCCGAATTGATTCGGAGTTTTCTTAGATAAAAATTATACCCCCTAAAGTTAGAACAACTTTAGGGGGTATTTGTATAGCTAAAATTAAATTGCAACTGCAGTTTTGAGGTTCTCTTTAAGATAATCAAATTCGCCATATCCGCTATAAATAAAGATATATTTTTGATGATTATATTCAAATTGAATTCTTTGTGATCCATAGTAAGTGTCTTCATGAATATTTGTTATTTGGCTGATAGGAATTTTGAGTGCTGAGGGCATCATCATTCCTTTGAGTGGCTTGATAGTTAAAGTATTATTAATGATTTCAAAGTTAACGAAACTAAAAGTAGATTTTCATCGACTGTTAATTATTTCAATATAAGTAAACATATTTTTCACTGACCTTTCTTAATTCGCTTTAACTATATTCGGTAGAACGGGTTTCAGAGCAAGTAAAAGAATTAAGAGGTTGCAGGTTTTTCAGCATATGCTGAATATAAAACTGATTTTCTTAAGGAAGAAAAATATGCGTACTTGTTCTTTTGTCTCTTTGAAACTATGATGTTCCTCGTTATCTAAAAGATAAAGGAGTGAACAAGATGAAGAAAAAATATGAGCCTTTATTTGAGCCTTATACCTTAAATAATGGAGTAAAAATAAAAAATCGTTTAACAGTGGCACCATTAACAATTTATGATTCTGGAAACAACGGAGAATTAACTCCCACCGCCAGAGAATTTTGGAGAGATCGTTTCAATGGTTTTGGAATGTTTATTATGCCTTTTACAAATGTTTCTCCTAATGGAGTAGGTTTTGAATCGCCAGATGCATTTAATGAAAGCAATCTCGCAACTTTAAAGGAATATGTAAAAATATCTCACGATCAAGGAGCAAAAATTATTATGCAAATTGGTCATTCAGGCTATAAAGATAATCGCTCTATGACAAGAGGGTATAACGTCGTGTCTGTAAGTGATAATCGTAGGAAACGAACTCGAGTTATGACAACAATAGAAGTACAAGAGATGGTTAAAAAATTTGCTAACGCTGCCAAATTAGGTATTGAAGCAGGTATGGATGGAGTAGAAATTCAAGGGTCTAACGGTTGGCTAATTGAACAGTTCTTTTCAGGAAATACTAATTCAAGAACTGATAATTGCGGTGGTTCTTTGGAAGCGAGGATGAACTTTCCTTTGACTGTTATTGATGCCATTGATAGAGTTCGTAAGCAATATAACCGCCCTGACTTTATTATTGGCTATCGTTTTTCACCAGAGAGACCCGGACAGGGATTTACTATGAAAGATTCTTTACAATTAATTGATCGGCTTGTTGAAAAGCCTTTACAGTATGTTCATGTATCTCTGTTAGGATTTTATAGCCATGCTCGAAGAGGGGCTGATACTAGTTTGACGAGAATGAAGATTTTTCATGATCGAATTAATGGTCGTTTACCATTGATTGGTGTGGGTTCTTTGTATACAGCTGATCAGATACTGGATGCGTATAACACTGGTTGGGCCGAATTTGTTGCTCTTGGTAGAACCGTTATGCTGAATCCTAATTTAATTGAGCTGATAAAAGAGGACCGAGAAAAAGAGATTCAAACTCACTTTGATTGGGATAAGAAAAATTTCTATCGTTATACTCCAGCTATGTTACAAGCAAAGAGCGAAGGCATGGATCTAGCACGACGAACGCCACATCGTATAAGACATTAAGGAGGTGCAATAATGATTAGAAAAATGAACGTGGAGACACCTCAAGGTTCTATATTAGAAAGTGTTATTTTTAAATCTCAGCAAGCAAAAACAGTAATAATTGTTATTACTGGCGTAGAAGGCAATATTCAAAATAATCCTTTTTACACTGCTATTGGCAAAAAGCTTTCTAGTGAGGGGATTGATTTTGTGGTTGCTCATACAAAAGATGCTTTTAATCAAACTAAATCTATTAATCAAATTACTGCTCAAACTGAAATTTTTGGAGCCAGTGTGGAATCATTCGCTGATTCTGATAACGATGTTCAAGCATATTTGAATTGGGCTTTAAGCAAAAAATATCAGCATATTATTTTGGGAGGTCAATCATTAGGAGCTAATAAGGTGATTCATTATTTAGCAACTCACTCTAATGTTCCAATTGATAAGTTTCTTTTGTTGAGCCCAGTTGATATTGATGTTTTAAGACGAAGCGTTTCTCAAGAACAACGGGAGTATATCTCCGAGCAAAAAGAAAGTTCTAAAGGAAAAAACAGGTTACCTTTTAAATTATTTAGATGGTTATCCTGTGATGTTGACACAGCAGATGAATGGTTATTTGATGACACGCTTAATAATGTCCACTTTAAGAAGAATATGGATTTTTCACAGGTGGAACGAATTTACGCTAGTGGAGCGTTGATTATAGGAACACGTGACCGATTTGCAGGTGGAGATCCAAGTGGATACTTAAAAAACATTAATAATCATTTTAAAACCAAAGCTAGAAATGAATTGGTCTTTATAAAGGATACCGGTCATATTTATAGAGGCAAAGAATATGTTTTAGCAAATGAAATATTAAATTTGATTAATAAATGGAAATATTAATAAGCAATAAAGAAACCCAGTATGGTAATCATCAAAAGATGACTGCCATACTGGGTTTTTATGTGGAAAAAATTAAATTCATTTTGTTTTTAGGCAAAGGATGTAGCAATGCTTCCAATTACAATCACTACAATTCCTAAAATAGTATATTTTAACTCTCTAGGACTTTTATGCTCATGCAGAATGAAAATTCCACCAAAAGTAGCGATAACGACATTTAACTGTGTCCAGATAAATGCTGAAGTATTTCCATTGGCCTTAGCAGAAATAATATAAGCAAATCCTGCTACTCCCCAGGCTAGACCGGCAAAAATATTCAGATATTGTTCTTTATGTTTGAATATTTTTAGATCAGTAAATAATCCATAAATAATTGCCCCTATTAAAATTCCAATCATTTCAGGTAAAAAGATTGCGGTACTGTTTTGACCTTTAACAATCGACATATTGGGGAAAGATGAATAGATCCAAAATCCTATTGTAGTAGCAAGTAGAAAGACGATATCTTTAATTTGAATTTTATTATTATTGGAATTATCGCTCACAGAAGTAAGCAATGCTCCTATAATAACGATTATTAAGGCAATAATTCCAATGATTTTAGCAGAAATTCCGGACCAATCACCAAAAATTATCATTCCGATAATCGAATTACCAATCAATTGAAAAACGGTAGACAGTGGAACTGTGCCAGAAACACCGATACGTTTGAAGGAAATAAATTGTCCGATTTGTCCAATAGTCCATAGAGATCCAACTAAAACGGAAAACCAAAAGACTGTTGTGCTGACGGTAGGATGAATGAACAAATAAGCTATTAGACCAATTATTGTTGCGCCAGCTCCTATACCAAAAATTTGGTTAGCTGCAGTACCACCAACTTTTCCGGTTATCATTGGTACAATACCCCATCCGATGGCAGGGATGAGTGCGATTAAAATGTTCATGTGAAAAACCTCTTTAAAAATGATTATTGTTAATTATTAAAACCGTTATATAACTCTTCAATAACTTTATTAACGGTTGTTATTTCATGGATCATGCTTAACCCTAATCCAAATGATGCGTAGCCATTTTCTAGGTCGCCTAATAACATGCCTGTTCTCATACCGCCGTAACCATTGGCGGCATTCCAAACTTCTTTATTAGTTCTACCAACCTCGCTTAATTCAACTAAGTGTTCGGGTAGAACACCAGGAATTGAACGATAATATTTCGGTAAGGCCTTAAATAGCAATTCGTCATAAGCATCATGTTTGGTAAGCAATGTTTTTATTTTATCTGACATGGGTGATTCTTTAGTTGCTAAAAAGGCAGTACCGACAAAGATCCCATCCGCTCCCAAATCGAGAGCAGCTTTAGTAGTTCTTTTATCAACAATCCCACCAGCAGCCATGAGTGGAACACGTTTGTTAACAATATCATCCAAGTAAGGAATAGCTGAAAAGGTACCTACGGCATGATCTGGAATAGTTCCTCCTTCGTCAAAACCGGTTGCAACTAATACATCGATTCCTTTTTGAATGGCTTCTTCCACAACATTTTTCGTAGGAGTAGCAGGACGATAGACGATTTTGATGTGATTCTCTTTTAACATATTGAACCACTTAGGAATATATTTAGTACTGTATATAACAGCTACGGGAACTTTTTCTTGAATCATCAATTTGATCATAGGTTCAGCGAAGATATCTTTATCGGGTTCATCGTTTAGAACCAAATTTAGTCCAAAAGGCTTGTTAGTTAATTTTTGTGTCTTTTTTATTTGTTCACGCATTTGTTCAATAGTTTTATTGATAGACTTGGTAGGTTCATATTGTCCAGCGTTAATTCCCAAAACTCCTAAAGCACCAGAGTTACTAACGGTTGCTACGAATTCAGCATTTGTTAGCCAAAACATTGGACCTTGAATGATGGGTTTTTCGATATTTAAAATTTTGCTAATTTGATTATTCATAATGTCCTCCATAATAACTGATTTGTTATAAAGCTTTACAAATTCTATTCCCGTAGTCTATTATCAGAGCTGAAAGCGATTAAGTAAAATAACAATTATAGCTTTAAATATAACTAATTAGTTATGGAGAATATATAATGAATAATGTAGATAAATTGATAAGTATTTTAGACAAAATTAAATCTTCTAAGACATTAACTGAAGTGGCCGAAAAATTGTATTTTAGTCAACCTTATGTGAGTAAGCTCATTACAGAAATGGAAAAGCAGTATGGCATTAAGTTGGTTAATCGTAAGGATACTCCGATTTCTTTAACGAATGCTGGGGAAGTAATTGTTCAAAATTTAAAGGTTATTCAAGATGCTCAGGAAAAGTTAAACATTAATTTAGTAGATTTAAAGAGAACTGAACAGGGAACCATTTCAATAGCCGTCTGTTCTTTAGTAGATGCACCTACACTCGGATGTATAGCTCCTGAGTTATATCGAAAATTCCCTGATTTGAAGCTTAACTTTGTAAATTTGACCGGAGACATAACTGATCATGATTTAATAAATGGGAAAATAGATTTAGCCATTGGCCGAAAATGGAATAATCGGGATTTGCATATTATCCCTTTACCGGTTAGTCAATTGGCGCTTTTAATTCCTGAAACTTGTTCATTGTTTGACGAAAATTCTGAGTATGTAGAATTTACTCAAGATAATTTATCTACTTTAAACGATTGTAATTATATTGGTGTTAATGACAGTTCTTTTTTACAGCATAAGGTTAATCTTTTACTGGAAGAGAACGGAATTCATGTTAATAAAATAATGGAATTGCCGAATTCGGGGCAAGCAGCAACAGTTGCAATGAGTTTGCATGCTACAACGATTACTACAGAGAGAATTGCTAAAAATAATTTGGAAAAGTCTAGTAAGTATAATTTAATGATGATTCCGAAGGATAATGTTGGCTTAAACATGGCAATTTCTTATCGGAAACAATCATCATCAAACATAAAAGCAGTTGCTCAGGCTATTAATGAGTTAATAAATAAATAAGTTTAAAAATGAATTTTTTATTGTCCTCAAGTCTAGAGTCGCTTATGATAATTAAATGGACTTTTAGGTAAGAGAGTGAAATTTATGAGTGAAAAATTAACTTGGAAAAATTTGTTTTTTATCGGATCAATGCTATTTGGATTATTCTTTGGTGCCGGTAATCTGATTTTTCCTGTCTTTTTAGGCCAACAGGCTGGTAGAAATGTTTTTTATGCCATTATTGGATTGTTAATAACTGGGGTGGGATTGCCACTGTTAGGTGTAGCTAGCATGGGGATGACTGGCAGCAATAGTGTTTTTGATTTGGCTGGTAAAGTAAATCGTCCTTATGCATATATATTTACGGTATTGTTATATTTGACGATGGGACCATTTTTTGCAATTCCACGATTGGCAACAATTTCTTTTCAATTAGGAATTGCTCCTTTTATAGCCAAACCACAGCAGAAATTAATATTGCTTCTGTTTTCGGCAATTTTCTTTGGCGTTACTTTTTTGTTGTCAAGGAAGCCTAGCCAACTGATGAATTATGTGGGTAAGTGGTTAACGCCAATTTTCTTAGTTTTATTAGGTATTCTGGTGGTAACGGCATTTATCAAGCCAATGGGAACCTTGAACTTGCCAGCACATAATCAATATGCTCAAGCACCCGTGTTGACTGGTTTTACGGAAGGCTACAACACAATGGATGCTTTGGCGTCGTTAGCATTTGGCGTTGTTGTGATTGATACAATTAAATCTTTAGGTGTGAGCCATCCTGGACAGATTGCTAAAGATACGATTAAATCTGGTTTAATCAGTGTCATTTTGATGGGAATAATTTATACTTTCCTAGCTTTAATTGGAACGATGAGTGTTAATAAGTTTCCTTTAGCGGCTAATGGTGGGATCACTTTAGCTCAAGTATTCAATTATTATTTCGGTTCATTTGGCAGTTTGTTATTAGCGTTGATTGCTATTATTGCTTGTTTAAAAACTTCGATCGGTTTAACTTCAGCCTTTGGTGAGACTGCTAAAGAAATGTTTCCTAAATTCAATTATCAGGTTATTTTGATTTTTGCTGGTACGTTATCGTTTCTAGTTGCCAATATTGGTTTAACTAAACTGATTAATTATTCCACGCCAGTTTTGATGTTTTTGTATCCTTTAGCAATGGTTTTAATTATTATTGCCGTTTTAACGCCAATTTTAGTTGAATCAAAATGGATCTTTGAAATGACAACCTTGTTTACTCTTATTCCAGCACTGTTTGCTGGTTTAGATGCTTTGCCTAAAGGGGTAAAAACGTCCGGTTTTATTCAAGAAATTTTGTTATGGAATAGTCATTTGCCATTATCGCAACTCAGTTTAGGTTGGGTATTACCTGCAATTGTTGGATTAGTAATCGGTTGGATAGTTAGCAAAACAGTAAAAGTACGTTGAGAAACTGTGATGGTTAATTTTAGAGGTTATTTTATAAACAAAAAAGAGTCCCGTATGATTATCATGGGCTCTTTCTCAAGTTTGGTTATAGCGTG
>NZ_AZDB01000002.1 GCF_001434585.1 Companilactobacillus crustorum JCM 15951
GCGTTCGGATTAATTTTACAATCTACCTATCATTTAAAAAAAATGAATTTTTTCACAGCTTTTTAATCGATAAAAAATTTAAAAATGCTAAAATAGTCGTAATATTTGTAAAGGGGAACTTAGACATATGATAGATTTAACACGCGGAAGACCAATGAAAGTCATATTTCTGTATACGATTCCTTTACTGCTGGGTAATTTTTTCCAACAATTCTACAGTTTTATTGATACATTAATTGTGGGGAAAACAATCAGTGTCAATGCTTTAGCTAGCGTTGGGGCAACTGGTGGCTTAACAGGATTAGTTATCGGTTTTGCTCAGGGGATGACCAGTGGTTTAACTATTCTAACAGCTCAAAAGCATGGAGCTAACGACGAGCGAGGTGTACGTAAAAGCTTTGCATCAGGGATTATAATTTCTGTATTCATCGCGGTTATCTTCACCGCCTTAGCTTTAATCTTTGCCTATCCATTACTAGTTGCTATGCAAACTCCAAAAGTGTTGATTCATGATTCATTTATCTTTTTGGAAATTATCTTTGCAGGAATATTTTCTTTTGTAGGTTTTGATTTTTTAGGTAATACTATGCGGGCTCTCGGAGATTCCCGAGTTCCACTATTTTTCTTGATTGTCAGTACCATTCTAAATATTGTTTTAGAGTTAATCTTCATACTTTACTTACACATGGGTGTTGCCGGTGCAGCTATTGCCACGATTGTGGCTCAGACAATTACTTTCGTGATTTTATATTTTTATATTCGCAAACACATTTCTTATCTAATCCTAACTAAAAAAGACTTTAAGATTGATATGGCTGAAATTAAAGAACTCCTTAAAATTAGTTTGCCAATGGGATTTCAATCTTCGATTATTGCGATTGGTTCAATTATTCTTCAAGTAATGCTCAATACCTTAGGCGCCGATGCTGTGGCTGCTTACACGGTAGCTGGAAGGGTTGAACAAATTGCTACGCTTCCTGCCTTTAGTTTTGGATTAGCATTAGTAAATTACA
This sequence comes from Companilactobacillus crustorum JCM 15951, assembly GCF_001434585.1. Lineage (GTDB taxonomy): Bacteria > Bacillota > Bacilli > Lactobacillales > Lactobacillaceae > Companilactobacillus > Companilactobacillus crustorum. The sequence goes on from NZ_AZDB01000002.1 coordinate 1,014, forward strand.
CTGCTCAAAATTTAGGTGCAAAAAAATTCAAGCGAATTCTTAATGGCGTCAAGTCGGGAATTATTATTTCCGTTACTTCTAGTTTAATTATCGGTTTCTTTTTAATTCTCTTTGGACGCAATATCTCCCATCTATTTATGAATGGTAGCCAGACTAGAGTTTTAGATTTAGTTCAAATTTACTATTACTTTAATGGTTCTAGTTACTTTATTTTGTCTATTCTATTTATTGTTAGATATACCTTACAAGGCTTGGGCAATCAAAAGGCTCCAACAATTGCTGGAATTGCTGAATTATTAATGCGAGTCTTTGCTGGAATTGTTTTAATCCGTCTCTTTGGATTCTACGGTGCTGCTATGGCCAATCCATTAGCTTGGACTGGTTCTGTATTAGTCCTCATCAGCACTTGGAACATGGAAATCAAGAAACTCAGAAATTTAAATAACGTTTTAAATCATGATGACCCTACCGAAAATATTTAATCTTAAATTTCAAAAGGGAACACTAAATCCAAAATATCATTGGATCAGTGTTCCCTTTTTATTGTTAATTTAAAAATGCCACACATTCATTAAGTGAATCTTCAACTGCAGGTATTTGTCCCACATAATTCAAAAATGCATGAGCTAGACCACCATAACGAATATATTTAACTTTTCCACCTACCAAGCCAATCTTTTGAACAAAAGCCTCATCTTGTAATCGGAACGGATCAAATTCTCCGGTCATTACCAAAGTTTCTTTAAAGGTTGTCAAATCTGCATAAAGTGGTGAAAGGATTGGCGCTGATAAATTCATTTTTTGATGATCAGTATAATAATTAGTCATAATCGTATCTAATTGTTTAAATTGCGTATAATTATTATGCAATGCTCGTCTTTGTGTCTTATTAATTGCTATCAAATTATCATCCCATAATTCACTACTATGATCTGATCCATGAACTACAGTCGGATAAAATAATATATGTTTATTAATTTCAGCAACTCCCATTAGACGACACAATTGACTAACTCCCAAAGCAATCGCAGCTCCGGCTGAATCCCCAGCTAAGGAAATTTGTTGATAGTTTTTTTGAGCTGCTACAACAACTGACAAGCAATCTTCTATACCTGAAGGATAAGGATTTTCTGGAGCTATTCCATAATCAACGCTGTAAATAACACCATTGAATTTAGTAGCTAGCATCGTTAAAAAAGGCAACGTATCTTCTGGCGTACCTCCATAATAAGCCCCACCATGAACACAAATCAGAACTTTTGAAGCTGTCACATCTTCACGTCTAATCTTTAAATAGCGAACCTTTCGCCCAAGTGTCTCAGCAAATTCATTGGTAATTTTAATATTCTGATATTGAGATTGAAGCATGTCATCATGATTATTGCCATCTCGTAGTTTTGTTAAAACGTTCGGCAAATTGGGATCATCTGGGAGTGTTTTTAAATGGTCATAAATTAAAGGTTCATAAGAATGCTTATCTATTCTATCTTTTATTACCATTTCTACATCCCGCAAGTGGGAAACATCTACAGGCTTTATTTGATTTAATCGTTTCAATTCTACGTTATAATCACTATTAATCATCTTTATCACCATCCCTTAGCTTATTAAACTTCTTATCATTAATATTATACATTTTGTTTAAACATATTTTAAATTGAGTTAGACTAACTTTTATTATTTATTTTGACCTAAAACAATCCCTAAGGAGGACTCATTTTGACAACCAATAGCCACTTGTCCGCTCGCCAACAAAATTTAAAGAGAATTCTTAGTTTACTTGATGAAAATGACGAATTATCTGCGAAAGATCTTTCCAATTTGACGGGTTTGAGCATTGTTAGTATCAACAAATTAATTGATGTACTCTCTTCCCACACCCCAATTATTGCAACTAATTTTATTAATACGCGCGGTCGACGAGCCAAAACTTATCATTTAAATTACCAAGCCTATAAACTTGGAATTGTTGAATTAATGGAGAATCATAAGCAAGTTCAGGCTACATTCTTCTTTACTGATCTCACCGGAAAAATTCAATCACCCCAATATAGCAATTCTAAAATCAGTTCGATTGACCAATTAATCGCTTTTATCAAGCAAGCAACTAAAAATCAGCGTCCTCAAAAAATTATCGTCGGTGTCCCTGGAGCTGAAATCAATGGCTATTTACAAATAAGCGATGTTGAATCATTGCGTGGAATTAATTTATCTGCAACCATTCAAAAAAACACCGGTATTGAAACCATTATCGTTAACGATGCTAATGCAGCAACATTTGGCGCCGCAATTGATCTAAAGGAAAGTCAGAATATTTCTGTAGGTTTATATTTTCCTAATGATGCCGGACCAGGCGTGGGAATTGTTATCAACAATCATTTGATTAACGGAGCCGATGGTCTGGCCGGTGAAGTCGAGTATGGAACCATTGATGAACATCAGGATATTACTCGTCAAATCATTCAATATGTGCAAAACATTATCAGCTTTTTAAATCCTCACTTAATTGTAATTTACATTGAAAGATTGTCTTTAACTAACTTACAAACTAAACAAATAGAGGAAACCATTAAAAATAACCTTCCCTTACACAAAAAATATCGCTTAGATTTTAGTCGTAGCTTTGAAAAAGATTATCTAAAAGGACTCGCAACGATTGGTCGAAAAAATATTCTACAAAATCTGGTTATCATTTGAAAGCGTTTTATCCATTTGGTACAATATCCCTACCTTAATTAACTAAGTTTAAAAAGGAAGTAATTTATGATTAAACTAATTGCAATCGATATCGATGATACCCTTTTGAATACTGAGCACAAAATAACTACCAAAACAAAACAAGCGCTAAAAAAAGCTCTTGATCAGGGCATCAAAATTGTTCTTTGTTCAGGTAGACCCTTAGCTGGAGTCAGTCCTTATTTAAAAGAATTGGGAATCAGTGGCGATGATCAATATGTAATTACCTATAATGGTGGTTTGGTAGAAACTGTTTCTGGGAAAATTCTTTCGCGTGAAATTCTCAATAACGCAGATTTTCGACGAATCGTTAAATATGTGACTGCTAACAAAATGCAGTACTACGTTCTTGATGACCAAAGCAACGTCTATACATCTGATCATAATGTGAATCGAATTGCCGTAGTTCAAGCTTGGGAAAACAGCGCTGGAATTTTTATAAGGACTCCTGATGAATTAGACAGCAATTTTGAAATAACTAAAGCAGCTATCGTTGGTGAAAAGGAAACCTTAGATCAATATGAACAACCAGTAAAAAATGAATTTTCTAAAGATTATTACGTAGTTCGAGCCGCCGATAATTTTCTAGAAATTATGCACCAAAATGTTAATAAAGGCGTTGGACTTAAAAAGTTAGCTGAATTCTTAGGACTACAGGCCAACGAAGTTATGGCTATCGGTGATGAACAAAATGACATTCCGATGTTTGATTTTGCTAAAACTGCTGTTGCTATGGGTAACGGTTCCCCCAAAGCCAAAGCTCACGCTTCGTATATAACTACTACTAACGACGAAGATGGTATCGCTAAAGCTTTGGAGAAATTAGTCTTTTAATGACTATTAAACATGAAATAGTTCAGTTAAATTCCTGACTGCCTTTTAAATATTATTTGCATAATCAAAATTCATCAAAAACAGTTGCTCCTCATTGGCATCAAAGTATAGAATTAGGTTTTCTAGTCTCAGATAATCAATTGACTTTTCGAGATAATAACGTTACTTATCATTTTAAAAAAGGTGATATTTGGATCGTTAATTCTCGGAATGTTCATGCTTCATGTCTCGATACAACCGAATCATTATTTGAATTTTGTCTAATTATTGATTATGGCTTTCTCAAAAAAGCCTACCCTGAATTTGATCAGATAAAGTTCAATCTTCATGGTAAACCTGAATCAATTAAGCAATTAATTGCTTACCAAGCTATTGAGAAAAACCTACGCGTGATGATACAACTGTTGCAAGGTCAAAAAAATCCCAGCACTAAATTAGCTTTAACTGGACAAACATACTTACTATTGGCCAGCCTAATTGAAAACTTTTCTTGTCAGAATTCTGACTACCAAAATCAAGTGAATGACAATTTAATTGATCGCGCATTGGAATTAATTAATAGTAATTACATGACAGATCTAAATGGTACTAACTTAGCAAAGCAGCTTAACACTTCGCTCACTACCCTGAATCAACAGTTTAATCAAGCAGTCCAAATGCCTATCAGCAAATATATTACAGTCATTCGACTTCTAAACGCTCAAAAGGAGTTGCTCAACTCTGATAATAATATTGATTTGATTGCAATTAACTGTGGCTTCTCTAGCACCAAATCTTTTGTAAGGAACTTCAAAAAATGGAAAGGAATAACTCCCTTCCACTATCGCAAAGTTTTTCATTAAAAATTGAAGAGGAATTTTACTTATGACAATTAAATTAGTTGCTACAGATATGGACGGTACTTTTTTGAATGATGACAAACACTTTGATAAGGAACGCTTCCAACGTGTCTACGATTATATGAACCAGAATGATATACGATTTGTTTCTGCCAGTGGCAATCAATATTATCAATTAAAAAGTTTCTTTAGCGATTTTCCTAAAACACTCTTTGTTGCTGAAAATGGTGCTTTAATCGGCAGTCATGAAAAAATCTACCAAACAGATTCTCTAGATAAAAATATTGTCAAAAAAACAATTGATGTCATTGAAAGTTTACCTGACGTTAATGCTGTTATGTGTGGTAAAAAATCAGCCTACATCCTTAATAGTTCTTCGCCAGAATTTTATCGCATCAGTAATTTTTATTTTCCTGAAATTCAAAGCGTAGATAGATTTGAAGATGTCGATGATGATGTTTTGAAATTCTCACTTGGTTGTCCTGATGATGAAACAGAGTTTTATATGGATAAACTAGCTACAATGATTGGTTCAGGCGTCTCGATCGTAACTAGTGGTCATGGTGACATTGATGTTATTAGAGCTGACGTCAACAAAGCTACCGGATTAGAATATCTTTCTCAGAAATTCAATATCAAGCCTGAAGAAATGTGTGCCTTTGGCGATGGTGGCAATGATTTAGAAATGTTAGATTATGTCGGTCACGGCGTTGCTATGAAGAATGCCACACCTATCGTTCATAAGACCGCCAATTTTGAAACGGTCGATAATAATCAACAAGGAGTTATCCAGCATTTAGAAGAACTCTTTAATCTCTAATGTTACTTATACTTGATTAAAGTGTAAGTATTCCGCCTTCCACAAAAATTGAAATTTGGCTGGAACGCTGTGGGCACGACTTGAAACTTATGCTACGCATAATTTCCAAGCTCGGCCTTATTCTAAGCAATAAATTGTCAAGAATAATCTCACAGCTGAGCCAATTTCAATTTTTGTTCCAGGCTAGTATTACTGTTATATGGTTTTTATTTTAAATATTTAAACACAAAAAAAGCTAATGACTTTTTATAGTATAGTCATTAGCTCTTTTTTTAGATTTAACTTTTATCATTACTACAAATTTGAAGGTTAATAATATCAACCAATAAACTAATCTGGAACGGAGCTAGGATGGTCTCAGTAGTGATATTTATCTTAGTGTGGTACACACTTAGATAAAGGTGGAGCTTGAAGACTGTTGGCAAAGCCAAGAGGCTCCAAGTCCGGCCACTACGTTCCAGACCATTCCTAGCGCAGTGGAAGATGGAATCCTTCGATACTTACACTTTAATCAAAATTAAGTGAAAATCATATTGATTCCTTACTCTTTAAAATACTTTTCTTTTTCTAATTCCCAATATTTCTTATCATCTGAATTTATCTGTCGCAAGACATGGCAAGGATTCCCTACTGCTATAACATTATCAGGTATATCCTTAGTAATAATTGAACCAGAACCGATTACAACATTGCTACCAATAGTTACACCAGGATTTACAACCACATTGCCGCCAATCCAAACATTATCGCCAATTGCTATAGGCTTGCCATACTCATAACCTTCATTACGAATAATGGCATCAATCGGGTGACCTGCCGTATACAAACCTACTCGTGGTCCGAACAAAACATTATTTCCAATTTTAACATTGGCTATATCTAAAATAATACATTCATAATTAGTATAAAAATTATCTCCAACCTCAGTATTGCCACCATAATCAATATAAAATGGTGGCTCTAAATGAATTCCTTTGCCAGTTTTTTTTAATAATTTTTCTGCCAAACGTTGGCGCTCTTCTTTTTGGTCCTCAGTTGTATGATTATAAAGTCTAACTAATTTCTTCGCCCTTTTAAAATCTTTTCTCAATTCGGGATCATGAGCAATATATAAATCGCCAGCTAGCATTTTTTCTTTTTCAGTTCGCATAATTTACCTCACGCTTTTAAGGATAACAATTTTTCATGGGATAAATGCCTATTTTAAAAAGCACTTGAACCCATAATTAAAAGTTTTTTCTCTATTTCCAATTTACCTATGAATTCTTATCATACATTCTATAATATATTATCAATATTTAAAAACTCTATTTCATGGTATTATTCTCTGCACCTAAGTATAATATTGTTTGTAAGCGTAGTCACTTTAAATTGGAGGAATGCTTATGCACGATAGTCTAATGCTACAATTAATCGGTGAATTCATCGGGACGTTTGTTTTAATTCTACTCGGTGATGGCGTTGTTGCCGCCGTAAGTCTAAAAAAATCTAAAGCTGAAGGAGCTGGTTGGATTGCCATTGCCTTTGGTTGGGGCTTAGCCGTTACGTTGGGTGTTTATTGCTCAGTCTTTCTAAGTCCAGCACATTTAAATCCAGCTGTTACCTTAGGTATGGCCATTGCTGGAGTTTTCCCATGGTCCTCTGTTATTCCTTACATGATTGCTCAAACCCTTGGAGGTATTGTCGGAGCGATTGTTGTTTGGATCAATTACTACCCACATTGGGAAGTTACTGATGATCCTAAAGCCATTCTAGGAGTTTTCGCAACTGGACCTGCTATTAGAAATTATCTATTTAACTTTCTTAGTGAATTTATCGGGACATTTGTCCTAGTATTTGCTCTATTAGCATTTACACGTGGAAAATTTACTCAAGGGCTTAATCCTATTGTTGTAGGTCTTTTGATCACTGCAATTGGTTTCTCACTTGGTGGAACGACTGGATATGCTATTAATCCAGCCCGGGACTTAGGTCCAAGAATTGCTCATCAAATCTTACCTATCGCTAACAAAGGCGATTCCGACTGGTCATACAGTTGGGTTCCTATTTTAGGACCTCTAGCTGGTGGTGCCGTTGGAGCTATGCTTTATCTATTAATTCCATAATTATTTGCGCAAAAAACAAGCACAGTAACTATCCTAAATGGTTACCGTGCTTGTTTTTATTGTTTGAAATTTAAATAAATTTTACTTTCTATTTATTTGATTTTTAAAGGTTTTAAATTATTTTCAATTACTTCTAATGGCGTTTCAACTTGAGCCAAAGTAGCGGCTGTATAAGCTCCTTCAACCAAAGCTACATTATATTCATGAATTTTTCGATCGGTCATTTCCATCAGCATTTCTAAATTCATTTTAGAACTTCCTAGGTCATAAAAGGCTAAAATTTCATCGCCAGTATTATCGTCTACTGCCTTTTGAATTTTCTCTAAAGATGAACCGATTCCATCATCTTCAGTACCACCAGCAGTTGTAATTGACAAATCTGGTGCTGCTTGTGAAATTAAATCCTTGACCCCTGCTGCGATCTTTGCTGAATGGGAAACAATTACTATTCCATATTTCATAATTATTCTCCTATCACTTCAATTAATGATTCAAATAAGTAAGCACTAGATTGAGCACCCGGATCAATATGACCTTTAGATTTTTCCTCTAAATAACTGGCCCGTCCTTTGGTAGCAACTAATTCTTTAACATTATTTAAAGCAGCGTCGATAACTTGTTGGTTCAATTTATTAGCTTTCAAAGCCTCTGTTACTGGTTGCCAAATATCGATCATCGTTTTCATTCCTACATCTGACTGACCACGACGTTTAATACCATCAGTTCCAATCTGAATCAAATCACTTAATTCTAAATTATCCTCTTTGACAGCTTTGGACATATCCAAAAAAGCTGTTCCATAAAGCGGACCAGAAGCTCCACCAACTTTTTGAATCATCGCAAAGGCAGTTGTTTTATATAAATCAGTCAAATTTTCAGGCTCTTTTTTACCTAACGCCTCTGTTACAGCCTGAGCACCGCGATCCATATTAGTTCCATGATCGCCATCACCAATAGCCGTATCTAATTCATTTAATTCTGACTTATTAGCCTCTAACTTTTCGACGAATAAATTAATCCATTTTTTAGCATCTGTTAATTCTAATTTCATAAAATCTCCCTCTCTACCAAGCAATAGTTGTGACTGGTTCCTTTAGATATTTAATCCAACTCTCATCAGCCTTCATAATTGTCAAAGATATACCTTGCATATCTAGCGATGTAACTAAATTTCCGACCTTACTAAATTGAACTGACACTTTTTTATCGTTTAATTCATTTAAAACATCGTTAGCAAAAATGTATTGTTCTATTAAAGGAGTTCCGCCCATACCATTTACTAAAATAGCAAAAGCACCTGATTTATCATTAAACTCATCGATAATTTTTTCAATCAATTCATGAGCTAATTCCTTTGATGGTTTGATTTTTTCAACTGCATAGCCACGCTCATTGTGAATACCAATTCCATATTCAATTTCATCGTCTCCTAATTCAAATCCTGGGTGTCCAACTGCTGGAACAGTGGCAGCGTGTAAAGCTATTCCAATTGTTTTCGTATTATCAATCACCCTTTGACCTAAATCTGCTAAATCGCTCAAAGACATTCCTGCACGAGCAGCAGCTCCGACAATTTTTTCTACGAGAGCAGTTCCGGCTACACCACGTTTCCCTTGGGTAAACTCACTGTTTTTTACTGAAATATCATCATCAACTATAACTGATTTAATTTCGATATCATCAGCTTCAGCCATTTCTTTAGCCATGTCAAAATTCATAACATCGCCTGAATAATTTTTAACAATTAATAAGACACCTTGACCTTGATCAACTGCTTTAATAGCTTCGTAAATTTGGTCAGGAGTTGGTGAAGTAAAAACTTCTCCAGCCACAGCAGCACTAAGCATACCATCGCCTACATAACCGGCATGCAACGGTTCGTGACCACTACCACCACCAGAAACAATTCCAACCTGTTTAGTTTCTTTAAACTTAGCATCATTTCGAACAACCGCAGTAGTACCCTCAATCTGCTTAACTAAATTCGAATTAGTTTTAACAAGTCCTGAAATCATTTCAGGCACAATATCCTCAACGTTATTAATAATTTTTTTCATGGTTGCCTCCTTGTTTACGCTTACAAAAATTATTATACTTCTTTTAGGTAAATCATGATATTTATTTGACGAGGGTGAAAATATAAAAATAGCTAATGACTTTTTATAGTGTAGTCATTAGCTATTTTTATATAGGTTTAAATTTAATTATTACAGCAATTTTAAAACCAACAATAGTTTTAAGCCAAACTAGCTTTTGGCAAAATATTGATAATATAAAGTAAGATTACGAAAACAACGAACAATCCATACATAATTGGATTTATTTCTTTTCTCTTACCTGCTGCGAGCATTGTAATTGGATATACTAAAAATCCAAAGGCAATACCGTATGAAATATTATAAGTTAGTGGCATACCAACAATCGTTAAGAATGCTGGCAGCGCAATTTCAAATCTATCCCATTGAATTCCACGCATTGATTGAGCCATTAATGTACCAACGATGATTAGTACTGGCGCCGTTACATTACTTGTAACGACTGATAACAATGGTGAGAAGAACATCGATAGTGCAAACAAAACGCCGACAGTAATTGAAGTCAAACCAGTTCTACCGCCCACAGCAATACCAGCTGATGATTCAACGTACGCTGTTGGAGGAGTAGTTCCGAAAACTGAACCACTAACCATTGAGATTGAATCAGCCATCAAAGCACGTCCAATTCTTGGCATCTTTCCTTCTGAATCTTGCATAACATCGACTTGTTCAGCTAAACCAATCAATGTACCGGCTGTATCAAAGAAAGCTACCAATAAGAAGATAATCACAACTGCCCAAAGTTGAGGTTCTTTAATATCAGTAATATGAGCTACACCCACACCAAAAGTTGGTTTCAAACTTGGAATTGCTGAAACAATATGAGCTGGAGCTGGAATTAACTTTGTTACCAGACCAACAACAGTTGTAAAGACCATTCCGATAAAAATGGCACCGGGAATCTTTCGAGCCATTAAAATGGCTGTTACTAACAGACCAACAATTGTTAACCAAGTCGTTGGAACTGTAAAAGAACCAATTGCAACTAGAGATGATTTGCTAGCCGTTATCAGACCCCCACCTTGTAAACCAACAAAGGCAATAAAAATACCTAGTCCTGATGCAACTGCTAACTTCAAATCTTTCGGAATCGCATTAATTACGACTTCACGTAGTTTCATTAAAGAAATTACTAAGAAAATCAAACTGGCAACAAAAACACCAGCCATTGCTGTTTGCCAAGGAATTCCCATGGCAATAACTACTGAATAACTAAAAAAGGCGTTATCCCCTAAACCTGGTGCAATCGCAATTGGATAATTTGCTAAAACACCCATTAACACTGATCCAACCACTGCAGTCAAGGCAGTAGCTGTAAACAGTGAGCCTTTGTTCATTCCTGAGTCTCCCAAGACTTGCGGATTAACGAACAAAATATAAGCCATTGAAACAAATGTCGTTAAACCTGCTAAGATCTCACGTCTAACATTTGTTTTGGCTTCTTCTAGATGAAATAAACGCTCAATTAAGCTTAAATTTCCTCTATTATCTAATGAATTCACTATAAACGCCCCTTAAAAAATAATCTCTTTAGAACTTCTATAGTATTGCAGATTATTCGTGTTTTTGCAAGGAAAATAGAAACATTTATATGTCCGTTCTGTAAATTGTTCGTATTTAAGTATAAATTAACTAATAATACTTCAAATCAAATCTATATCATAATAGGTATCATCACTAAAGTTCGTGTTTTGCTCCACATTCTATATAAATTTAAGCAAAAAAAATTCCCGATTAAAATTCAATCAGGAATTTTTTTATTATTTAGCTGTTACAGTTGATTTTTCAGAGATCTTAATCGTTCCATCAACTAAATCAGCTTTTAAGTTTTTAGCATTAATATGGTCGAGATAAAATTCAGCAACTTTATCTCTAATTTGTTGTTCAATAACTCGACGCAATGGTCTTGCTCCCATAGCTTCATCGTAACCTTCATCAATCAACCACTCTTTAGCTTCCGGAGTAATTTCCAAACTAATACTCTTTTTAGCTAAGTTAGCATTCACATCGTCAATCATCAAATCAACAATTTGATTCAAGTCTTTCTTAGATAGATGAGTAAATTCAACGATTCCGTTAAATCTATTCAAGAATTCAGGTTTAAAGTAAGGAGCTAATTTATCCATTAACTTCTCATCCTTGTCTACCTTGTCACTGAAACCGGCATTTGATGTAGCAATGATAATTGTATTCTTGAAATCAACTACATTTCCTTGACCATCAGTCAAACGACCGTCATCCATAACTTGAAGTAACAAAGTTAACACTTGAGGGTTAGCTTTTTCAATTTCATCCAACAAAACGATGGAATATGGATTACGACGAACTTTTTCAGTCAAAGTATTGCCGTTATCTTCGTAGCCTACGTATCCAGCTGAAGTACCGATTAACTTAGAAACGGCTGTTAAATCCGAATATTCACTCATATCCAAACGAACAATGGCGTCTTTTCTACCAAACATATCTTTAGCTAATTGTTTAACTAATTCTGTTTTACCGACACCAGTAGGACCTACGAATAAGAAACTACCGATAGGACGATTGCCATCATCAAAACCAGCACGATTACGACGGATGGCTCTTACCACCATATCAACAGCCTCGTCTTGACCGATAACCTTGTTCTTCAATCTCTTACCCATGTCCTTCAAACGTTCAATATCACTGGCTCCCATTTGTGAAACAGGTACCCCAGTTAATCTTTGAACAGATTCAGCAATATCATTGATTGTAGCCTTAGGTTCATCCGTCTGCTTATCACCCTTATCCAATTGAGCTTGGATAGATTCGATTTGTTTCTTCAAACTAGCAGCTTTTTCATAGTCTTCTTTTTTGGCTGCTGCTGCTTTATCTTTTTGAGCTTGTTTCAAATCCTTTTCCAAACTTACTTTGTCTGTAACTGGATTTTTAGCAGCCAAATGTGCAGCCGTCATATCAATTAAATCGATTGCCTTGTCAGGTAAGGATCTTTGAGGAATATATTGAACTGAATAATCTACGGCAGCCTTTAAAACATCGTCAGGTAGTTCAACATGATGATGATTCTCATATGCTTTACGCAACCCCTTCAAAATAGCTAAAGTTGCTTCCTTACTTGGTTCATTGATCGTAACATCATTGAAACGTCTTGCTAACGCAGCGTCTTTCATAATTGTATTACGATACTCATCCTGTGTGGTTGCACCAATAATTGAAATTTCACCACGACTCAAAGCTGGTTTGATAATATCAGCCAAACCTTTACTACCAGAATCTGAACCAGATGATCCAGCACCAATAATTTGGTGAATCTCATCAAAGAACAAAACTACATTGCCGGCTTTTTTAACTTCATCGAGTAACTTCTGAATATTTTCTTCAAAAGAACCACGATATTGCGTACCAGCTTCAAGTGATGATAAGTCAATTGAAACAATTTGTTTATCCTTAATAGCTTCAGGTACATTGCCCTTCACAATTGCTTGAGCTAATCCTTCAACTACTGCAGTCTTACCAACACCAGCATCACCGACAAGAATTGGATTGTTTTTAGTTCTCCGGCTTAAAACTTCAGCCGTTTCTTGAATCTCTTTATCACGGCCAATAACTGGATCAAGTAAGCCATCTTTAGCCTCTTGAGTTAAGTTACGACCTAGTTTCTCTAAAATAGTACCATTTTTTTGTTTAGTGCTATCGCTAACCGGAATATTCTTTCCGGCCGTTCTAGCTTCTTGATATTTTGCTAATTCTTCTGGAGTCAACTCATGACCATTCACATAATACTTAGCTTGCGAATTACCATCCTGTTGACTCATAAATCTATTAAATATATCGTCCATATTGTTGTTAAATGGATCTTCATCCCAAAATGATCTTGCCATATAATTTAAAGCCTCCTCACTTTAGATAACGCAACTCCAATTCACGCAGAACTCTCCACATTTCTGTATCCTGCGCTTTGGCAATTGCCTCTATATCGCGCAAATTGATAGATGTGGCGGAAGATTGTTTTTTGTTGAAAGATTTGTGCAGAGTCGTATAACCATACCCGCTTTTCTTTGCTATTACATAAATCGTTAATCCGTTGTCTTCCAAGTATGATTTGATATCTATTCTCATCTTTCTTCAACCTCCACATTTATAGTATAACACGTTTGTGATATATTACAAGTGTGAAGTAACACATTCGTGAACTATTTTAAAAGGTTCTCAATTCCTTATGTATCAACAATTTGTTAAAATAAGAGTAATTAAGAGGTGATTTAATGAAAGAATTATTAAGTACTTTGAACCGATTAAATCATGTATATGACCAATTAGATCTGCTTAATTTTAGAGCTCACAAAAACTTTCCTTTAACGTTCAACAAAAAGGATAGTAAAAAATTATTGCCCCAAAATAAGCGTCTCTCTTTCAGTTATTCATATTTAAATAAAGAAAAAAGACGATTAACTAATCTGATGCTAAACCAGATAATCGACTTAAAATTACCAGCTTTTTCTAAAAATAAATTAATCCATCCTCAATTGATCGATAAAGCCTTAAAACTCAAAAATATGGACCAAGAACATAGTAAAAAGAGATTTTCACGTCCTTCTAAAAATCGAAAGATCAATAAATTAAAACAATTGATTTCTCTAATTGAAGATGAAAATCTTAACCTCTGTCATGGGTATCTCAATCAAATTTACGTTATCCTGATGATTCACGATATCTTGCCTATAAATTTACGTGCAGAACGTTATCAAGCGGGCGAACTTTTACATAATAGTGAATTTAGAACTAAAATTTTACAATTCGACTACGATCGTTATTTATATCAAGAATTTGAACCAGAAAACTATCTAAAGTTTTTAATTTATTCTATGGTTCAAAGAATGCCTGACTACGTTAAATCTTATGATGCTCGTGAAATCCTGCCACAAGCTGCCAAATGTGGCTTTTCAGCTATTGCTTATGAGATTGCAATTGATGGCGTTAAAGAATGCTACATTACTTTCAAAGGCACTGAGGCTAATGTTGATAAAAAAATCCGTTCCAGAAGTAAAAGGTTTGAACAATCTATTCTTGAAACGTATAAAGATTGGGATTACAACGTTAATGCTATTTTAATTGGCAGTGATAAAAATCTTAGTCAAATACAAATGGCTCAGGATTTCGTCCGCTTTGTTGAAGATAGTATTGCCCCTAATACCCTAATCTATGGTATTGGTCACTCGTTAGGCGGCCATTTTGTCCAAACCCTACAACTGATGAACAATTCCTTTGATGCTGGTTATACGCTCAATTCAGCACCTATTAATTTGAAATTGGTTCAGCACCTGAAACCATCGTTATTCAGTTCTGATACCTGGGAAAAGCTCTTTAAATTAACCGATGACACTGACGGAACCAAATTTATTACACCCGAATTGCGTCGCCAAATTAATCAGCTTTTACCTCACGATTATTCTCAAATCATTAATGAAGCCTTTGAACAGGACATGACCCAAGTTTTCTATGAGTTGCCATTTACTATTTGGATTGGTCAAAAGTGGGAATATAATTTGAGTAATTGGAAATATCCTTTTAAGAATCATCCACGAGCATATTTAAACAGTGGAGAGATTCACTCTTATCAACATTTTTTTGAACAATTATTTGCTTACCTTTCAGATTCCAACAATAGTGCCCAAGTTATTCGTAATAGCATGAGTTTTATTAGATTGAGAACCAAATTATTGCATGATACAATTAACGATCCCAAAACTGCTAAGTATTTCTATGACTATTCTAATTATTTGTATCAATCTGGCATTTTTTACGATCAACCTCAAAAAATTAGCCAAGAATTCATTGAACAAAATAATTCTGTTCTAAAAGGATCGTTACGAGAATGGCCTTTTTTAAGAAGTATAAACACTGACATGTTAAGCTTAGCAACTTATTTCCACGTTATAGATGGTGCTAAGCACTTCTTAAATCGGACGCCACATAAATTATAATTAGTTAAGTAAGGAAAATCATGAATTACAAAATTATAAAAACTGATCATTCTACCAATTTTGAAAGCATTAAGGAACTTTATTACCAAACATGGACTTTTTCCTATGCAGATTTGGTTCCTCAGGATTTCCTAAACCAACTTGATAAATCCATCTGGCATCCTGAAAAAAGATGGAATAATACTTTAATCGCAGTAACCCCTGACAATCAAATTATCGGTGTTTGTTCATATGGACCTGCTCGCAAAAAACAATACATTGGTTATGGAGAAATTTATTCATTGTACATATTGCCTCATTATCAACATTTAGGAATTGGACAGAAATTATTTCAAAGTGTCTTAACAATACTTGAGCAAGAGTATAAAAAAATTTATTTGATCGTTTTGAAAAATAATCTAGCTGCTCAAGGCTTTTATGAAAAATTTGACTTTCAACGATTAAACATTCTATTAAAAGACACAACTGATTATGGAACTTTATTGGAAACTATTATGATTAAAGAGTAAAAAAATACCAGTATAGCAATCATTTTTAATGATTACCGTACTGGTATTTTTTATTAGTCGAGAATCAAACGATGTTTTTTCTCGATTTATTATCAATTATAAAATTATAGTCTCTTGTTTAATTCTTCGCCAAGTTCTTCATAACCAGGACGACCAAGTAGACCAAACATGTTCTTCTTGTATGCTTCAACACCTGGTTGGTTGAATGGGTTAATACCATTCAAGTAACCTGAAATACCAACAGCAATTTCAAAGAAGTACATTAAGTAACCTAAGTTAAAGGCATCTTGTTTTTCAATATGAACTGACATAACAGGAACGCCACCATCTGTATGGGCTAGAACAACACCTTCGTAAGCCTTCTTGTTAACAAAGTCCATTGACTTGTTTTCCAAATATTCCAAACCATCAAGATTATCTTTTTCAGCAGGAATTGTAACGTCATGTCTTGGCTTGTCAATTAGAACAACAGTTTCCATAAGGTTACGACGACCTTCTTGGATATATTGACCTAATGAATGCAAGTCAGTTGAGAAGTTAGCTGATGATGGGTAGATACCCTTTTGATCTTTACCTTCAGATTCACCCATCAATTGCTTCCACCATTCGCCAAAGTATTGGACGTTTGGTTCGTAGTTTTCTAGCAATTCTGTTGTGTAACCTTTACGGTACAAGATATTTCTCAAAGCAGCATACTTGTAAGCATCATTCTTTGTAAGATCAGCTGATGAATAGTCAGTACGTGCAGCAGCAGCACCTTCCATCAACTTATCGATGTCAGCACCAGCAACGGCAATTGGCAACAAACCAACAGCAGTAAGAACTGAGAAACGACCACCGATATCATCAGGAACAACGAATTCTTCGTAGCCTTCAGCATCTGATTCTGTCTTCAAAGCACCCTTAGCACGATCTGTTGTAGCATAGATACGGCCCTTAGCACCTTCAACACCATACTTTTCAATCAACTTAGCTTTCAAAATACGGAAAGCAATTGAAGGTTCTGTTGTTGTACCAGATTTTGAAATGATGTTGATACTGAAATCACGGTCACCGATAACATCTAGTAAATCAGCCAAGTAATTTGGAGAAATTGAGTTACCACAGAAGTAAACTTCTGGAACATCTTTTTCATTTTTAACATTATAGAATGATGAGCTTAGGAAGTCGATTGCAGCACGTGCTCCTAAGTATGAACCACCAATACCGATACCAACGAAGACTTCTGAGTCTGATTGAATCTTTTTAGCAGCTTTTTTAATGCGAGCGAATTCATCCTTGTCATAGTCAACAGGCAAGTCAATGAAACCACGGAAGTCAGCACCAGCACCGGTACCCTTACGTAGTTCGTCATCTGCAGCTGTAACAAGAGCTTGCATTTCACCAAGTTCATTTTCATGAATAAACTTGTTTAATTTTGAATCATCAAATTTAATTTGTGACATTTATTTTCTCTCCTCCATATATACTCTCAAAACTAGATTAATCATTTTCGCGGAAAATTTCAAATTTTTATTAGTTTTTTTATCCATTTTCCCAAAAAATATAATAAATATCCTACCGCTGCGCCCAAAGTGTTAAAAATCACGTCATCAATATCAGTTACACCTGTATTTAAAATAAACTGCAACGTTTCAATTGATGTTGAAATCAAAGCACCTATTAAAACAACTTTCCAGAAATTAAGGTGCCTTTCACTTAGTGCCGGAATAAATATTCCCATTGGTACGAACCACATAATATTACCATATAAATTGTAAATAAAGTCAATAATGGACTGACCTTTTGCCAATTTAAAAGTTTCTACTAGCGGAATTATATTTATTTGGGATAGCGAACGGTGAAAATAAAATTTGAATTGCCAAATGAAATAGCCATCCCGAAAAACTGTTAAAGCAAAAAGCAGGAAAACATAAAACACGAACAGTCCTAGACCTAACTCACGGCCAAGAGTAGTTCTTTTTTTCTTTAGTTTTATCCAAACATACCTTAAAACAATAAAAAATAAGGTATATAATATTGCTTTATCTACAGCATAAAAGGAAAGCCGGATCAATGGAAAATGATTAATCTTCATTGCATACACTTTATATATGTAATCATATAACGGTCCTAGAAATATCATTTTGCTCATTCTTTCCCACTTTTTACCCACATGTATTATACTAACAATTAAGTAATTTATTTAGTCTTTAAACAGATTGATTTAAGAATTTTAAAAACAAGGAACTTTCAATGAATAAACTAAAAAATATCCTCAACAAACGACTAGGATTTATGACGCTCCTAATCTTTTTTCTATGGATCAAAACTATTATCGCCTATTATCTTGATTTTTCATTAGGCGTTTCAGACCCGTTACAACATCTAATTCTCATTATTAATCCTATCGCTACAGCAGTCATCCTCTTAAGCATAGCGCTCTATATTAATAAACCTAAAATTTCATATATTGTAATGGGAATTATTTATGTTTTAGAATCTGCATTATTATATGGAAATATTTTATACTATCGTGAGTTCAGCGATTTTCTTTCTTTTAATACCATTGCAGGTGTTTCCAAGGTTTCTAAGGGACTTGGCGGTAGTGCTGCCAACCTTGGTCAAGCTCATGATTTTATTTATGGTTTAGATTTCATCATTATTGCTATATTGTTACTAACCCATTATATCAAAATTGACGACCGACCAATGAGAAAATTAACAGCAATTGCTACTACTTTATTGGGGGTATTTTTATTCTCATTTAATTTAGCTATTGCTGAATCAAACCGACCACAGCTTCTAGGTAGAACTTTTGATCGAGCTTACATCGTTAAGTACTTAGGACTCAACACATTTTTGGCCTATGATTCAATTAAAACCGTGCAAAACAATCAAGTACGATCCGAAGCAGTTGGAACAGATATGGATGACGTACTATCATATATTAACCAAAACTACGCTAAGCCTAATCAAGCTTACTTCGGTAAAGCTAAGGGCAAGAATATTATTGTCATTCATTTGGAAAGTTTCCAGCAGTTTTTAATCAATGATAAAGTTAATGGTCAAGAAGTTACACCCTTTTTAAATAGTCTTTATAACGATAAAAACACTATGTCTTTTGATAATTTCTATCATGAAGTTGGTCAAGGTAAAACCAGTGATGCTGAAAACATGCTAGAAACGAGTCTTTATGGACTCCCTGAAGGCTCACTTTTCTCCAAGCTTGGCAGCGATAATACTTTCCAAGCAGCCCCAGCCATTCTGGGACAAAAGGAAGGCTACACCAGTGCCGTCTTCCATGGTAATATTGGTAGTTTTTGGAATCGTGATAACGTCTATAAAAATATGGGCTACAATTATTTCTTTGACTCCAGTTATTTCAATAAAACTAGTGATTCCAGTCTTGAATATGGTATGAAAGATAAGTTAATGCTTTCGGAGAGCGCTAAATATCTCGAACAACTTCAGCAGCCCTTCTACGCCAAATTTATCACCGTTACAAATCACTATCCATTCCAATTGCCTGATGAAGATAACGATGGCTTCCAAGCTCCTGACACTAGTAATAGTGCCGTCAACAACTATTTCTTAACAGCTCATTACTTAGATAATTCTTTAAAAGAATTTTTCGATTATTTAAAGTCTAGTGGTATTTATGACAATTCCATGATCGTACTATACGGCGACCACTATGGACTTTCAAATAGTCAGAATCCAGAATTAGCTCCACTGTTAGGTGTCGACGCAAATAATTGGACTGACTTTAATAATTCTCAAATGCAGAAAGTTCCTTTCATGATTCATATGAAGGGCTTAAAAGGTGGCATCAATCATACTTATGGTGGCGAAATTGATGTCTTGCCAACTATCCTTCATTTAGCCGGCATTAACACCAAACAGTATGTTCAATTGGGATCAGATTTACTCTCTAAACAACACAACCAAATTGTTCCCTTCCGTAATAAAAACTTCATTACTAAAAACTACACTGTTTTAAAAGATAGCGATGGCAATCCAGAAGTCTTTAAAAATAGTACCGGCGAACAAATCAATTTGGATCAAAATCCTGACTTGAAGAAAAAGATCTCCAAGTGGCAGCAATATGTCAATGACAAGCTAAAATTATCAGATACGATCAACAATAAAAATCTTTTAAGATTCTATACCCCAACCAGCTTCACACCAGTTGATCCTAAGAATCAAAGTTATCAAAACGAAATTCAAAAGTTAGTTCAAACCAGAAATACCCTGGGTCTGAAATCAACTAGCGTTTACTCGCAGAATAATAATAAATCAACGACTACGCTCTATAATACTGACGCACCTGAATTAAACGGCGATCGTAGCGTTATTGACAGTTGGTCGAGTGTTTTGAAAAAAACTAACGATAGTACTAAGTAAGAGTTTTTACTTATAATAATCATGATTGAGGGATGCCATCTTCCACTGAGACCATCCTGGCTCCATTATAGATTAAGATATTAGTTGATATTATTAGCTTTAAACTTGCTAAAATGATTCAATCTATTAATTCAAAACTACAAACAAAATAGCTAATGACTATAATATAAAAGTCATTAGCTATTTTCTTATTTAAATGTCCGAAATATACAACCGTTAAACTACTGGAGCAAAAATTGAAATTGGCGCAGCATAAGTTACAGGTCGTGCCCACGGCGTTTGGCCAAATTTCAATTTTTGTGGAAGGCGGAATTAACCAAGATAAAAGAATCATCCTAGGCTGGCTTTTTTTATTTTCCTAAATAACGTATTATTAATCGGTGAACTATTTTAGTTATGAGGGAAAAAATGAAAAAAATTCAATCCATCCTAAACAAACGATTAGGTTTTATGACTTTTTTAATTATTTGTTTATGGCTCAAGACCGTTATTGCATATTACAAAGATTTTTCATTAACTATCAACAACTTATTACAACATTTCTTTTTAATAGTTAATCCTTTCGCTACCATTGTTATTTTAATGAGTCTAGCTCTATATATTAATAAAGCTAAGCTATCCTACATTTTTATGGGATTGCTTTATTTAATTGATTCAATTTTTATCTATTCGAATATTCTCTATTTTCGAGAGAACGGCGACTTTATTGCTACTAGCACAATTACAGGAGTTTCTAAAGTAGCCAAGGGACTTGGAAAAAGTACTATCAGTTCTATGCAGTTAGGCGATATCGTTTATATCATTGATTTTGCAATTATTATTCTTTTATTCGCCACTCACTTTATAAAAATAGATCCTCGGCCATTTAGAAAATTAAATGCTTTGGCAACAACCTTTTTAGGAATTGCACTTTTTTCAGCTGATTTGGCAGGTTCAGAAGCCAATCGGCCTCAATTATTGAGTCGAACTTTTGACCATTCCTATATTGTAAAGTATTTGGGTATTAATACTTTTTTAGCTTATGATTCCGTTCGTTCAGTTCAAAACAATCAGGTTCGATCAAGCGCTAAAGAATCAGAGATTGATAATGTTTTGAATTATACTAATCAAAACTACGCTGCACCCAATGCTAAATATTTTGGTAAGGCCAATGGTAAAAATATTATTGTTATCCATCTGGAAAGTTTCGAACAATTTCTCATTGGTATGAAAGTCAATGGCCAAGAAGTTACACCTTTTTTGAATAGTCTTTACAATAACCAAAATACTTTATCATTCGATAACTTTTTTAATGAAGTTGGAGCTGGTCGAACTAGCGATGCTGAAACAATGCTAGAATCAAGCCTCTTCGGTCTCCCCGAAGGTTCATTCTTTCAAAAATTAGGTGGCGACAATACTTTCCAATCAGCCCCTGCTATTTTGGAGCAAAAGAAGGGTTATACTAGTGCCGTCTTCCATGGAAATGCTGCCAGTTTCTGGGGACGAAATGTTACCTACAAGAATATGGGGTATAATTATTTCTTCGATGAAAGCTATTACGACACTAAAAACCCCGATACTTTATCATTAAATGGTTATGGCGTTAAAGATAAATTGCTCTTCTCTGAAGGTGTGAAATATCTTGCACAGATGCAACAGCCCTTCTACACCAAATTCTTAACAATTACTAATCATGTTGGCTATCAATTTTCCGATGAAGATAATGGCGATTTCCAAACATCCGATAATCCTAATTCCACAGTAAACTCCTATTTTAAAACCGCCCATTATCTCGACAAATCAGTTGAAGAATTTTTTGACTATCTCAAAGCCAGTGGCTTAGAAAAGAACACTATGGTAGTTCTTTACGGCGATCATTACGGTTTAAACGATGAGCAGCACAAAGCTCTCTCTTCAATGATTGATAAAGACCCAAGTACCTGGAATAAATTCAATAATACTCAAATGCAACGAGTTCCCTTTATGATTCATATGGATGGGTTAAAGGGCCATGTCGATCATACTTACGGCGGAGAAATCGACGTCTTGCCTACTATCCTTCATCTGGCTGGTGTAAATACTAAGGGATATGTTCAATTAGGAACTGATTTGCTTTCCAAACAACATAGTCAAATTGTGGCTCTAAGGAATCGCAATTTTATTACTCCTAATTACACGGTCTTTCGAAATGGCAATTCAACTCAAGTTTATTCAAATGCTACTGGTGAAAAGATTGATTTACGTGATAATCCTGAGCTATCCACCAAAGTTACCAAGTGGGAAAAGGCAGTTGATCTTAAATTAGATACTTCTGATAGTATCAACAATAAAAACTTATTACGTTTCTATACTCCACTTGGATTTATGCCGACTGATCCCACCAATTATTCTTATCAAAATCAAGTTCAACAGATGGAAAAAATTCGTGATGACCTTGGCGATAAATCGACTAGTCTTTACTCACGTAATGGCAACAAATCTACAACTGATCTCTATAATACCGATGCTGTACAATTACAAGATGATCGTACACCAATTGATAGTTGGTCATATCTGAATAAAAATAAACCACAGTAAGAAAAAAACAGTACAGCAATCATCTTTGATGGTTGACGCACTGTTTTTTTTACTACCTTTAATCCTTTTCGTCAGGTTTATGTTCATAACCTTCATCGAACAATGTAATGATAAAGGTTGTACCTTCGTTGAGTTTACTCTTAACTTCAATTTCACCACCATGATTTTCCACCAATTGATGAACGATTGAAAGTCCCAAGCCAGACTCACCGTATTTTCGATTTTTACGAGAAGGATCAGCTTTGTAATAACGATCCCAAATATTTTTAACTTGATCCTCAGACATCCCGATACCAGTATCAGACACAGTGAAGACGGAAGCATGACGTTCCTCATCTCGACTGCCACTGATAAAGATCTTCCCATCATTAGTGAACTGAATCGCATTTTGCATAATATTAAAAATTACTTGAACAAAACGATCATAATCAGCATAAGTCTTTAGTTCACCATCAAATGGTTTCAAGATCAACTCATCATTTGATTCAGCAGCCTTTTTCTCCAATTGTGAAGTAATATCTTTCAAAGGCTTGTTGGCATCAAAGACTCGTTTGGCCATTGTTATTTGATTAGTTCTAATTTTTTCATAGTCCAAATTTTCATTAACTAAACGAATCAAACGCTTCGTTTCATTACGCATCAATTGAATACTTTGACCCTTTGACTCTTCGGGAATAGCATCATAAGCCAATCCCTCCAACAAACCATTGATTGTTGTCAACGGCGTTCTCATTTCATGAGAAGCATCAGCCATAAATTCCTTACGACGTTGCTCTTGACGCTTGATTTCTTTATCAGACGATTCTAAAGACTTAACCATTTGGTTAAAGTCATCTGCTAGGTCATCTAACTCATCCCGTCCCTTACTTTCTATATGAACTGAGAAATCATTGTTGGCAACTTTCTTAGTTGCCCCACGCAGACGATTGATTCGATTAACTTGATATCTAGATAACAAGAAACTCAAAATAATAGCAGCTAATAGTGAAATCAACAGTGCAAAGTACAAGCGACTGTTAATCTCACCAATATTAGTCTGTAGCTCTGAAACATCAGAACCAGCCCAGACAGCTGCAATCAACTTGCCATTTTGGAACCATGGCGTCAAAACGTACACATAACTGCGATTATCATCTTTACGCAAGCGTGGGTTTCCTGCCGTATTTTGGGGCTTTTGAACATTTCGAATTGTTTTACCTTGTTTTAATTTACTCCAATAGGACTTCTTCAAATGTAATTTCACATTAGTTGGTGGTGTTGGATAAACTTGATTATTATCATAATCAAAAATTGCAAACTGTACGTTTCTTTCAGACAATACCTGTTCAACCGTTCTGATATTATCGCCAGTAATATTGTGAATTTGCCCAGTTTTAGGATCGGTTTTCAAAGCAATCTTTTCCAGATTACCTGCATAACTTTCTAGACTTTTATAAGTTCGATTATATTCCCAACTAGTTGAGGCGCTGGTTACGGAATACAAAATAATTCCTAAGGTCGTTAAAATAACAATCAAAAAACTCAGCATATTTTGATAAATTAATTTCATTACGCTTTAGCTTTTGCTCCTGTATCGTCAAATTTATAACCGACGCCCCAAACAGTTTCGATAACTTGTGGACCAACTTTTTCGATCTTTTGACGAAGCTTCTTAATATGAGCATCAACTGTTCTTTCTTCACCAAAATAATCATAATCCCAAACTTGTTCCAATAATTGTTCACGTGAAAATACTTGTTTAGGCTTGCTAGCCAAAGTCTTTAGAAGATCGAATTCCTTTGGTGTAAGATCAGGAATTTCCTTATCATTTAAATAAGCTTCACGAGTACTAGAATTCAGTTTGAAGAAACCAGTATTAATGTCAAAACCATCGTCTGCTTCTTCAACTTCAGCATTAACTGAAGTACTTTCAGCTAATTTTTCAGCAAGATTTTCATCACGACGGTGAATAGCCTTCATTCTAGCAATCAAAGTGATTGGACTGAAAGGCTTAGTAACATAATCATCAGCTCCAAACTCTAATCCCAATACTTGATCACTTTCAGTATCACGAGCTGTCAGCATAATAATAGGTACAGTTTTAGAAACCTTTCTGATTTCCTTGGCCACTTCCATCCCATCTTTTCCAGGCAAGTTAAGATCCAAAGTTATCATATCCCACTTACTGGGGTCCTCATTAAACATATCAACCGCCTGATTGCCATCATAAGCAAAACTGGCTTCCCATTTTTCTTTTTGGAAAAACATGCCCATCATTTCAGAAACAGACTTGTTATCCTCTATCATTAATATCTTCATAAACATATCACTCCATATTTTAAGTTAAGACTATCTCATTACAATAATAATTGTTACCATATTGTTAGTATACAAAATAAAGTTAAGTTGGTGGATCTTTTGCAAACAAATTATCGAGGAACCGTTTTTTTCGATTTAGACGGAACGCTGTTAAATAACCAATCCCAAGTCGACGACTCCGTTGCCCAAGCCGTACATAAATTAAAAGCTAATAACTTTTTGCCAGTAATCAGCACTGGACGAGCTCCAATTGAAATAGACGCTGCCACAGATGCTACCGGTATTGATACATATATTACTTTAAATGGTGCATTTGTCCAATCACAAGGAAAAGTTATTTATCGTAATAATATTAAACCAGAATTAATTAAAAGTATAATTGATTTGACTAAGGAATTAGGCGATACCCTCTATATGCATACGCCTGATAGAACTTTTTTAAGTGGAAAAACACCCTATCTTAAAGAGTTTTTCCACAAATTGCGTCTTGATGTTCCTGAAATTGACCCTGATTTCTATAAAAAAGACGATATTCCAATGTTCGTCATTCTTACCGATGGCGACAAAGATCGTTACGAGGATAAATTCCCTGAATTACAGTTTTATAATACAGGCTATTTTTCAATTGACACCGTCTCACAAGGAGTTTCCAAGATGAGCGGCATCAAACATTTGCTTAAAGACTTGAATTTAGAAAATAAGCCTGTATATGCCTTCGGTGATGGAACTAATGATTTACCGATGATTCAAATGGCCGATTATAGTATCGCCATGGGAAATGGTATAGATTCTGTCAAGAACGCTGCTACTTATGTTAGCACTGAAAACGTTGACGGTGGTATCGTTAAAGGACTGAAACATTTTAATTTGATATAAAAAGGATGGTGCAGACGCATCATCCTTTTTATGCTTTAATAACAACTTTACCCACCATATGACCACCTTCAACCAACTCGGTAGCCTTCTTAATATTCTCCAAATTAAATCCATGAAAAACTTTAGTAACAGTTGAATGAATCATTCCACTATCTAATCCGTTAGCCAATTTTTCCAAATAAGCACCCTGATCCGACATAGAATCTAATTTAAATTTAGATTTAGTAAACATCCACTCCCAAGCAAAATTAACTGATTTTTGTTTAAGATCCATTACTTGAGATTCTCTTAAATTAGTAATAGTAGCAAAGGTTCCAAAAGGCTTGATCAATTCAACAATTTCATTCCAATGTGGATCGTTGTTGCTTAGTCCGATAATATAATCAATATCCTTAATACCTAAATCATGAATTTGTTTGATTAAGTCTTGATGATGATTAACGACCAAGTTAGCTCCTAGGGCTTTAACCCACTTTACTTTGTCATCAGTTGAGGCGGTAGCAATTACTCTAAGACCGGCTAAATGGGCCAATTGAATAGCGATTGAACCCACCCCACCTGCACCATTAATAATTAAGATTGTTTTTTCTCGATTATCAGCTGCTGGATTAATATTTAATTTTTCGAATAATAGTTCACTGGCCGTCAGCGTTACGAGTGGCATAGCAACACTTTTTTCAATTGACGTCTCCTTAGGTGCATGGGCAACGATTCTCTCATCAATCAACTCATACTCTTGATATGAGCCATCTCTAGTGTAATCACCAGCAAAAAAGACTCGGTCGCCAACTTTAAAGTTCCTCACGTCAGCGCCAATTGAATCGACTGTGCCATATCCGTCATAACCTAAAATTTTAGGTGTTTTTAATTCTCCAGTAATACCTTTTCTAGTAGCAATATCAACTGGATTAATAGAAATGCCCTCAATTTTAACTAATAAGTCACGCCCTGTAGGTGTTTCTTTATCCTTAGAAAATTCAGTAAAACCATTATTATTAGTTACACCGTATGCTTTCATTTATCCAACCTTCTTTTTATTACACTAATTTTACAACAAAAAAATCCGACATCTCAAATTTGACGTCGGATTTTTTCTATTCAAATGTATTTTAACCAATAATTTCAACGGTTGCACTGGTAATTCCATAAGAAGGAATCATACTGTTTGGCATTGCCATATCAATTTGGTAAGGATTGTCATAGGCAAATGTCCCTGTATCGTTAACTGTACGATAGTAGACATCCCCTTGAGCCGTAGTAATTTTCAATTGTGATCCACGTGGGATAACGCTCAAATTAGTAGCAACTCCTGAATAACCCATATCTGATCCTAGAACAGCGGGATCGTAAAAACTAATTTTAAATGTACCAACATTATTAGATGTGGATTGCATTTCAACTGGTGCCTCTGAGGCAGCTTGTGTAATAGCTTTTTGTGATGCTTCAATTTGTTCTGGTTGTGAATTCTGGACGGGTGCGTGGTCAACCTCTTGATCCGATTTAACGTCTCCCATATTTGGGTCCTTTTCACTATAACTGATACCAGGCATAAATTCCTTATTGTCTGATAACGATACTTTTTGAATTAGTGTATAAGCATCATCATTAACTGACTTATTTGTTTCCAAGTTAGTTAATGTCTTTTGAAAATCTGTTGTATTACTTACTTGGTCTGATGATGAATCTGCGGCATAGGCAACTGAATATCCCATTCCCCCCGTAATTATCAAACTAATGATAAGCAGTGCATCTAATTTTATTCGCTTTAGCAACTAATCTCTCCCCGGTTTTATGTTTACCAGATGACACTATACAAGACGAATGTAACAAACAGATTACAGGCATAATAAAAAAATTCGTTTAATCTAACTTTTTGTAATGTTTTTGTAATCAAAGTCATAATCTTGAACTTTTTTTAACATCATTTTGATTTTTTGGCGAATTTTAACACATTGTGATTTATTTATCAATATTTTTGTAACCGATTACTGAAAAAATAAAAAAATATTTGTTTGCGAGAACAAATATTTGTTGAAAAAAAGTTTTTGTGATAATTTAGAAATATTGAAAGATATGGAGGAATTTTATATGTCAAAGAAAATTGCTGTTTTAGTTGGTAGTTTGCGTAAGGGATCATTCTCAAAACAAATTGCTAAGAATTTAATGAAGTTGTTCCCTAGCGACTATGAACCTGAATTTGTAGAAATTGGTAACTTGCCACTATATAACGAAGATATCGATACACCTGAAAATGTACCTGCAGAATATACTGAATTTAGAAATAAGGTTAAGGATGCTGCCGGTGTATTATTCGTAACACCTGAATATAACCGTTCAATCCCTGGTGGTTTGAAAAATGCTCTTGATGTTGGATCACGTCCTTATGGTCAAAGTATCTGGGATAAGAAGCCTGCTGCTATTGTCAGCGTCTCACCTGGTGCTATTAGTGGTTTTGGTGCCAACCATGCATTACGTCAATCATTAGTATTTTTGAACATGCCTATTCTTCAACAACCAGAAGCTTATATCGGTAATGTCACACAAATTCTTGATGAAGATGGCAACGTTGCTGAAGGCACAGTTGGATTCCTACAAAGCATCGTTGACGCTTACGTTGAACTATTGAATAGATATTAAAAGTAATTGTATTTATTTCTGGACAGAAAGCTGCTGGTATTTTACTAGTAACTTTCTTTTTTTGTTTAATAAAAATTTTCTGACAAAAAAAGATTTAATCAGCATACACTGACTAAATCTTTTTACATGTAAAAATTTATATTTTTTCTCCATTTGACGCTATTACAGACTTATACCAATTAAATGACTTTTTCTTTAAACGTTTCTTAGACCCATTACCTTGATCATCCATATCAACATAAATAAATCCATATCTTTTACTCATTTGTCCAGTTGTTGCACTGACTAAGTCAATCGGTGCCCAAGTTAAATATCCAAAACAATTGACGTTGTCGATCTCAACTGCTTTTTTTATTTCACGAATATGCTGTTGCAAATATTCAATACGATAGTCATCTTTTATTTCGCCATTCTCATTGATTTTATCAACAGCGCCCAGACCATTTTCCGTAATCATTATAGGAAGTCCATATCTTCGGTAAGTATAATTCAACAAATATCTAATCCCTATAGGATCAATAGTCCATCCCATTTACTTGTTTTTAAATAAGGATTTTGAAGACCTCCAAATAAGGCACTTTCCTTACCATCCGCTCCTTCATACTTAGCGACCGAACTCGCATAATAATTCATTCCTAAATAATCTAATCTTCCTACTTTAAAAGCTTCCAAGTCCTTATCCGTAATGTTCAAACTAATACCAGCACTTCGATACTCTTCAATTTTATACTTTGGAAATTCACCATTACACATTGCATCTATTTGATAAAAATCTCTATCAGTCTGCATAAATGCTTTCAATACATTTTCAGGATCACAATTTATCGGATAAACTGGTTCAATACCAAAAACACAGCCCATTTGATTATTAGCGTCAATTTCATGTCCCAATTTAACAGCCATACAACTGGCCAAGGTCATATTGTACCCTATAGTAGCAAGAGTCTGCTTCTTATCAGTTAATTCAGAATACTTTAATCCAGCAATAATATAAGTAAAAATATCAGTTGCTTCTGTCTGAGGATCAATATGATTCATTTCATTAAATGTAACCCAATATTTTACTTTGCCCTTCAAAGCTTCAAACATTGTTTTACAAAATTTCAAATAATAATCTATCACTTTTCTATTAGTCCATGAACCATACTTTTTAACGAGATTTATCGGCATTTCAAAGTGATACAAAGTAACAATCGGCTCAATCTGATATTTTAGTAATTCATTAATCAAATTTTGATAAAATTTAATACCTAATAAATTAGGCTTCTCGTCATCTCCATTAGGATAGATTCGAGACCAATCGATTGATATCCTTAGTGCTTTAAAACCCATCTCCGAAAACATCTTGATATCTTGTTTATATCTATGATAAAAATCAATTCCATAATGTGATGGATACAATACTCCCTCTTCTAATTGAGAATATATTTTACGAGGTTTCCCATAATCCCCAACAGAAACCAGATCCATTATTCCTAGACCTTTACCATCTTCATCATAGGCCCCTTCACATTGATGAGCTGCAATACTGCCACCCCACAAAAAGCTATCTGAAAAATTCATTATCCATTGCTCCTTATCCCAGTACAATATTCATTGATGAATCAGAATTATTAACCTGTTTATTTTCTGAAGGAATCACATCTGTATAATCATCTGCATTAGTAACAACTACCATTGTGGTAATATCATATCCTGCTTCTTTGATTTTTTTAAAATCAACTTTACCAATTTGCTGGCCAGCTTTAACAATGTCACCTTGCTTAATATTTAAATCAAAATACTTTCCTTCCAGTTGCACTGTATCAATACCAATATGAATAAGTATTTCCTCACCATTATCTCCATTAATACCAATAGCATGTTTAGTTGGAAATACTACTGAAACCGTCCCATTAATTGGTGAATAAATATTATTTTCAGTCGGTTGAATTGCTATACCTTTTCCTAATCCACCACTTGAAAAAGCTTTATCATTTACCTCAGATAATTGAATTAAATTTCCAGTAACTACGCTTTTTAACGGAACTGCACGCAAACCATTCTCGTTGATTGTGATATCTTTTTTATCATTTTCTAAAATCTGTTCAGAATCTTCACTATCTACGGGAATTCCTAGCATGTATGCGGCAATTGCTGCACCAACAAAACTAATAATTACTGCACTTACCATTAACCAAAGATTAGTAAAATTGCCCTTACCTATATATGAAGGTAAACCAAATAATCCCCATGCCACAGAATAGGCTTTAACACCAGTTAATCCAGCGAATAAGCCACCGAGTCCTCCACCAATCATAACAGCAACAAATGGTCTTCTATATTTAACAAATACACCATAAATTGCTGGTTCTGTTACTCCAAAAATTGCTGATAAAGTAACTGTCCCAAATAGTTGCTTTTGCTTACTATTTTTCTTTGCACGTAGAAAATATCCTAGCATTGCGCCACCAACAGCAATATCAGAAATAGTGCATGAAGAAATAAATGCTGGATCGTACCCTTCAGTTGCAATTAAAGATGCGACAATTGGCATAATGAAATTACCAGCACCAAACATCACAATAAATGGTTGTAGAGCTGAATAAAGCATCATAACTAACCAGCTTCCAACATACTTCATAAGTAAATTAAAGAAACCTACAATACCTTCTCCAAAATAAAAACCTAATGGTCCAAATACCATTAACGTAGCAGGAATCATAATAACCATAATTAATAATGGAGTGAAAAAATATTGCACCTTATCGGGTACTATTTTTTTCACAAATTTTGTCACATAACCCATGAACCACAATGCTAATAAAATTGGAATAAAACTATTAGCATAAGTAATTTGAGGCAATGGAACACCGAAAAGGTTCAATCCCT
Organism: Companilactobacillus crustorum JCM 15951; assembly: GCF_001434585.1. Lineage (GTDB taxonomy): Bacteria > Bacillota > Bacilli > Lactobacillales > Lactobacillaceae > Companilactobacillus > Companilactobacillus crustorum. The sequence continues at coordinate 32,540 of NZ_AZDB01000002.1, forward strand.
TTACTCCATTTATTGATTGAGAAACGATAGTCACTGCTAGTGTTACGCCTAAATATGGATCTACTCCTAATCTCTTGGATGCACTCATTGCCATTAATACAGGTAAGAAAAAGAATACTGCTTCTCTAACAGTGTCAAAAATCTTATAAGTAGAACTACTGTCCGAAATCAATCCTGTTAACGAGACTATTGACAGTAATGCTGCTAACAACCCGGCACAAATAATTGGAGGCAAAAGAGGAGTCATTGATTCCGAAACCACATCCATCACTGCTTTTACTGGATTTTTTTTCTTTCCTTCATCGTTATTAGTTAATTCATTAGAACTAGTCATTCCCAACATATCAACTAGTTCATCATATACATCGGTAACATGTGTTCCAACAATTATTTGATATGCAACATCATTATTAACGACATCAATAACTCCGTCCATATTCTTAATTTTATCTGTCTGGGCTTTCTTATCATCTACCAATGTAAAACGTAATCGTGTCATACAATGAACTACTGCTTTAATATTTTTCTTGCCGCCGACAAGTTTAATAATCTGTCTGTTAAAGGCTTCATATTTCATTTTTCTCTATCCTTTCTTTCTGTAACTCGATTAATATGAATCATTAAGTATGTATATTCATCTTTTGAAAGTCTTTGATGAAATTTTTTATCAATATAATTTTCAATTTTCTCAACAGTTTTGTAAGCTTTGGGATATAACTTAATCACCGTCTCATATAAGGTGACATCATTATCGCCGTATAATTTTTTTCTTCTTAGACGTTCAATAAAATACTGTAAATGAGTAACTAATCTCATATAATTCATTGAGGATTCATCAAACGTAGTAGCATATTGAAATTGGATGATATTTAAAATATTCTTCAATACAGCTATATCATCAATGTTTTCATCTAAATGTGATTTATCCTCTTGAATATTTACAAAATGTAAGGCAATGGAAACTGCTTCATCATCAGGAAAATCAATTTTGTAACATTCGCGCATCTTTTGTACCGCATAAATTCCTATCTTGTAATAATCGGGATAGAATTTCTTTACTTCCCACGTCAACGGACTACGGATAAACTGATTTTTCTGACCACGTTTCCATGCAAAGGTAATATGATCCAGTAAAGCCAAATATAAATAATCATTAGCTTTTTTATCAAGAAAATTTTCGCCATACTCAACCAATTTATTAATCAATTCAATGGTTTTTTGATCAGAACTAGCTAGCAAATAACTCAAATGTTCCAATCTATCTTTAGAATCTAAAACATATGTTTTTTCAATTTCATCTTCACTAATGTGTTGGCCAACACTCTTTTTAAAAGATATACCAGAAGAATAAATAATTGAGTCATGGCCCCCTTTATTGATAATAGCCACATTATTATTTAAAATTTTCTTTACTTTCATATTTTTCCTTTCCAGAAAAAAAACTCAGATCATAAATCAAATAAGCCTAATAGACTTGTTTAATTTACAATCTGAGTTCTGCCTGTATTTATCAGTAACATAACTCCGAGATGACTACATTGTCATTCGAGATTTTTTTCTTTTTCATCTTACAAAAATGATTCTAGCACGCGTTATATATACATGTCAACGGTTTCATTTATTATATAATTTTAAAATTTTAATTTCAAAATCATTCTCAAAACATTAATCGCACATTTTTGTAAGTCGCCCAAATAAAGATCATTGTTATCTTTCCACTTACCTGTCAAAAGAATATGTTCATCATCTATTATTTGAGCATCGCCATTATAAACCCAATTCTTTACTCGATCATTTAAACGAGAATCTTCGTCAACTCTCACTCGCACAACTACGGAACCGTCTGCATCAACTGTAAAGTCATTCCACATTTCAGTCTCAACAAATTTTTTCTTCAAAAGATCGTAATCCTTTTGAATCTTAATATTGCCGTATTCATCAAACTCTGGACCAAAATCACTCACTGCACTCAATAATTTTGATTTAGAATTACCTGGCATAATTAAATCATTGCCCGCATGCATGCTTTCTTTAGGATCGGCTGAACTAAACCAATCGGTCATAACCATCCCTTGATAATTCCATTCATCACGTAAAACATTTGTCAAAAGCTCAAAATTTGCTCCAGAGAAAGTTCCATTAACACGATTATAAGAACTCATAATTGCCACAGGCTTTCCCTCTTTAATAGCAATTTCAAAATTACGCAAATAGATTTCTCTCAATGCCTGTTCGCCAATTACACTGTTACCATAATTTCGAAAGCTTTCTTGATTATTGCCGAAGAAATGTTTTACTGTTACTCCAATTTTAGGATGGGCTTGGACTCCTTTAGTTTCAAAAGCAGCCATAGTTCCTGAAAGATAAGGATCTTCCGAGAAATATTCAAAATTGCGTCCACCTAAAGGATCACGATGAATATTCATTCCTGGAGCCAACCATAGATCGATTCCAAACTCTTTCATTTCTGTACTAATTGCAAAGCCAACTTTTTCAATCAGTTCTTTATTCCACGTTTGAGCTAAGGCTGTACCTACTGGCCAAGCCGTGGCGTAGTGAGTTACTGTTTGACCATTTCTTTCGAAAATCGGATCAACTCGGACTCCTGCAGGTCCATCAGCCATAACAACAGCTGGTACTTTTCTTGAATTAAGAGTTCCCGTTTGACCAGCAGCACCTGGCACTAAATCAGAAGAAATCCCTACCATACTGTTTTTAGTACTAGAAAGTTGCCCTTCAACCAAATCAACTAACTGTTTTTCAGAGAGACTAGCAATAAATTCAGCCAATTCGACATCGCCATCAGCCACATCCATCAAAGTTTTACCAGCGGCATTTCTAACATGTTCAATGACTTGATCTAAACCCTTGCCGGGCAAATTTTCACGTTCAGAGATAAATGTAGTTACATCAGACGGTTCTTGATATTCAACAAACTTTGTTTCTGGAAAATTAGCTGCCTTAAGAATAAAAAATTGACTTGAACTATCATCCTTTAATTCAACCTGATTTTTAATTAAAGTCGTAGGATCAACTCTAGGTTTGAGAACATCCTCAACTTTTTTCAAAATAACCTTTTTATCTAATTTAAATCTAGCTACAACTTGCGTGTGACGTGAACTATTACCAACTCTCACATAATACGTTCCTGGCACCAAAACATATGCACCTAATTCCGTATCAAAAATACTCAAGTTAGTCATTGGAATTTCAAATTCCAATGTTTGTTGCGCCTTAGGACGTAAAACTGTAGTTTTGTTAAAATCAACCAACTCTTGATAAGCTGTGGGTAGATCAGTCTGAGGCTTAGAAACATAGACTTGAACCGTCTCCTGACCAGAAAAATTGTCATCAATATTTTCTACATTGACTTGAAGGCGAATCCGTTGTTCATTGACATTTACCTTTTGCATCTTAATAAAAAACTTTGCATAGCTTAAGCCATAGCCAAATTCATAACGAGGTTTAATATTAAAACTATCGAAATAACGATATCCAACATAAATTCCCTCTATATATTCTGGATTAGACATTCCAAAATTTTCTGAAGTTGGATAGTCACTATAGGAATTAGCCCAAGTATCACTCAATTTACCAGAAGGAGTTTTGGTTCCATCAAGAATTTCTGCTATTGCGTCACCACTAGTCATTCCTAATTGAGAAACTAAAACAATACTATCAAGCATCGGACATTGATCAACAAAACTAGTATCCATCACACCGCCAGTATTTAATAAAACAATACTATTAGTATAATATTCACTCATTTGAGTAATGTTTGCTAACTCATTATCAGTTAATTTAAAGTCACCTTTGTGATTCCGTCGATCATAGTTTTCGCCTGCGTTACGCGATACCACATAGATACCAGTTGTAGCATCCTCAAACTCAGAAATTTCTGGATCCTTAAAATTAAAAGCTGGAGCCAAAAGTGCCATTGGGTCATCTTTTAATTTTTCAGCATAAAGATTCTTTTCTTTTTGATAGTAGCGTTCTAAACGAGCCAACCACGACTTACTAGTCACTGTAAAGCCATGATTCTCTAATCCCACTAAGATACTAACAACGTTACGCTGATTAACATCTCCTGAACCAGTACCGCCTTTAACAGTAGCAAAAGCACCACTACCGTATAACGCTACGGTCTTATTTTTCAATGGTAAAGTTTTATTTTTATTCTGTAGCAAAACAATGGCTTCTTCAGCAGCATTTTTTGCCAATTCTTTATTTTCAAGTTCTCGTTGTGAAATAACGTTTTCCATCTGAATACCTCTCCTTTGGTGGAAATGTAATTAATTCAATTTTACACTTTTAAATATAAAAAAAGTGATCGTAACGGTTATAGTTTACCTACAATCACTCATTTTTTAAAAATATATTTACGCAATACATATTTATGGATCAAAAATAACAATACAATTAAAATTATCCCAATAAATATCTCACTGGCTAAAAATTGCCATCCAAAAGCCTGAAAAATATTTAACAAAGGATTATTAAAAATCGAAATCAACAATAAAAGTATAATTATGTCAGCTGTATAAATATTCATGAAAACCTCCACATATGAAAATCATATCACACTCTAAAACATGTATAATATAGTAAGAAAAAATTTTTTGAGGTGAAAAGATGCTCAAAGATAAACATATTGCTGTATACGTTACCGGTGGCATTGCCGCCTATAAATCACTCGAAGTTGTACGCTCACTTATAAAAAAAGAAGCTCAAGTTCAAGTTATTATGACTGCAGCCGCCCAGAAATTTGTTACACCGTTAACATTTGCTACCCTCAGTCAAAAACCAGTTATCACAGATAACTTTAATCCACAAACAGCTCCTGATGATTTTATTCCTCATATCAAGTTAGCCCTATGGACTGACTTAGCAATTGTCATACCAGCAACTGCTAATATTATCGGTAAAATGGCTAATGGCCTAGCTGATGATATTGCTTCAACCAGCTTGATTGCTACAGTTGCGCCTAAACTAATCTTTCCAGCCATGAACACTGACATGTATGAAAATCCAGCTGTTCAAAATAACTTAACCACCCTCAAAAACATGGGCATTGACATTATGGAGCCAGCAACCGGTTTTCTAGCTGAAGGAATGACTGGTAAGGGACGCTTGCCCGAATTACCTATCATTATGTCAGCCATTGAAAGTAAATTTCAAACCAAAGAACTTGCCGGTAAAAAAGTTGTCATCACAGCTGGTGGTACCAAAGAACTAATCGATCCCGTCCGCTATATTGGCAATCGTTCCTCTGGAAAAATGGGACTTGCTATGGCTAAAGCGGCCCAAAATATGGGAGTAGAAGTTACTTTAATCACTACTGTAGACGCAGCAATCGCTGGAATGAATATTATTCACATCCAAACAGCTAATGAGATGATGCAACAATTACAAAGTATTTTTCCAACCGTTGACGTCTTAATTATGGCAGCCGCAGTGGCTGATTTTAAGCCTTTGCATGTTGCCGATCAAAAAATCAAAAAAAATGATGATGAAGATTTCTTCACCATCAAATTAACTAAAAATCCTGATATTTTGAAAACCATTGCTGCAACTAAAACTAACCAATTTGTCGTAGGTTTTGCTGCTGAAACCCAAAACCTTTTAGCAAATGCCGAGAAAAAACTTAATAGTAAACATGCCGACGTAATTTTAGCCAACAATGTTGCTCAATCCGATGCTGGTTTTGGCGTTGATACTAACCAAATTACTTTATTGCAAAAGAACAAACATCCCGAATCTTTGCCTCTAATGTCAAAAGACGAAGTCGCTCAAAAATTCTGGGAGTTTTACCTAACCTTGGTTAAAGCATAAAGATGTCGCCTTCCACAATAATTGAAATTTGGCTGGAACGCCGTGGGTACGACTTGGAACTTATGCTTCGCATAATTTTCAAGCTCGGCCTCATTCTAAGCAATAAATTGCTAAGAATGACTTCACGGCTGAGCCAATTTCAATTTTTGTTCCAGTCTAGTGTAACTGTTATATATTTCAAATATTTAAATACGAAAATAGCTAATGACCTTTTATATTATAGTCATTAGCTATTTTTATAGTCTTGAATTAATAAGCAGAATCATTTTAGCAATTTAAAACTAATAAACTAATCTGGAACGGAGCTAGGATGGTCTCAGTGGTGAAATTTTTCTTAATGTGGAACACATTTAGAAAAAGCTGGAGCTTGAAGACTGTTGGCGTTGCCAAGAGGCTCCAAGTCCGGCCACCACGTTCCAGACCATTCCTAGCACAGTGGAAGATGGCATCCTTCAATACTTACGCTTTAACCAAGATTAAGTAGAGCTCCAATCTTGTTGAATTAAATTATTTATTCAGGGTTCTCTTCATCACTATAACAAACTGGCTCGGGTACATCGAAATTGGTCTGTTTTAACCAAGCCTTTATTTGCTCACCCAAATTCTGTGCTATTTGACCAGAAACCGTAATTTGCTTCTTAGAAATATGGTTAACATGAACACCCGCAGTTATTGTACAGCTGCCAGGCAAATCAGCTTGAATAATTTTTCCAATTCTAACTGCTAAAACATCATCTTTATGAAAGCGGCCATCATGACTGGGATAACGAATCGTCTGTATTTCAGTATTCTTAGTTAAAGTTGTAACAGTTCCAATATGTGGAGTATCGCCACCAGTAACTTCGATAAAAAGATCTTTACCAATAGCTTCAATTTTGGCACTCATTGTGTAATTCTCTTGAGTAACTGAAAATTTCATTAAATCCCCTCCCAACGTCGATCAACCTCATTATCAATTTTTAAAGCATCTAATTCTTTCATAGTTTGATGATCGACTAAATCCTGAATTGTCTGAGGATGATTGTAAAAAGCCGGAATAGGTGGAATCATTTGGACTCCCATCTTAGATAACTTGGTCATATTCTCTAGATGAATAGTATTTAACGGTGTCTCTCGAGGAACCATAATCAATTTACGTTGTTCTTTCAAGGTCACATCAGCTGCTCGTGAAATCAAATTGTCACCGATACCGACGGCAATGCTAGCAATGGTTTTCATACTAGCTGGTACAATAACCATTCCATCTGTTAAAAACGAACCACTAGCAATTGTTGCACCTAAATCGTTATCACTGTAAAAGTAATCGGCCAAATCTTTAATTTCTGATAGTGATAAATCGGTCTCTAACTGTAGATTTTTTTTAGCCCAAGCACTAAAGACAACATGGGTTTCAACATTGGAAACTGTCTTTAACTTTTTCATTAAATCAATTGCGTATATTGTGCCTGAAGCCCCTGTAACACCAATGACAATTTTTCTTTTATGAGCCATCTAAACACTTCCTATTCTAAATATTTCTTCCAATCCTTTACTTCCTTAAATTGAGCTCTAACAAATTGATCTTTCATATCAAATGGTACGGTACCATCAATAACAGTCTTGGAACTCATTCCACGAATCCGAATTGACTTAGGATCATACTCTGGTCTTTCGGAAGGATCTAACGGATGATTTCTCATACCTGGTAAGACCATAATATCTTTATCGCCTTGGAATCTAGTATTCATCGTCCAAATAACGTCGTTCATATCAAAAATATCAACGTCTTCATCAACTAAGAATACTGTCTTTAATTCCTTGAAAGCTGAAAAAGCAAGAATTGCGGCTTGTCTTTGAATACCTTCATCAGCTTCATCAGCTTTGTGAATTTGCATAATTGTCATTAATTTCCCGCCACCTGCTGGTGGATTATAAACGTTAACAACTTTACCAGGAATAGCTTTATCAACTAATTCTAGAATACTTGCTTCTGTGGGGATTCCAGCCATAGAAACATGTTCTTCACTAGGTCCAATCATTGTTTGCATAATAGGATTATCTTTACGGTGAGTGATAGCCTTAACTTTTACAACATTAACAGCAGGATTAGCATCACCATTGTAGCCGGGAAATTCTGGCATGGCTTTACCAGTATGGGTATTAATATCTTCTTGCATAGTTTGGTTAGGCATAATTTCAGCCTCAACTACATATTCAGCTCGGGCAATCGCTTTTTCATCAACGGTCTTAGCGTTAACTAATTGAACCGCTTGATTACGCAATGCACCGGCAATGTTTAATTCATCATAGCCTAATGGAGTTGTAGGTGGCTCAAATGTTGCCCCTATAGTAATTGCTGGATCAAGTCCAATGTTGATAGTAATTGGCATGGGTTTGTCCAATTTCTCAAATTGCTTCTGGAAATTTCCAATATGACGACCACCAGGCATAATATACATTCCAATGGTATCTTTTCCTTCTAAAACCATTCGGTGAATAGTAACATCTGTCATACTCTTATCAGGATTAGAACCTAACACTAATCCCTCGGTAATATAAGGACCAGCATCATATTCAGTATTGGTTGGGGCCGGCAAAATTTTTCTAATATCAAAATCTTTATCAGTTGCCTTATAAACAACTTCTTGAACTGGAGCTTTGTCAGAACTCACCACTACTGGAGCAACAGGATGTTCAACAGAATCCTTCAAAAGTCGACCCAAAGTCTTATAATCATGATGCAACATTAAGCCATCACGCTTGCGACTTGCCATTGCACCAATAAAAATACGTGTACCAGGAAAGCCTTTAATATTATTAAACATCATGGCTGGACCTTCTTTAGTAGGACGTTTAACTGTCCCGCCAGCACCGATATAACGGTAAACACCTGATAATTCGGCATCGGGATCAACCTCAACATCAGTTTCATGATATTGAACTGGTTCTTGTTTTAATTCATCAATAACTCTTCTTAAATCGTATGGTTGTTCTGACATATAATTGCCTCCTCTTTCTTAACAAGGATCAGTATAAGGGATAATTTACAGTCAAACAATTCATGATAAAGCAAAAAGCATTCCATATTGGAATGCTTTTTCATTTTACCTAATTAACCTTGTTCCATTGAAAGAATCGCAATTATCAAAGACAGGACCCAAAGCACAATCATATAAAGATAGAACAATCTATTTTGTTTTTTATATTTAAGATTACGAGAAGAATTGACCATTGCTTCAAAAAACGAAATTATCGGAATATATACACTTAAACCTGTAATGCTAATAACAAATGAATTATTCCAAGCTCCACCAGACACTCTCAAATATAAACTATAACAGTACATAATAATTAGGATAAAAGTTGGTATGACTTCTATCGTACGACGAATTTTCATTATCTTCCCCCAACTTTGGTATATACAATTATCATACTCCAAAAGATCTAGAAAATTACTAACTACTTTTTCGATTTTTTCTTAGGTAATTTCAATTCAAATAACAGCGGATTAGAATCTGGAGCAATCCGCAAGCATAATTCCTGTTGTGCTCTAGTTACTCCGACATATAACAAACGCCGCTCCTCTTCGATAAACTCCGAATAATTTTCTATTTCCTTATAAAAGGTATGAAACATTACAAATTCTTTTTTCTTATCTAAAGTTCTATCCAAATTGATTGGATTAAAAGCATTATTATTCGTAATATCTTTATAGTCATCAATATGGGCAGCTTTTAAAGCTCGTTCCAAGAAATCATAACTCTTGTTATAAATCAGCTTCCACTTTTTCACAAATTGATCAAATGGCATTTCCGGTGGAAACCATTCATTGACAGCTACTCCAGCAGTTTCAACTTCCTTATTAGTTAAACCATAAAGATAAACATACTTAAATTCCAACCCTTTTGACTGATGCAATGACAAGAATTGAATTCGATGTTCCTGTTTCCCTTGTTCCATACGACTAGATAGGATAGCCTTTTTCTGTTCCTCATCTAAGAAGAAATTATCAATATTAGTATAAGTAGCTAACTCATCTTCCAAATATTTCTTAATATCATTGACTTCTGTTTTAGACATGAAGTTTTTTTCTTCCATATAATTAAAATATTTGTCGGTCAATCTAGTAGCAGCCTTATACAAATCTTTGATCAGACTCTGAGACAATTTTTGTTTTCTCTCAGCATCTTTTGATTCCTCCAAGCGTCCCTTAAAACGTTTAATACTATTAAAATAAACTTGAATCCGTTCATCGGTTCTTTTATGAGGCGTATTAGTTTCAGCATTATAAGCTTCAGCCGCTAACAAATATTTACTTAACTTATGAAATTCATCACCGGCTCGAGTCAAAACTTTATCAGTATGATCCTTGTATGCTCGAAAACCAATTCGATTTGCCTGATTAGCAAAGTACTTATATTTATCTTGCCACAAAGCCTTCATTAATTCTGTAAGAATGCGGTAAACAATATTATTCTGCAATACAGCACTGGAATTATTGATATCGGCATAAATTTGTTGATTAGCCAACCAATCTGCCAAGAGCATTCTTGAAGAATTGTAACGAACCAAAATAGCAATATCGTCATTATTGATTTCTGGATCATTAATCTGTTTAACTAATCGTTTCAACATTTTTGAGCCACCGCTGAAACCGGATTTTTTACTACTATAAAGGACAAACTTACCAATATCTTTTCGTCCAGATAATAACTCTTTATCTAAACGAACATGATTGTGTTTAATCAACGGTATAACCCGTTTTAAAATCTTTTCGCCAGTTCGATAATTAGTGGAAAGATTTCGCTTCTGTGCATCTGGCAAGAGTCGTTTGTAATTCAAAATATATTGCGGATTGCTACCTCTGAATGAATAAATACTCTGGTCATCATCCCCAATTACAATTAAATGTTGCATTGTTTCAGGAGCTAATAATTGCGAAATAATTTGCCATTGTAGATTGTCAATATCCTGAAATTCATCAATCACAGCGATTTTATAACGAGACATAATTTGTTGATAATAACTCAAATATTGGGGATCTTTCATACTTTCTAGCAGCAACATTTTCATATCATTAAAATCAATATAACCATCTCGTCGTTTTAATTCCTGATACTTATTTATCACATCAACGTAATCTTCATAAAACTCTTGATTATGATTTTGACGAGAAAATTCCGACATTACATCAATAGTTTCACTCAAAGGCTGACCAACTGTCTTAGTTGGCAAAACTCCATCAGTCGTTAAGCCCTGGTTAATCATATAATCATTCAAATCAAACATTTCTTCTAGCATTTCAGCCTTAGTGATCACATTACTAGGATGCTTGATCTGATCTGATAAATCTCTAATAAAAAGACGATAGCTCGTTAATACTTGGACTTGCTGATATTCTGGATTTTGTCGCAATAATTGATAAAACAAAGCATGAAAAGTTGTGAAGTTAGGTCGACCGTAAGATATTTTTAACCCAATCTCGCTTAATTCAGAAACAAATTTATTATAACGTTCACCCATATCGACTCGTGATTTGTGGGAAAATGTAATTCCTAAAATTTCATCAGGATCGGCATTGCCCTTAGCAATAGCAATTAAAGCCATCAAAATAAAAATAATGGTTTTCCCTGAACCCGCACAAGCATTAACTAAAAGCGGTCTAGTAAAATCATTGTTTAAAATTGCAATCTGTTCATCGGAGAACTTCATATTAAGACCTGATTCCATCAGATCAATTATTTCTTTTGTTGATAATTCTTGAATAATTTTATCCCCCAATATTTATTACATTATCTTTAGCGTACTTCCAAAACAGCTTATTAGAATCTGAATGCTGGCCTTTACTCCTGACAAAGCATAGTTCATTTGCAATGTTAGAGCTTAATGGTACAAAGGCAAATTTATCGCTGGCAAAATTCTGAGCCGTTTTTGCCATCATCAATGAAACACCCATATTATTTTGAACCATTTGCATGATTAAATCTACCCGCGTTCCTTCATAAGTGATCTTTGGTTCAAATCCAGCTTCTTGGCAAAGTTTCAAAAACGGATTATACAAATTGGTTGCTGGACCCAAGATTAAAAAGTGTTCTCCATTTAATTTTCTTAAATCTAAACTTGTTTCTTGAGCATAAGGATGATTTTTCGGTAAAACAGCAACAAAAGAATCTTCTTCCATGGGCAAATATTCTAAATCCGGATCATCAAACTCAAAAAGACGTGCAAAAACTAGTTCACACTTGCCAGCTTTAAGAGAAGTAATCAAATTATAACTTTCTTCCTCTTTTAACTCTATGTGAATTTCTGGATGTTCTTTTAAAAAAGATGTAATTAATGAAAAGCTTTGATAACTTGGCATAGTAGGAATGGTATGCATTTTGATAATTGAATTTTTAGCTGCCCGAAAATCGTTCAATTCTATTTTCAAATTATCATAATTGTGAATTATTTCTTTTGCATATGGTAAAACTATTGTTCCTTGTTGTGTCAACGCAATTTTTCGATGAGCTCGTTTGAAAAGCGATACTCCTAATTCTTTTTCTAGCGATAAAATTTGCTTAGAAATATTTCCTTGAGTTGTAAAAAGATCTTCAGCAGTATCGGTATAGTTAAGTGTTTTCGATAAATTAACAAAGGTCTTTAATTTTTGTAGATCCACTATATGAACTTCCTATTCCATTTTAGAATACTATATCATAGTTTCTTAACACTCTTTTTTTGTAACCGATTGCTTTTTAACCATCTCTTCGTGTATCCTTTTCTCTGATGATTTAAATAATGGGAGGCAACTTATACGTGACTCAAACTAAACTAATTGCAACCGATATTGACGGAACGCTCTTTGATGATGATAAAAATTATAATATCGAACGTTTAAATAATTACCTTAAAGCTTTGCATCAACAAGGAATCCAATTTGCCGTGGCTAGTGGCAATAACTATGATCATTTAAAGCGCATCTTTCAAAGGACACCCCAAATCGATTTATTTATTGCTGAAAATGGAGCCCAAATTGTTAAAAAGGGAGAAACAATTTATGAGCGAGAAATGCCTAAAACCCTAGTCAACGACATGATTCCAACTCTTTTTAATCAATTAGATCTAAAATCACTTTCCTTATCAGGCAAGAAAGCCAGTTATGCCGAAAGTAAAAAAGATTTACCTCTTTATCATATGAAAAACTTAGTAATTGTTGATAACTTATTAAAAATTAACGATGATATTTTCAAATTTAATATTCAGTTGCAACACGATGATTTAACTGAAGCCATTAAATTTCTCAATGATAACTATGGTCAAGAGATTTATGCTGCTGTCAGTGGTTTTGGAAGTATCGACATTATGAGAAATAACGTTAATAAAAGTATTGCACTTCGTCATTTATGTGATTTAGAAGATTTTTCTTTAAAAAATGTAATGGCCTTTGGCGACAATTTGAATGATTTAGAAATGATTCAATCAGTCGGAACCGGTATTGCCATGAAAAATGCTAAAGCTCAAGTTATCAAGGTGGCCAACCTAGTAACAAATACTGATAACAATCACGATGGTGTTCTCAATACTATCAATGAAATTTTTAAATTAGATAAATAATAATCCAACATAAAAATAATCCCAACCTAGCCTCTTATTTGCTAAATTGAGATTATTTTTTAATTTTCAGTTGGTTTTTCCATTAATAGAAGTAATACTAGATAGATAATAATTCCTGGAAATGCTGGTGTTATTGTCAAAGCCACGTAAAGAATCCGGCCAATGGCAGGGTTCCAATCGTAATGTTCACATAATCCGGCAATCACTCCACCAAGAATTTGATTATCCTTTGATCTTTTTATAGGAATATGCATTGTCTTTACCTCTAATTATTAATATTCAGGATTTTCCATCAATAGCCAAAGTACTAAATAACCCACAATTCCAGGAAATGGCGTCAAACTTAAAATGACCCATAAAACTCTAGCAACGTTGGCATTCCACTGGAAATGTTCAGCTAATCCACCAATAACTCCGGCAAAAACCTTATCATTTTTTGAACGTCTAATTGGAATATGCATAAATCATTCCCCCTTTTTATCTTTAATTACATTCTAAATTATTAATAAATTTTTAGACATTTATTGGACTTACAAATCACTTACACTTTTGTCACTTATTAATTTCAATAATTCTTTTAAGACCATTCAAATTACGATTAAAAGCTTGTTTAGCAATAGGCTGCAAAAAAACTATTGCCAATGTCTCATCCTTCAATAAGTAAAAATCTTCTGTTACTAATGTAGATCCTACTTTTTCCACTAAATTAAAGATTAACTGATATTCCAATCTACCATTAATACTACGATAACTTACTTGTTGATCTTTCGATTCAATTGTTAGTACTTCATCGGAATTAATTGCTGGATCATTACGATGAATTATAAAGGAATTGTTAGTCCCATTTTTTAGCGAAGAAATAGCTGGATTCCAACGCATCAATTGTGGTCCATCCATCAAAACTTGCTGCACTTTCGATAAATTTTCTTTAATTAAAACAGTATTAGTAAAAAGTTTTTTCATTAGTAATTCCTCCATCAATTTATTTTGATGGCCTTAGCTTACGAAAAAAACTACCTAATGAAAAATTAGCATTCTGATATTTTAAAAATCTTGAAAAATCTTTTCGCCATACAATTCACTAAATAAATCCTTCCGACCATTAGCTTCCAATCTTTCATCATCTTGATGAGCTTCTTGTGCCAATCGAGCCATCAGGAAATAACAATTAGCCAACATATAGTGAGAATCATGCTTAGCAATAAAGCCAATACCGTCAACAAGATAAGCCGTTGAATCTTGATAATCATTTAATTTGAAATAAATTAAAGCAGCTAAATAATAGATTATATTTTGATTCTCTTCGTAAGAAAAATCATTCCAATTACGAAATGCTAAATCTATATTATCTACCGCTGCCGTTTTTTTATTTTCCAAGGCGTAAATATAGCCCATCCCCAAATAAGCTAATCGAGATAATGTATCCAACTGTAAATGATTAATTTCTGCCAATGATAATTTTAATGACTGCATTGCTTCAGATAATTTATTAGTTTGTAACTGCGCCACGCCCAAATAATAATAATAGACCTGTAACTGATGAGCTGTTTTTAAATTATCAATAACCTTGTTTTGTTGTAAAAATTCCAATAACTCAATATATTGATGACTATTGCACAGCTTGTTCACAGTCTGATTAAATTCTTCATTAGCACTAATTTCAAAGTTAGTTGCTAAACTGATCTCGTTTAAATCAACTTTTAATCGCTTAGCTAAATTTACTAATAAAATTGCATTAGGTATATAAACATCATTTTCTATTGCTGATAACATTGACTGAGCACAAATACCCTCGGCCAATTGTTTTTGCGTCATACCACGTTTTTTTCGTAACTCTTTCAAGACAGTCCCTAAATTTTTCATATTTTATCCCTGACTTCTTCTTTTAATTACCTACTTCAATTCTAAATTAAATAGTGAATAATTGCATAAAAAAGGTTTAATTGTTACTAATAAATTAATGATATGAAGCAAAAATAATATCATTTTACATTATTTACTTATTCTTTTTTTAATATCTTCCACTACGCAATGATCAAATTTAAACCTATAAAAAATAGCTAGTGACTTTGATATAAAAAAGTCATTAGCTATTTTCTTATTTAAATATTTCAGCATTCCAACCAAATTTTAATTTTTGTGAAAATCGAATTACTTACACTTTTATTACAGTTAAGCATGAATATTACATTATTGAAATTATGATTATTACTGTAAAATTTTGTAGTTCCACGCTGGGCTTTCATAACCATGAAATGACTTCTTAATTACGTCAGCAACCTCCTTAGAATGATATGCTTTGACAATTTTTTGATAGTTTTTATTATTTTTGTCTTTAGCATTAGTCGAAAGAATATTGACATAAGGCTTCGATTTAGCAGTGATTTTCTCACGATAAACGGCATTCTTAGGATTCAACTTTGCATCACTAGCAACACCGCTATTAACACAAGCTGCTGTTACGTCATCCAAAGATTTAGCAGTTTGACCAGCGTCTAATGAAGAAATCTTCAAGCCTCGTTTATTTTCAGTAATATCGCGTAAATTAGGAATCTTAGCACCATTCAATTTTATTAAACCAGCACTTTCCAACAGTTGTAAAGCTCTTCCCTCATTAGTTACATCATTGGGGATTGCAATCTTATCGCCCTTTTTTAATTGGTTTAAACTAGTAATCTTCTTGGAAAATAAGGACATTGGTGCAATAACGGTTGTTCCAATTGAAACAATATTGGTCTTATGTTTCTTATTCCAATCACTTTGAAAAGTAAAAGTTTGAAAATCATTCATATCAATTTCGCCTTGAGCTAAAGCTGTATTTGGCTGGCTGTAATCAGAAAATTCAACGATTTTTAGATTAATGCCTTCCTTCTTCACTATCTGAGCCACCTTTTTCAAAGCCGGATCATTATCACCGGTAATTCCAACTCTAACGGTAATCTCTTTACTCGACTGATTGCTCCCACAACCAGCTAAAATGAACAAACTAAGTGTGGTAATGAATATCAAAAATATTCCCTTAATTCGGTTCTTTAGCATGATGCTCCTCCTGCATACATTAATAAGATCTCCATATTAAAAGACTAGTTTAGAACTTTATAATTCCAGGCTGGACTTTCATAACCGTTATAATCTTTCTTAATTTCCTTAGCAATATCTTCTGACTGATAAGCCTTAACAATTTTCTTGTAGGTAGCATTATTCTTATCTTTAGCATTAGCTGAAATTATATTAACGTATGGTTTTGACTTAGCTGTTACTTTTTCGCGATAAATAGCTTTTTTAAGATCTAATTTAGCATCACTGGCAACCCCACTATTAACAGCTGAAGCAGTTACATCATCAAGTGATTTAGCTGTTTGAGCAGCGTCTAATGCTGAAATTTTTAAATTCAATTTGTTCTCGGTAATATCTTTTAATGTCGGAATTTTAGCATTATCTAGCTTTATCAACCCGGCACTAGCAAGAAGCTGCAATCCACGACCTTCATTAGTAGCGTCATTAGGAATCGCTATTTTGTCGCCGCTCTTAATTTCACTAAGGCTAGTAACCTTCTTTGAATACAAAGCCATTGGTGCAATGACAGTTGAACCAATTGACACTATATTAGTCTTATGTTTCTTGTTCCAATCATTTTGAAATGTTAGTGTTTGGAAAGAATTCAGATCGATTTCGCCTTGTTGTAAAGCGGTATTAGGCTGATTATAATCTGAGAATTCAACAATTTTAATGTTGATGCCTTCTTTTTTTACCTTCTTAGCAACTGCATTCCAAACTCGATCGTCTGAGCCAGTAACCCCAATTTTTACAGTCTTTTCTTTATTGCTGCTAACCTGACTATTTCCACAAGCAGCTAATGCAAACAAACCAAATGTAGCAACTGCTAACAAAAGTATTTCCTTAATAATATTCTTTTTCATAATTATTCTCCTCCTCAACTAAAAAAGTGCTTCTATTCAGACAAAATATTGTCCAAAATAGAAGCGCTTTTGCGCGGTACCATTCTATTTCAAAAGTAAACTCACGTTTACTTTTCTCAAAAACATGCGATGCATGTGTGTATGATAATGGATACCAGCCATCATCCCCTAAAATATTCAGGAATGCCAATCACGAATCATTTTCATCTACTAATTTGACCTTATCTCAACATTTAAGGCTTTCTGTACAAATTATGGTAAGCAGATTACTCTATCGCTCAAATTGTTATTTAATGTTCTAATTTACGAACCGCAAAATCTCCAATTCCTTGTATAACAAAAACTAATACCAAAATGAATAACATAGAAACAATAGTTACATCGTTCTCAAATCGTTGATAACCGACAGAAATGGCCATATTACCAAGACCACCACCACCAACAGCACCAGCCATAGCAGTTAAACCAATTAAACTGATAATAGTTAACGTTCCTGAACGAATTAATTCTGGTAAACCTTCACGTAAATAAACTCTAAAAATGATCTTAATTGGTGATAAACCAATTGCTTCAGCAGCTTCGACCACTCCAGGATCGACTTCAACTAAAGCTAGTTGAACTTGTCTGGCAAAGAATGGTGCTGTTCCAATAACTAATGGTACTAAAGCTCCAGTAGGTCCAATAGTTTGACCAACAATCAACTTAGTAAATGGTCCAATAACTGCCAACAAAATAATGAAAGGAATCGAACGGAACAGATTGACTAACTTATCTAAAGTATTGTAAAGCACCTTATGAGGTGTAATGCCATCATCAGCTGTAACAACTAATAGGATTCCTAGAATAATACCGATAATTCCAGCAAATAATGCACTAACAAAAGTCATATATAATGTTTGCCAAATTGCGGTAACAAAACCATTGTCGCCTTCCCAGTTAGCGACGACATTCGGTAGAAATTTATTTATTAAATCTGCCATGAATTATTTGCCTTCTTTCTTTAAGCCAATTTCTTTAACATTCACATTCAAACCATTCAGATATTGAATAGCCTCTTCAACTTTTTGATCATCGCCTGTTAAAGCAAATAGCATGATACCAACAGTAGTATTTTGAAGTCTTTCAATATTACTGAAAAGAATGTTTGCTTCCACTTGGAAACGTTTATACAGTTCAACTACGATAGGCTCATTAGTAGAATCGCCAATATAATTTAATTCAATCAAACGTCCTGAAAGTTTATCGACAATACCACTCTCACGAATCTCATCTAGAACTGAACCAATATGAGTTGAAGTATTAACAAAATCTTTAGTCAATTGTTGCTTAGGATTACCAAAGATTGATAACAAATCGCCTTCTTCAATCAAACGGCCATTTTCCATGACTGAAACCCGATTACAAATCTGCTTAATTGCGTCCATCTCATGAGTAATGATCACAATTGTGATTCCTAGTTCCTTATTTAAGCGACCTAATAAATCCAATATTTCAGTGGTTGTCTTTGGATCCAAAGCACTAGTAGCTTCATCGGAGATCAATATCTCAGGATCATTGGCAAGTGCTCGAGCAATTGCTACACGTTGTTTTTGACCACCAGATAATTGCGATGGATAATTACTAGCTCGATCAGCCAAACCAACAATATCAAGTAAACGATCGATTTTCTTCTTACGATCAGCTTTGCTCAAACCTGAATCTCTTAATGGAAAATCGACATTTCCATAGACAGTTAGAGAATTCATCAGATTAAAGTGTTGAAAAATCATTCCAATATTGCGACGAGCCTTCCGTAAATCTTTTTGGCTTAATTGAAGCATATTTTGATTGTTAACAATTACTGAACCAGCAGTTGGTTGCTGCAATAAATTAATTACTCGAACCAACGTACTTTTACCAGCACCTGAATAACCGATAACCCCAAAGACATCACCTTTTTGAACGTCGATTGAAACATCCTTAACAGCTTCAATTGTTTTACCTTCATTTTGAAAAGTAACGTCAATATTTTTAAGCTGAATTATCCCATTTTGTTCTGCCATTTAATAATTACTCCCTTAATTTACTCAAGAATTGATCAAAGAAATCAATAAAATCGAGATAGTCTTGAATTCTAATATTTTCATTTGGTGCATGATTGCCAGCCTTAGAATAGCTTACTCCGGTTGAAACAATTGAAGCATGTGTATATTCATTTACTAACTTCATAGGACCCGTACCAGGACTTGAAGGCAATGCTTCAACTTTATCCTCGCCACCAAAGAAATCTTTAGCCGTACCAATCAATTTATTAACAATTGGACTATCAAGATCCCAACGATATCCCTTTTCACCAAGTAGATATTTTACTTTAATATCAGTAAATCCTTGGTCTTTTAAATACTTCTTTAATTTATCAAATAAGTCATGTGGATCTTGGTCTGGTACTAAACGAAATTCTAATTTAGCGGTTGCAGCCTTAGGAGTAACGGTTTTAACACCTTCACCTTCCCAGCCACTGCTAATTCCCTCTATATTAATAGTAGGATTAAACGTTAAATTATAATTAACTGACTTATTCTTCAATAATGGTACTTGTAAATTCCATTTAGCCTTTAAATCAGGTGTTGCAGCTTTATTAACCAAATCAATTTCTTTTTGAGTTGGTTCTACAACATCATCATAGAAACCAGGTATCTTAATGTCGCCCTCTGGAGTTCTCAAGGCATCTAAAGCTTGAGCTAGTCTCCAAGTAGCAGAATCAACTACTGCAGCGAATGATGAATGCAAATCGATATCGGCTGAAGTTGCTTCTAGCTCGAAACAAAGCACACCTTTATTTCCACCAGTAAAATTAAATTGTTCACGTTCATTCTTGTAACCCGATTCCCAAATTACCAAATCAGCACCTAAAAGATCATGATATTTTTTTAAATAGTCTTCCAAATGACGGCTAGCAACCTCTTCTTGACCTTCAATCAAAAATTTAATATTGCAAGGAAGATCACCATGTTCTTGACGATAAATATTTAAAGCAGCGATTCGGCTAATCAAATCAGCCTTACAATCAGAAACTCCACGACCAATAAATTTATCATCGGTTATTTTCAATTGAAACGGATCTGAATTCCAAAGATCAAGCGGTTCTGCTGGTTGAACATCATAGTGATTATAGATCAGAATCGTGGTATTACTTGGCTCTTTAGGTTTGATTTCAGCAAAGACAACTGGATATTCATATTCATCCCAAACTTGAACATCTGCTCCAAAATCTTTTAATAAATTCTTGAGGAATTCGGCTGTCTCAGTAATAGATTGATTCTTTGCTGAAACTGATGGTAGTGCAATATATTTCTTTAAATTTTCAATCGAATTCTGAATTAATGGATCTGATAATTTTGACATTAGAAAACCTCCTCATTTTAAAACATCAATTAAAACTTAGCATTCCAAGCAGGAATTTCATTTCCGCCATATACTTTCTTGATAGCTTTTTCTACATCTTTACTTTGGAAAGCTTTAACAACTTTCTTGTAAGTCTTGTTATTCTTATCTTTCTTTTGAGCAACGATAATATTGATCCAAGGAATTGAATTCTTGTTGATCTTTTCTGTTACAACAGCCTTCTTAGGATTCAACTTAGCATCATTTGCAACATTACCATTCACGATAGAAGCTGTTACATCGCCAACAACTCGAGCTGTTTGAGCTGCGTCAACTGTAGTAAATTTCAAATTTAATTTATTTTCAGTAATATCCTTTGTTGATGGTAAAGTCTTGCTATCATTTAATTTTAAAATACCGTTATACTCAAGTAATTGTAATGCACGAGCTTCATTAGAAGCATCATTAGGAATAGCAATTTTATCACCATTCTTTAATTGACTAAGCTTAGTGATTTTCTTTGAATACATAGCCATTGGTTGAATAACTGTCTTACCAATTGATACTAGGTCTGTATGATGTGCCTTGTTCCATGAATTTAGAAAATCTGTATGTTGATAAGCATTGATATCGACTTCCCCTTGACTCAATGCTGTATTAGGTTGGTTATAATCATTAAAAGTTTTAATTTGTAAGTTGATTCCTTCACTCTTAACCTTCTTTTGAACAACCTTCCAGATTGTTTCATCTGATGGATTAATACCAACCTTTACGGTTTTACCACTGTTTTGATTTCCACAGCCAGCTAAAACAAAAATAAATAATGCTGTAAAAGCTAATAAAATAACCTTGCCAAACTTTTTGAATTTACTCATATTTTTTCCCACCTTGTCTAAAATACTTAACCAACTAAAAACATCTTATTAAAACAAAAAAAGTCGCTTCTAAAACGAACTATTAAAAGTTCTATTTTAGAAGCGACTCCTCGCGGTACCATTCTAATTCGGAATAAATTTACACTTATCCCCTTAACAACGCACAGATTATCTATACGCGTGTACTGTAAAGGGTACCAACCATTGCATCTTTATCCTGAAGGATTCAGCGCACCAATCACGGGTCATTTTCATTCAAGTCGTTGCCCTCATCTCAGCAAATAGAGGTTTTCTGTACAAACGAGATTGAATTACTTCCCCCGATCAATTTGTTTAATAAATATCTTTTGTTAATCGTTGGTTAGATAATACAATCTAATTTTTGAAATGTCAATTGATAAAATTAGATTTTTAATTCTATCTTTCTAATATTATTTTTAATGCCAAATGTTATTTATAAACTCTATGATGTTAAAAGCCTTATTTTTAAATAGATTGAGACATTTGACGTTATAGGATTTATAACGCCATATCAATATATATTTTAAATATAAAAATATTTAGAAATTATTTTTATTTGTTTTTAAATTAGAAAACATTAGATATTAATTAATATTTTCACTTCTCTCAATTGAAACAAACGTCAACTTCAAAACACTATTTTAAACAAAAAAGAATCCTCACCTATGAGAATTCTTTCATTATCTATTAATAATTATGACAACACTTCAACAGATGCTGTTGTAACACCATATGATGGAATTGATGAACTTGGCATAGCAACGTCTAATTGTTGTGAATTGCTGTTAGCAAATGTTCCTGTATCATTAACAGTTCTGTATAGTACAGTACCGTCAGCTAAAGTAATCTTCAATTGTGTTCCCTTAGGGAAGACTGAAAGGTTAGCAGCAACACCGCCATAACCCATATCAGAACCTAGAACTGAAGGATCATAGAAGGAAATCTTAAATGTTCCTTGTGATGTTCCAGTTGTAGTACTTGTTGATTGAGTTGTGCTATCTTGTGAAGTTGTATCAGTAGTTGCTTGTTGTGTTGAGTCAGTAGCTGCTTGTTGTGTTGAGTCAGTAGCTGTAGTTGCAGTAGCATCACTTGTTGTGTCTGTTGCTGCTTGTGTAGTAGCTGCTGTATCAGTTGTTGTGTCTGTTGTATTTGTTGTATCAGTAGTTGTAGCACCTGGCAATGTGATTGTTTCGCCTGGATAGATTAAGTCAAATCCGCCAACTTCACGTCCGTTAGCTTGTTCTAGGGCAGAAATGCTAATTCCATTAGCTGCTGCGATACTCTTGTATGTATCACCTTTTTCAACTGTAACTGTACTTCCGTTTGTAACGGCAGCTTGTACTGTACTAGTTGTTGATGAAGCAAGAATTCCTGTTAAAGCCATTGCACTTACTAAAGCGATAGATAAAACTTTTTTCATAAATTAATTACATCCTTATATTTTAAAATTATTGAGCTCTCTCAATTGCTATGGTGCTATACTAACAGGTCAGTGTTACATAACAATGTCTGCAAAGTTACATTTTCCCTGATTTATGTAATTTAAGTAACGTTATTGAAATATTTATATTTTAGGTAATAAGTACTTTTATTGTCATGGCTATATATTCATGCTATAGTTATATATATGAAGAATAAGAAAAGATTGTCCGCAAAACTACTAATAATGTTAGTTGCTTTGGAACTTATCGCATTCAGTTTAAATATGTTCTTCGAGCCGCACAGTATTGCAGCCGGTGGTGCCACTGGAATTGCAATATTGTTGCAAGCAGGATGGAAAATCCCAACATTCATCTCGGTTCTTGTCATAAATATTGTGATGTTAGTACTGGCTTACTTGCATTTAGATCGTCAAACAACGGTTAAATTAGCACTTGGAAGTTTTATGCTTCCACTATTGTTATATATCACACCTGTTTATAATTTGATTCCTAATAATAGAGTTGTCTCTATAGTAGTAGGAAGTGTTATTTTCGGAATTGGTTTAGCAATTTTATATACATTGAATATGTCTAGCGGTGGTACAACTGTTCCACCTATGATTATCCACAAAAGCTTCGGGGTAGATAAATACATCAGTCTTTTTGTAATTGATGCTATTGTCTGTTTAGGTAATATTGCTCTAACAGATATTATTTCTTTTCTCCTAGCCGTCATGTCTGTTGGAATTTCCAGTTTAGCCATTAAGGGCTTTGGAATTTTTCATCAAAAACATATTACACAATAAAAGGCGCACATATCAAAGCAGATCGTGTTTTGACATATGCACCTTTTTTTATTTGAGATTTTGTTGTTCTAAATCGATGATTTTATTGTTAGAAACTTCAACTTTAATTAAAGCATCTTCACTAGAATCAGCTTCATCCAAATCTGATTCATAAGTTAAAGTCTTAATTCCGTTTGTATCCGAATAATCATCTGGATCACCTAAGATATTCAACACTTGGTTATAACTATCGCCATTTTTTAATTCATTAAAATCAGCCAAGGTTAAAAGTTTCTTCCTATCTATGTTTAAACCTTGAATCGATTTTGCTGTGGCTTTATTTTTTTCAAAAGTTATCTGAATTGAAATATTATTTTTACCATCAATTCCATTCCAAATTAAGTTTTCGACTTTACCGTTAGTATCGATTTGTTGAGATGAAGCTGGATTCCCTAGTAAATCAATAACCATCTTTTTGCTAAAACCCTTTTTACCAGCTTTTATAGAATTATATCTATCTACTAATGAGGTACTTTCTTTAATTTCCTTTTTTTCTGATTTGGCCGCATCTTTACTTTGGCTAGCCGTAGCTTGATCAGCTTTGCCCTTATAGACTGAATAATTAGAAATATAAGTCGTCGCTGATACAATAATAAAAATGGAGAGGATTATAATCCAAAATGAATTCTTTTTGTAAAAAGGTTTGTTTTCATTTTCTTCTGTCATTTTCATACCTCCATTTACAATACATATTTTAACAACATTAAATGAAAGTAGCACCATCAAAGCATTAATATTTTATATATAGTAAGATACATACTATTTGCTTATTATATAAAATTCAGTTATCATGTCTAAGTGAACATCTTTGGGGGTGTTCTGGATTCGACATGTGTAGTAGCGTGCAGGCTGCACTTAGGGCCCTGCGTCCCTTTAAAACGTACAGTTTATTATAACTGCAAAAAATAATAATTCTTACGCATTAGCTGCCTAAAAACAGTCTAAGCGTGATCCGTTCTGACTTTGCCTAAGGGTTAGAAATGGGTCTCAAATTAATTAGGCTACGTTTGACTATGCATTCTGAATAGTTAAAAAGAGAGTATCGGAATAGCCATTATGGTTAGCCTGGTTGTATGGCGTTCATAGTGGCGAACTTTTAAATGATACAACTATGAGTGTAGACGCTTGCATAGCATTATGCTTGGACAGGGGTTCAATTCCCCTCACCTCCACTAAGCAAAAAATAACCAGTTATATCGAGTGCTTAAAGCATTGATATAGCTGGTTTTTTATTTATTTTGATAGTTTTAAGAATTAATGAATAACATCTTTTTGGTAGTCATTTTGGTAGTCAAATGGTACCAATTTGAAATAACAATATTACTGGCTGGGGCGGTTGCCATCACATTTTCTATGTGGTGGTTTTTTATTGCCTTAGATTAGTAGTTAGGTATTATTAATACCAATATTTCCCAACAATTAGGAATGTACTTTAAGTACGCACCTAATTACATCCGTATTTGTTTCCTAATTTCTGTTATACGACATCCCTTGTATAGTTGCTCTATCCCTTGATACGCATAGCATTACATTAATATTTCTGAACTGTTCAATAGGGGCGCTCTCTCAAACGCCCCTTACATAAAAAAAACAACATTACTCAATTTTATCTTAGTAAATCTTAGGGTGTATTTCAAAATAATGTGAGCATTTGTGAACATGTAAGGTTGCAATTTCATACTAGGTTTTACTAGGTTAACTCCACCATTACACACCATTCAAACCTTAACATTACTTAACATCAATGCTAGGACTTATCAGGGTTATAGCAATAGCAAACACTGGTCATTTCATGCCATCATTTCCCATCATAGCCATAATTACAGATACTTATTTATCAGTAATTTAGGGGTGCAACCTTATGCAAAAAAGGGTGCACCCATTTTTAGTAAGGTTGCATACTATTTTAAAACCTTATCCACCATTTTAGTGGTTATGAATTATTAACCAATCAATTCAAAATAGTTAATGCAAGTTGACGATTTACAGTTAAAAATAAACTTATGTGAACTTGCTGAATGTTAATACACAATTACTACTTTTTATTACATTTCAACAAGGATAGTTGTAACTACGGTTGTTTATTGATCTAAAATTATACCCACTTTATCAGCTCTATATACTGATAAATTAGCATTCTTAGAAATTCAAAAACAATCTACTTTTACACAAGTAAAACACAGGTTCTAATATATTTACGACAAAATAAAAAAGTCATTTATCTATTAAGATTCTGATAAGTGACTTTCATTGATCTATTTGGTATTAGATAATATTAACGATAGCAAGTTAATGACGGTGGCTAACTTCATGATACTGTGAGGTGATGCCTATATGAGATTAATTAAATGGCTTTACCTCTCGAAAGGATGACCATGAGTGTTTACCAGGCTCTTACGTTGATGATTTCTTTTGCAACGTTAGTAGTTCTAATACTCGAATTTAATCGAAAAAAATAACCGTCCTTAAACTTTAGCAGGTTTAACGGTTATTTGATTAACAATATAAAATTAAAGTAGCTACCGTCTTAAACGGGCTATCTGGGAGATGTTCGAGCATCTCCTTTTTTGTACACTCATATTATAACAGTTTTTTAAACTGACCACATGAAAATAAGATGTTAAAACTCGTTAAAATTATTTATGTTATATATATTTAGTCGTTATAACTATGTGTAGTGATACAAAATAAAAAAAATCTATATCTTGTATCAGATGATAAACTGTTTATTTATCAATGATACCAAGCACTTTAACCGATATGGTACCAATCTTCTTGTAATTGTACTTAACAAATGAATTGAAAATCTTGGTATAATAAGAACCGTAGTAAATCAGTGGCAAAACCAAGAAAGTGAGTGATGTCAATGTTCAATCAAAACATCATTTTCCTTAGAAAGGAACTGCCTTAGAAACACTGGTCGGCATAATTATATTGGTAACAATATTTATCGGATTCCTAGCTTATCTAATGAACGCTATTTCACAGTTATTAAATGAAACTGCAAGTACTTTGGATGGTATGGGAAAGTTAATTATTGCTATTGATAAATTTAAAGATCTAATAAAAAAAAAGACCTTTCAAAATTAACTTCTGCAAAAGTTAATTAGGTCTATCAAAATAGTAATACAAAAGACTGAATAGATAGCTTTAACCATTGATTTACTATATCTTTTGTGTTTACTACAGCAATATATAATTGAGAGATGTAACTACTGCATCTCTCTTTTTGTATATCCATAGTATAACAGGTTTATTCATTAATAATAAGCATCTCTGATAAAACATTTTTTTGATTTAATTTATACTATGTCTTCAAACATTGATGATTGATGAATTAACGTTTTTAAGTAGCCAAGTAAGTCAACATTTTTCCCATTTCATATAATTTGAATAACATTTTTTTGATTTAATTTAAATTAAGACTAACTACATCAATATCCAAGTTTGGTGAATATATATTATTTAGACCATCCATGCTTATTTTACCTCTCCACTCATACCACTCATTCTTTTTACAATGAATTATCTTTATATTTATCCACAGTAATATCAAGAGCATCTGGTATTGCCTTATTAACCAATACTTCAATATTAGATTTTATATTTTCTTCATTTCTTCTAATGCCTATAAAAGAAACCCTTATATCGAACATTTTTTTATCTTGATAATTTTTTCCTTCTGTTTCTAAAAGAATATTATGTAATTCACCATCTACCTGATAACCAAATCTTTTTAGGGAACTTTGTAATACTTCTTTTTTATTCTCAGCAATTTGAGGATCGCTCATAAAATTAATCTGGTATTGATTTGAAGTCTTCATATTTAAAATTTCAATATTTTCTATTAGACTATCATAATTATTTTTTAAATCCATCAATGTATCATCCATATTTGTAATGGGTTTCATGTCAGTTTTTAAAGACTCAATTTCATTTTTCAATTCTACGATTTTTCCATCATACTCAATTGTAATTTCATTCTTTAATTTTGATAATTTTTTATGATTCAATCCCCATTGTATTAATACAGCAACTCCAAATATTAAAGTAATTATTCCAAGTCCCCAATTGAATAAATTGGCTTGAAAATCAATTAAATGCCATGCTTGATCTAACGTTTGTGTTTTCGACATTATATTCCCCTGATTTAATCTTTTTAAATATCTTACTATCTAACTGTAAAAAGTCTGTTTTGCCATTATTTTCATTAAAGCAAATCAAAATAACTGTATGGAATTCCTTTATAAGCAAAATCCTTTACTCTAAATCTATGTTTAAGCATTTTGAACCAATTCATCTTTTTTATTCTCCCAGACATATCAATAATATATGGTCTTACGAACATTTTTTTATCCCATTTATCATTGAATTCTTTTAAACCAAAATATGGATTGGATTTATTGGAATATATTTCTCTGGCTTTTGCAATTTCCCCACTATTCTCATCAAAAGATTTAGAATCTCTATAGATTACTTCCTTTTTAAAAGGATTCGATATAAATTCTATACCTACTTGCTGAATTCCAATATTAAATTCATTAGCACTAATAGCGCCAAACTCTATTTTTCTATAATCATACTGGCTTAATATCCTTTTTTCTTGATTAATAAGTTTACAAAAGAAGGAATACTTTGTTTCTGATTTAGTTCTTGAATAATGAAGTGATATTAAAACACCAGCAGACGTAGCTACCGTACTAACTATTTGAACCCAAAGATTAACTTTTTCTAAACTCATATAACTCCCCTAAACATCTATTTAGAATCTTAAATAAAATCTAACTCAATATCATCAATTAATTGAACCATTGATTTACCACCAAAGAATTCATCACTCATTAGATCATCAATATTATTAAAGTCTTTATTTTTATCACCGTACCAAGCTGGGTAATAAGTTTCTTTATTTCTTGAGTCTGGTTCCATACCGCATGGTTTACTGTCTAAAGTAAACGTAAAGCCAGAACCATCATCTAATATCTTGGCTTTAAGCTGTTCAATATTCATAATATTTTCCTACTCTCCACTAAATAAAATCTAATTCAACTGTATCAATCAATTCACTAAGTGATTTGCCAGAATAAAATTTATCTGTCATCAATTCATCAATATTTTTGTAATCCTTATTCTTATCTCCAGACCATGCTTGAAACGTAAAGTTGGCTTGCTTCCCGATTGGTTCCATGCCACAAGGCTGACCTTTGTAAGTAAAAGTATAACCACACATTTCATCAATTATTTTGAATTTAAGTTGCTCTATATTCATTTTTAACACTCCTTTCAAAATTCATGAGAAAAAATGTACAGTGACGGCGTGAACCTCGACTGTGAGCCATTAGGGGGTCTCATGCCCGCCTTTGAAATCTTGGCTCAATCAATTTTCATTAGAACGTTTAGAACGGCGTTGCAAGGGTCTGCATAAGCATTAAACATTTGTTTTTTATATTATTCAATAGCACCAAAACAAAAAAATAATTGTTTTTTTGTTTATTTTTTTAATTTTATAATCACTAACACAAACCTATCAGCATACTGCCCTGACTATGGCTACCACTTGCCACTCTATCCCAACTCACAACGATCCAAGATTATTATTACTTCAATCTATTTGTTGATCAATGATGATCTACATAATTATTCACTCAATTGATTAATAGATGATAAAAATAATTGTTACTTAGTTATATACGATTGCTTTAGCCTTTACACTACCATATACCCATGATGCCATAAACAACATACCATTTATACTACCGAGGTACTCGGGGTACGTATTAAATAGGAGGAGATACATGGTAACTATGTATTGTACTTAGTCTGTCTGTCTGACTTATATATATCATCAGCAATAACATTCATTGGTTTATTATATATAAACCTTTCCTCTAGTATTGCTGAACAATCTGGATTATCTAAGTGATCTAAAGCACTTGTTATCTCACGTCTAAAACCTATACTCTCATTCTTTATTAATTTGATTCTATGATCTAACTCATCTAATTCAACGATATCATCATCTAAAAAGTAATTCTTATTACCTTTAGGTATACCATCAAGCTCCACACCGTGAGTAGAACTTACCTTTACACTCAACTCATTATATCGTTCTGCAAGTCTTTCCACTTGCTTAACATACCTAAGATAACGACCAAAATACTTTTTATTACTATCAAAGTTATTCAATAAGTTGCTCCCCTCCATTAAAAAAAACATCTGAAACACCTAAACAAATTAAGTATTTCAGATGCTAAATTAAACAGCTGTTTAGAATTTTTAATTATTCTTCTAAAGGTTGAAAGTACAACAACAGCCTTCAACTATTGAGTACGTTGAGGTTTAATAGAAAAATATAGTTTTTTTACATCAAGAGGCATTATCTAGAAGACCGATCAGGTCACTAGGTAATGCCTTTATAAATTTATCGAAAACTTTATCTAATATAGATGAATCCATACTAAAATCATTAACTAGACCATTTATTTTTTCATTAACCAATTAAGTGCGTCAACATGATTAATTGTTGGCATTATTTATTACTCTCCTTTAAATATATTAGTTAATGTTTGAACGTCATTCTTATCATGAGAACCATTACCACCAGCAGGACTGTATCCTTGATGCTGTCCTTCATCGAATAAATAGGCATCCGTCTTCTTGAGCGAATCGAGCTGATCATTAACACCAACCAATTCGTCTTTATCATTCAATTTAATGTCATCCATATTCAACAATCCTTTGATAGCTTTAGGATTACGAACCTTGGCGGCAGTTAAAGTTTCATTCAAAGCACCGTTCAATTTTGTTTGACTTAGTTGATTATTAAGATTAGTGGTATCTGTCTTGTATTTACCTTGTAAATCCTTTAACTGGTTAGACAAATCATCATTATCTTTAACCTGTTTGGATAGTGACTTGATATCCTTATCACGTTCAGCAAGTTGTGTCTTATATGACTCATTCTCTTGTTTAATGGAATCAACATCTCCGAATGACTTCTTGGTATTTTCAATATCAGCACCATTGGCAGACATAATCTGATCAATAACTTTATCTTCTAAGTTCAAATCTTTTAAAAATTCTCGTTTCATAATTAAAAATCCTCTCTCGCTAGATTTACGTGGGGCGACCACAATCAAGGTATAAAAAATAAGCACTTTTACGACTTACTTAGGTCAAAAGGGTACAAAAATAGCACTCAATTCAATTGTTGGGTGCCTTAGTATTTAGCAAGCTTATCTATAATGGGTTCAGCGGCTTTTCCAATGTCATTCAAATCATAGCTTTCATCAAAACCTTGGAGTGTATATAAATCTTCAACTTTAGAATAAAAGTCCTCGAACTCATCAGATGTTAATTCCCGATTATAATTCACATTTGAAATATGTTCTTCTAAAAAATTAATTTCTTCACTATTCAATACTTCATTGATTATCATTTTCACTCCTCCATTTCTTTGCTCTATTTGTTGAAGTTGGATACGTTGTAGCAATATTACCTGTTTCAGGGTTAACTGCTACCGTTACTTTAGCACCACCATATTTTTTTGAAGATCTTCCGTAAGTATCAACTTTTACAGGAAAAATTTTTAGTGGATTTATCAAAGCATCTTTTATGTCATCAATCGATACATTTCTTTCAAGTGACCTATCTACAAGATATTGACTAATGCCAGTAATATTAACACCATCCGATGTCCTTATACCAATTATACTATCGGCAGCAATCTGTTGCATAGCTTTATACCAATCATTGTAGGACATATTTTCAATAGATCTTCCTTTATCAGTAATTGGATCACGCATCCAACGTTTCTTAACATCAGGAAGTCCTTCAATATGTGGAACAGTAGTACATCGACAATGAGGATAAATTAAAGGATAGTTAATACCTTCCTTTTTCTCTGACATCTTAAATATTTCACCATCTAAGTGAGCACAAACTTCACAAGTATGAGATTCAAGCGTTGCCATATATTGAAACTCTTCAATACCAGACTCCTCATAAGCTTTAGAAGTAGCTTGTTCAGCAATATGACCCATCTCGGTAATGACTAATCGATGTATTTGATGTCTACGAATACCTTCAAATCTTTGTTGAAACATCTTAGTGACACTTTGAGGGCTGTAACCCATGAACGTTTCACGTAGCATGACATCAACTAATTGATTAGGAAGTTCTTCATGATAATTCTTCCAAACTCGTTTAGAGAAATCCTCTTTGTGCCAAGGCTGATTAACAATATATTTAATCTGATCTTCATTGAATCTAGCAAACTCACTGGTAATCTTGTTTTGCTGAACCTGAGTATTAAAAATAGTCGTCATGTAAGTTTCCTGGAACTGATTAGTTAATTCATTAGATAAACTATCAGTCTCATCACTTGCAAAACGACTACTAATTTCTTTAAGTTGCTCTTCTAAATTCTGCAACCTAGCTATTCTACTTTTGAAATACTCCGAATCTAGTTCTTTAGTGTAACCACCTTTAATAGCCTTACGTTTGAACTCTTCAAGAGTCATAGTCCAATTAGTACTACCAACAGTACTTAATAACTTCTTAGCAGTGTCAGGATCAATATCATGATTGTTAGCATATTTTGAATACCAGGTATTAGCTTCTTGCTCTAATTCATACTCTAAGCTAGATAATCTCGATTTTAGATTGTTCTCATAATCAGCAGTATTCTGAAGTTCCTGAGCTTTAATCCTAAGATAACGTTTATCCCAATAACTGAGCTTAGTCATCTTCATTACCATTCAAATTATTGAGATTATCAGGATTAGAATAGCCATCCCGATTAACTTCATCATCACGGCGATTTTTCATTTCTTCCTGCCAATCATCAACGATTGGATTTGCTTTAGCAATAGCTTCATCAAATGAAACATTAGAAACTTGAGAAATAACTTGCGCATCTTCCAAACTGTTATGAATAGCCGTACGAGTCCATTTCTGATTAATCTTTCGACTCTCATAGTCCGATATATTTAACCATTGCATAATTGCTCTAACCAACTCATTTAAGCTATCTCTAAAGTATGATTCAGTCATTGAAGCCTTGAGTTCCAAGTGACTGTACAACATTTTGATTGCTGTACCCGTAGCATTATTGGTAGCAAAGTCTGTTGGATCAATCCCTTGTGCTTCCACAAATAAATCAATTAAATACTGCTGATTATGTTCTGGATAAATTGGACAAGTAGATGGCACTTCCTCTAATTTTTCATACGGTTTACAACTGGTACCTCTATAAAAAGGATCAAACCACTTTTCATTTGGCTTATATTCTTGGCGTATCATTTCATTCATAACTAACAAATGAAATTGATATAGTTTACTGTTGCATATTTTCTACCCCATCCATTACCTCTAAGAGCTGCTATTTCCTCATCTCTTTTATTATCCTTGAATCCATAAGATATTTTATCTGATACTTGTATGTCATATTTTTTAAAAAGGGGCCTAATTTATCATTAGCAGGCTCTAAGCATTCAACTAATCGAAGATATTCCTTTCTCTCAGAATCAGTACATATTTTCTTGAAATACCCCCATATATGTTGATAAACGTTAGTCAAAGTTTCCTTTGTAGGTTTAACCTTTTCCAAAGATTGGATATCATTTTGAAACTCTTGATTCTTTTCTTCAGACCACTCGTTATTTTTCGACATTAGACGAATTTTATCGTACATTCTTTGAGACTTTGACATTACCCAATATTTATTATATGCCCATTCATTTTGCCAATTATCATTTTTCATATTGTTCCTCTTTATAATTCGACATCCTCGAGCTCGTGATTTAGTAATCAATTATATACTATCATCAAAAGTCCAATCTAATTCAGTACTATATTTTCCGGCAATTGGATTAGTATTGCCAATATACAGCAATATTCCGTCATCTTTTTTCCAACCTATGGAGGAAACATTGTCTTTATCAAAAGCATTAATCAAGAGATTACTTTTTGACAAATTAGTATATTTTCCATTTTCGTAATATCTTAATGACAAACTATTTCCTAATGACTCGGGTTGTGAGACATAGACTTTCATTGCTTTTTTATCTCTTCTCTGATCATCAATATTAACTATATTATTAGGCAAATTTTCCTCATCCGAACGATACTGTATGTGATTTTTTACTCCTGAACTGATGGTTCCAAAATTCAAATTACTTACTGTTGCATTTAGATCATTATTCACATAATTTATTTCATGCTGGATGGCTTCTTTTCTATAAACTGTAGTTCCATAATCATTGCCATAATAATACGGTGTGGATTTAAATTTTTCCTTATTATTAATCCCTGAAACAGTTGTATCAACTGTAACTTGATGACTCTTTATACTATTATCAAAATCCAACCCACTGATTACTAGGTCTGTACTGTTTTCATCTGAATCATCAATCAAAGAATAATTATCACTATTAATTTTATTGCCATCTAATTCAACCTTGTTAACTTTAGTTTCCTTATGTAGAGGAATAACATAATTTCCCTCTGTCAAAACAGAATTATCGTTATTATTTTTTAAATCAAACTCATACGAAACTTGATCATTATTAGTAACTTTATTTAATAGATCATCTGTGTTTGTCCCGTCATCGTAAGTATTATTAACTACTTTACTTGTTATAGAAATATCCGGATCATTTTCTACCGTCAAATTGGCTTTATTAGTCGTTAAACTATCAGTCTGAATGATTCCTCCCAATAAAGAAACAGTTATTTGGGCCTGATATTGAGTGTTATTATCATCCATCGTAGTTTTAGGAATCGTGTAATCAACATAATCCTGATAATTACTACTATTACTTGTAGCTACAGTAGTTTTATTACCATCTTTATCATACTTATACCACTTGATTTGAATGCTGCCGTTAGCATTTGAATTAGTTCCGTCAACATTACCATGCATCTTAAAAGTAGCTGGCTGACCAACTCTAACTTTCTGATCGTCCAATCCTCCGCCAACCTGTATATCTTTATATCCACTGACTGTAGTACCATTGGGATTCTGCATCGTAGCTGTTACTCTAACTTTCCCGACTGCTCCAGCTTTAGCCACCAACTGATTAGTTGTACCGCCATTTTCAATATCAGCTGCGAAACTAGCCAAATTAGGTTTACCAACAGTATAAGTGATTTTACCAGTAGCATCAGCTGGATCTGGATATGCATGAATAAAAGTATAATTCTGTGCCAAATCAGAACTTGATTCATTATAAATATAATCATTATCCGCTGTCACATTTAATTTGGTAGCATTCACTGGATCTTTAACGTGCACCGCAGTAACTTTCGAATAAATATGAGTCTTTAAAAATGGCGTTAATAATGTATAGTACTGCGTATCCAGTTGATACCAGGTAGTTCCAGCTGTTTTAGGAGTAACCGGAAAGTTCATTCGATGTCCGCCATTATCTTCTGAAACACTACTCCAATTCTTACCATAATCGGTTGATTCAAACCAACGATAATGCGGCGAATCCGCTAGTCCAGTCAACACTGTCCAAATTGATCTACTAGCTGAAGTATGAATAATGATGGATTGACCAATTTGAGTATAATAATCCGATTCAGGTTGCAGAGAATAGCCATTAGTAAACCATATTCCCAAAAAAACAATAGGATCAGATGTTGGTGTGGCATATGGTGTCACCGTCTGTGTATCTGCTTTTACAGTCGCAACATTTTTTTCAAAACTAAAAAATATACAAGAAATTAATAGCAATAGCAAAAACAAGGAAAATTCAAATTTACTAAAAATTTTTCGTATCAAATATCACCCCTATTCCAATATTTTATAATACTCTAATAAATAAAATAATTAAAATATATAGAACGAAATAATAAGCAATATTTAATTTTGCTAATTAGTAAAATTATTAAAATAATATAAAAATTGAAAAATACACTTGTAAATTCCTATTTATAACTAAAGCTATCCAATCCATTTAATATATAATTTCTAATCAAAATTATTTTCATATATAGTCTTGCATCGCTAACTTGCTAATATATAATCAAGTTGTATCTTATTTAAAACATATCGAAAAAGAGGAAACAAATTTGAAAAAAAGAAACATTTTTATTACTTCGGCATTAATTTTATTAGCACCTTCAGTACTTTCACTTTCACAACAAAATTCACAAGCTGCAACTAAATTAGTTGGCCGTACAAACAGAGTAACTAGCCTAGTCGATTCAACTGGTAAAGCTATCCAAAATCGTGCACTTGGTGCTAACACAGATTGGCAACTAGGAAAGATCGTTAATATTAGCGGCAATACTTACTATCAAGTTGCTACTGACGAGTACGCTCTTTCAACCAATATGACTGTTGAAGACAATACAGATACAACTACTGACACAAATACCGACACCACAACGGCTAGTGTTGCTGGCAAAACTGGTATCTTATCTACAACTGCTAAAGTAGTCGATGCTGACGGTAATGAAACAGGCACAACTCTTGCAGCCAATTCTTCATGGCAATTGGGTGAAACTAAAACTATTAACAGCAACAGCTACTATCAAGTTGCTACTAATGCTTATGTGCTTGCCTCCGATGTTAAAATTAATGACACTACTAACAACAACACTTATGTAACTCCTACACCTAATAAGGGATTAGTTGCTACAACTAATGTGGCTACTAAGACTTACAACGATGCAACTAATTCATACGATCAAACTCTTCCTGCCGGTTCTGCATGGAAGATTTCTAAACTAGTTGTTAACAAGTATGGTTCATATTGGGGTCAAATTTCATCTAACCAATATGTTTGGCTTGGCGATGTAACAATTAATAGCGGTCTTAATCTAAAAGACAACTCAGAATATATTGCTGACTTTGCTACAAGTATCAACAAATAAAACTATTAGTTTAACTCAAAAGGCTTCAAGAATTAGTAAAATAACTAATCCTTGAAGCCTTTTTTTATTTGAAAATTTATCATTTAATTCTGTCATTATACTTTCTTCTTTCAATAATTAGTAATGCTAAGAATATTCTTTTCTAAAATAAGTTATTTCAAATTAATATTCTATATATACTTTTATAGTTATTGATTAAAATGTGTCATAAAATTGTATTATAATAACATTATTATGATATATTTTTTTGGGGAGAAGGATTGCTATGAGAAAAAAACTTTACTTTTTGATGGGCTTTTTTTCAATAATATTTACCTTCTTAATTTTTAATAATATCACAGTATCTGCAGCAACTGCTATTAGTGCTTCAGACTTTGATGATGGTATTACTAACTGGAGGGCATCTGGGAATAATCAGATAGCTGAAATACCAATTGCTAATAATTTAAAACTGGGTTACGCTTTTGGACTCGCATCGAACACTAGTAACCAGATTCCCAGTTCATATCTTACATCTGGCCCTGACAGCTCAATAACCAATAATTCGGTGGCTGCTGGTATGAACTTGTATTTTTCCAAGATGAATATTTTCTTGGATGACGGTGGAAACTATATTAGTTCTGTCTTTCAAGGATCAAACTCAGCTTCAAATGCTACTACTTTAAATCAGCAAAATGTTTCAACAACTTCACCTGGGTTTATGATTTCGCCTGAAAATTCTACCTCTTTAAACGGTAGAACAGGTTCTGCTTTTTCAATTTTGGGAAGTCCCGACAGTTACGGTTCTACAGGTAATGCTGGTATGACATCAAAACATTTCTACATAGGATCTGATAAAAACGGTAATCCAGCATATAAAATAGTTGGTAACTTTTCAAGAACTAATAATTCTGGTTACAAAAACGGAACATATAATATGGAAATAGAGCTACTTTTACGGGCTTCACCAAGTAACTCAGCCATTGTTCAACGTGAAATGTATGTAAAGAATACTGCATCAACAGATGCTTCTTTCGTTACGCTTTTTGGTGAAGATACTAAGTTGGGTAGCAGTAATAATGGTATCTCTAATGACCACGTTCCAATTTGGGATCTTGGAAATAAACAAGGATTATATATTCAAGATATTTATTCATCAAAAGAATATCGTTTAATGACGACCAATCAATTGCCTGACGGTTTCGATAGTTACAATGGTCAAGCAATGTCAACTAACTGGACTTCTGGTCTTTCTGGAGGAGTACCTTCAGGAACAG
Organism: Companilactobacillus crustorum JCM 15951; assembly: GCF_001434585.1. GTDB lineage: Bacteria > Bacillota > Bacilli > Lactobacillales > Lactobacillaceae > Companilactobacillus > Companilactobacillus crustorum. The sequence continues at coordinate 70,533 of NZ_AZDB01000002.1, forward strand.
GTGCAGAGGTAAACGACAATCCTAAAGGAACTCAACTTACAGCATCTGCGGTTGATTCTTCTTACATCTTAAAATGGAATGAAAAAACTTTGAAGCCCAACGAAACAGCTCATTTTGGCTCAACAATGGGTGTTACAGCTAAACCTTATTCTATTCCTACTCCTACCAAAACCTATACTAATGAAACAAGATCTGATGGAACAAATAGAGTCGGTGACAAACTTAAATTCAGTTTGAAATTAGTCAATAATGGTTATGGGGCAAAATGGAATTCTCAACAAATCGTTGATCAAATTCCCAAAGGGCTTCAAATTGATACCAGCTCTATCACCAGATCATATAATGGTACTGCGGCGTCACAGCCGGATCCAACCGATTATGACTCAACAACAAGAAAATTGACCGTCCCCATGCCTTTCCAATTAACGGACGATCAATATGAGACCGTTACGTTTGAAGCTACTTTGACAAATGATGCTCTAAGTAATTTAAATGAGAGTGGCAACCTAGTTAATTCAGCTGAGTTTTTGGGATCTGATTACATGGTTTCTCCAACGATTATAGATACCTTTAATGCCTCCGTAGATATTCCCGTACAAGCAGCAGATTTTAATTCAAGCTTTACGAAACAAGTAAAAAATATTTCCAACAATGAAGACTATCAAAATTCTACTACTGGAAAAAAGGGCGATAAAATAGGTTATCTCTAATTACCTATAGCGTAGCTCCAAGCAGCAAGGATTATCTTGTATCCGCAACTACCATAAATGATGAGGTACCTAGTGGTTTAGAAGTTGACTTAAGTTCTATCCAAGCAAAAGGAACTACTGGCGATTGGTACAATCAAACCTGGGGTATGAATGTCGGAGCAGTTGGACCTATAAAAGCCGGACAAAACGTCCAATTACGTTTTGAGGCAACTGTCACCGCCAATTCTGCTGGCACAATAACCAATAATGCTTACATAACAAACGTTAAAACATCCGCTGGTCAAACCTATAGTAAAGTATTAACTAACGATGCCGATTTAAATGTGCAAAACGTAAATACTTTTCTAAGCGTTCCAAATTTAATCGATTTTGGATCCACTAACGTCTATGGCAAAGCCAAAACTTTAACTAATGTCAAAACTAATGGTGAATTAATTGTTAGCCATCCAAATAGTAACAATTTTAATGTGAATGTATCATATGATAATGATGATGCGACTTCTCAATTAAAAACTACCGATGGCAAAACTTTGCCTTCTGATGATTCTGGATTGATTTTTATCAAGCAAAGAACTAGTTCATCTGACGATGTCGGAACTTGGCAACCAATCTCACCAACTGGCACACCTATTCAGACATCTGATTTTGCAGGAAACCAACAGAGCTTGCAATTAACGAATTATGTAGGCGTGAATAATTGGAAATTAAAACTAGCACCAACCGTTGAAACAGGCAGTTATAGTGGAACTTTAACTTGGACAATGTCAGAGTCCGTGTAAAAATTTCACCTTCCGCGGAAATTGAAATTTATCTCATCCGTCGACGTCGTTTTTGACGCCTAGCTTTATAAATCCATAATAAAAATCAAGTTTCCTTAATAATGAATACAGATTGAAGTGAACCCCTTGAGTTGGAGAAATCCAACCAAGGGGTTTTTCTATGGCTAAATATAATATCAAAACAAAAATAGAAGCAATCAGACTTTATAAAAATGGCATCGGAAGTACTACCATTGCTAAAAGATTAGGAATCTTTAAGGGTCATACCGTTCTAAACTGGATCAGATTGTGGAATAAGCACGGACTCAAAGGTATCACTAGGTCAAATACGTTGCAAGATACTCTCCATCCTTCAAAATGAAAGTAATTATTTGGTTGGTGAAACACAATGCTTCATATCCAGAAGCCGCAGACCATTTTGATATTTCTAATCAAGGAACAATATGGCAATGGAAACATCAATATGATCTACATGGTGTCGATGGTTTCGCTGATCGCAGGAAGCGAGTCACTACTATGTCTGAAAAGAAGAAGGCAACTTCAGCGGAAGAAAACAAAGAATTAAAGAAACGCCTTGAATACTTAGAAGCCGAGAATGCATATCTAAAAAAATTGAAGGCCGTAATGGATCGAACAGAGAAAAAGCCAAAACGATAGATTCATTATGGCTCTCAATATGATTCAGATTTTTCAATCGTTAAAGATATTAAATCCATACGTGATGAAGATAGTGAGGCTGAAAGCCTTGGCTATCGTCCATTATCTCGAATGGTCAATTCAATAAGAATTTCTCGCGGAGAGGACACTGTGAATCACAAATACGCAACACGAAAACAATTAGAGCAAGCAATATCTAAATGGATCAAATTTTATAACAATAAACGAATTCGACAATCAAACAATTGGCTAACGCCAATTGTAATGAGAAATAAATATCAAAAAAAATATGCCTGACCACATTTCTGTGATCAGACATATTAATAAAATTCACTCCAATTATTGGGATTCACTTCAAAATAACTAATCCTTGAAGCCTTTTTTATTTGACAATTGTTAATTCATCTAAGGTTTTTCCTTCAGGCGACTTTAATTGTAGCCAGCTATTAGTCCCAACAAAATAAAGGAATGTCCCTATCTCATTAACACTGCGCAGACTAATATCTTCAATCAAAATATTATCTTTAATTTGTTTTTCATACTCTTGACGTAACTGTAAACCAAATTTTCCCGCAAAGCCAATAATACCAGCCTTAGTTAAGGGTGGTTCAGCTACTAAGGTGGCACCAGCTTTGACGACAAACTCATTGCGTTTAAGCCAGTAGACTGTGGCTTTGCTGCCCTTATAGTCGATTTTAAAAGGTACATCCGACAATGACTTCAAAAATTTATGACGAGGCTTTATTGATCTACGTTTTGAAACAGATTTTAAACCAAACGCTTGAAGCAAGGGCAAAATCTGTCGCCAATATTCCTGAAAGACTTTTTTCGACTCTTCAGAAATAGTCATTTTATAATCCACATTAATCTGATAGCCAATTTGAACTATTTCTTTAGTTAAACAATAGAAGAAATCCGCAGCAATAATATTCTCTGGAACAACTATTTCAATAAAAGAATTAGCTTTATCGCCATTATTTAAAGCACCAAAATCCATTCCAACTATTTTTGAATTATTCAGCAATAAAAAGATTGATTCATTATCAATCTCAGTAGGCTTCATTAAATAGTAAATAATCTTTCCTTGCCTATTAGCAAAATCAATAGAAATCTTTTGATTAGTTAGATTTCCTGTAAAGTTTATAGTCATTTTTTGCCCTTCATAATATTAATGAACTAAGTTTATCACAATTGTATATAGCTTCTTTTCCATTAACGAATTAATGTAAATAAAAGTGAAATACTCAATAAATAGTCTAATTATGGCTTATTTTATCGGTTTTTATAAATTTATATCAACATTTCATAAAACGATTTATAAGAATTGAAACGGACTAATTGTACTTAACCTATATAATAAACATATATTGTGATAAGTATATACTTTGCTTTTATTAAAAATTGTTTTATCAAATGGGGGAATAATAATCATGAAATTGGAAAATTATTGGAAATCCCTGCTAGTCAGCATCTTCATTTTCCTTTTGGCATTAATTTTAATTCCGATTCAACAAGTTAAGGCCGATGTAAATCAAAACGTATTTAATGATGGAATTACCAATTGGGTCAAATATGGAGCTACTGGTTCAGCCACTTCTCAAATTGGAGATATCCCTATCTCTAATTCTATAAAATTAGGATATGCTTTTGGTGCTGCAATCAATCCTAGTGGTGCAATCGGGAATCACGATAGCGATTTTCTGAGCCCAACTGTCGGTGTTTCTAACGGTGGACAATTTACTTCATATTCCAAATTTAATGTATTTCTAAATAACAATAATCAATATTACGCCTCTTTTTTCCAAGGAAGGGTTCTTCTCAAAGTATTATGAATGCTCAGGCATCTTTTACATCCCCAGACTTTATGATCGTTCCACCCACTTATAATGGGAAAGTAACTACCAGAGATTTCTCATTATTAGGATATACTTTTGGTTCTAATGGTAATATTGGTTTAAAAAATAAATCATATTACGTTGGTGGCGATAAAGATCGTCCAGCCTATAAAATTGTAGGTGAATTTTCAAGAACCGCTTCTAGTTATAACGGTAATCAGGCCTATAATTTGTATGCAGAATTAGTTCTACGCCCATCTCCTACTAATGCTGCCATTGTTCAAAGAGAATTATATTTGTACAATCCTAATGCTGACACACAAAGTTTTCAAGTTTTATTCGGTGAAGATACAGCTTTAGGTACAATTAGCAATGTTAACGATAACGTTCCTATCTATTCTTTAGGAGATGGTTTAGGCCTATACATCAATAATGGTATGGACTCCTCTTCGTCTGCTAGTAAACTATTGGTTACTAATTCTATGCCTGATGGTTTTACCAACTTTACTGGGCAAGACATTTCAAATGATAATAATGCTACTAACTGGGTTGGTCACTTTGATTCATCTGGAAAGGGACAAATTGACAGTTCCACTGATCAAAATCTTTTAGGTACAGGTAAACACGGTAATACCGCTTATACCTTGAAATGGCCTGCTGTCGAATTAGGAACCAAACAACAAGCTCACTTCGGTTCTACAATGGGTGTCACTTATTCACCTTATGCCGTACCTAATCCCACTAAAACTTATACTAATGAGACTAGATCCGATGGCACTAACAAAGTTGGCGACAAATTAAAATTTAGCTTAAAGATGTCAAACAATGGTTTGAACAGTAAATTTAACTATTCATACTTGTCAGATATCATTCCTGAAGGTTTCCAACTCGATACTAATTCCATCAAAGTCGATGGCAACTCTACTAACAGCTTTACTTATGATTCAGCTACCCGAGAATTAAATGTTAATACCAATACAACTTTGGGCGATAATAAATCATCTGTAGTTACCTTTGAAACAACTATAACTAACGCTGCCAGCTCAACCGTACAGGACAAAACTGTCACGAATACAGGATATTTTTACGGGTATGATCCTCAAGTAAATACTTCTAATAATGAATATAAAGCATCGGTTAATATTCCCATTAAAAAAACAACTTATTCAAGTTCATTTACTAAGACCGTTAAAAATGATTCCGATACTACGTATTTAAACAGTACCACTGGTAAATGGGGCGAAAAAGTTCATTATAAAATTGTTTATGGCGTAAATAATGGCAGTACATCCCTCGCCGATGGTGCAACTTTAACCGATGACTTGCCTGCTGGTCTGAAATTAGTTTCAGGTTCAGTTCAATACAACAATTCATATGATTCTAGTAAAAATATTACTAACGGTAACTCTTTAACAAATATTGCTTTAGGTACCCTTCCCGCTAATCAAACTGGGACACTTACCTTTGATGCCACAATCGAAAGCACCGTTGCAGGAACAATCGTTAACAATGCTACTATCAAAAATGGATCTTCAAACAATGCTTCCATAGGAGATATGGTCTCAAATGATGCAACTGTGACTGTCTTGAATTCTGATTCTTTTACAGACTTACCCCATATTGATTTTGGAACCGCAAATATGTATGGAAAAAATTTAACTCTAACTAACGTTGCTACCAATGGAGGCTTGCAAGTTGCTCATCCCTCATCAGGTAATTATTACGTAAATGTAGCCTACGATAACAATGATGAAGATAAAAGGATGCATTCTGGAAAAAACACTCTCAGTGAAGATGGTTCCGGATTAATCTTTCTCAAACAGAGAAATTCCTCACCTGATGATAAGGGTTCTTGGAAACCAGTCTTACCTACTGGCACCCCTATTCGATCGGATACTTTTACTGGCGGCAATGACCAATCCGTTGATTTAACCAAATATGTTGGCGTTGGCGATTGGAAAATTAATTTGGATTCTAATACTCAACCTGGAGCGTACTCTGGTACTTTAACTTGGAGCATGACGGATGCGCTTAGCAACAGTTAAAAATATCATTCCGCCTAGCTTTATAAATTCATAATAAAAATTAAGTTTCCTTAATAATGAATACAGACATATCCTAATTTGGTATTCTTGTTTCGTAGGAATCAGTTGTTTTTATTAAAAAAGAGTCGCCCACAACGTGGACGGCTCTTTTACTTTATCTAAATGGCCTTCGACAAGACCCAATCATTAACATCTCCATGACTCAAATTAACATGTTTAACTGAGCGCACTGAGAAATTATTCTTCTTGTAAAACTTAACATTTTTCTTTGTATTAGTTTCAAGGATTATATTTCTATAACCAATTTTCTTTACGTAAGGGCTAATGTGATTGTTGAGCATCTTGCTACCAATACCTTGACCACGAAGACTTCTGTCAACTGCCAAGTATTCAACAACACACTTCTTCTTACCTTTAACCTTATCGAAAAGATCTTCGAATTTAAAGATATCGAATGCATTGAAACCATTGAATCCGTTCTTAATAATTTCTGGAAGCAATCGCAAACCATCCATTGATAGATAGTTCCAATTATTGATCCGTTTACCTTGATTGAATTCAATTAGAGCAACTGCTCTAGGCTTACCCTTTCCGTCAGCTCCAACATAAACCAAACCTTTTTTCATGAATACATTTACTTCTAGCGCAAAGTATTTCCGCATTAATTTGTCAAATTTAGCACTTGAGCGAAATTCCTGAGGAAACATGTTCTTAGTTGTAATGTATTCTTTAAATGAATCTACTAGTAAATTTATTATCTGGGGTTTATCACTGTTCAACCCGCTTCGAAAATCCAAAAATATGACCTCCTTATTAAGTCATGTTTCTATAATAGCCACTTCTATACCGATTGTCCATTATTAGAAGCTATTTAAAAAATATTTATATGCCAAAAGTCATTTTCATTATATCAATTTACTAAAAAAGTTCAGATAAAGTATTAGACTTTAATATAGAAGCATAGTACCATTAATTGTAATGTGAGATTTCAAGTTCATAACCAGCCGGTATCTAAGTCTTCTCTTAGAATATCGGTTTTCTTATAATCAACTACTGTCGGCAGATGGTAGTTTTTTTGAACTCAAAATAACTTATAGGGAGGGGAAAATATGGGAAAGAACAAAAAATCAATCTACATTCTTGTATTCAGTAACTTTTTGATCTGTTTAGGGATCGGATTAGTTATTCCAGTTACACCATTTATCAAAAACGAATTTCATTTCACAACGTCGCAAATGGGAGTTATGACATCTCTTTTTGCCTTTGCACAATTCGTTGCTTCACCAATCGTTGGTAAAATGTCTGATAAAATTGGTCGTAAACCAGTGATTGTATTTGGACTATTTACTTATATGATTTCCGAATTCATCTTTGCTGTTGCTACGACCCTGCCAATCTTTAATCTTTCTCGTATTATCGGTGGTTTATCAGCTGCTATGGTTATTCCAACTTCTATGGCTTTGGGCTCAGACTTAACCACTCTAAAAGATCGTGCTAAAGTTATTGGCTGGCTATCTGCCGCCTTTAGTGGTGGCTTAATCCTAGGACCAGGTCTGGGTGGTATCTTGGCTGGTATCACTTATAAAACACCATTCTGGGTTGCTGGTGTATTAAGTATTACTAGTGCCATCTTTACTTACTTCTTCTTGAAAGAAGACAAAGAAGTTCTTGAGGCTGAAGAAGCTGAGGCTGAAAAAAAAGCCCAAGAAAAAGGTTCAATCAGATCTATCCTTACTTTACCAATGGCAATGCTGTTTGGAATGATCTTGGTCTCATCATTCGGTCTGCAAGGCTTTGAAAGTATCTATAGTATTTACGTTAACCAAGTCTTTAACTTCGGTTTAGGTACTATTGCATTGGTTCTAACGCTGAACGGACTTATTTCTTTGGTTCTTCAAGTTGCCGCTTTTAACTGGATTATTAATAAAATTGGTGAAATGCGTTTGATCAGTATTGCATTCTTGTTGAGTGCTATCTGTGTTTTCTGGATCACTCAAGCTCATTCACATATTGAAGTTATCGTCGCCACCTTAATTATCTTCTCTTCATTTGATCTTTTAAGACCAGCTATTACGACACTTTTGACTAAATCTAGCCGTTCTAATCAAGGGTTGATCAATGGGATGAATATGTCTTTAACTAGTGTCGGAAATGTTATTGGACCTTTGATGTCAGGTGCTTTAATGGACTGGAATACGCACTATCCATACTTAGTAGTAACTGTTATTTTAGCAGCTTCCTACTTATTAACATTTGTTGTCAGAAAACATCCGATTGTTCAACAAGGATAAATTCATTTTAAAATAAATTATGCTGATGCGATCTTTTTTAAAAGACATACCTTAATTGGTATGTTTTTTTTATAAACTTACTTAAGTTTTATAGCCGTTCAAAAAATGACATATTACGACATGACTATCTAATATAATATTTCTGTATTAAAAATTTAGGGGGGAATTTATTTATGATAATCAAAACGTCACACGCAATATCTGTACTTTTATTAGGAACTCTTCTTTTAACTGGATGCAATAGCAATTTTAATAATTCTACTAGTAAAAAGACGGCTACTACATCAATTAGCCATAAAAAAACATCATCTATCAAAAACTCCAAAGTTCTTTGGAATAGCGACAAAGATGTAAAATTAAAAGAATTTATCAATCAATGGGCACCAACAATGCACCAATCTTACGTTAAATATGACGGTAAGCATTCACTAAATATTTCAAACGGAACGACATATCCAGATGATTTGAAACATGTAAAAATAGGTAATAATAATGCTTCAATTGGTTGGAATAAAACGGGTAAAGGAAATTATCAATATAATGTTGTTGCTATTTATAATTACAATGAAAATGAATCATCTTTGTCGGATCACATTACCTATTTCTTTACATTTCATAACGGCAAGCCAATTGTTTTAGTTGATCAAACTACTAATGGAACACCAAATTTATTCCCCACTGAAAATAATGTTCTTAAGAACGGATTTGAAAACATTGCTAAGGGTAAAGCGGCTGACGTATCAGTTGCTGCATCTTCTAGTACTAGTAATGCCAGTGATAACAGCAACAATAATAAAAATAGTTCCACTCAATCTGTTTCCGATCCTAAGATAGTTGGCATAATGCTTTATGAATATGACAGAGACTTTGATACGTCTGATATTCCTCACATGCTACTAATTACCCCTGATTCTGCTGGTGATGGTAGATACTATATTGGAACAGGAACCACTAATTCTACTCTGCCATTCACAATTGAAGGAAATACAGCGCACTATTGGACAAGACTTTATAATGGCAATGATATCAGACCAGATGGCACAGAAGGTCCATCCCCAGAGACTGAACATATTATCAATTTGAACACCTTAACCGCTAGATATTATTCTACTAGCAATCAAAAACAAACTGTTGATCAGATAGCCGAACAAATGACTGTTGGGTAATTAAATAGCATTGAAATAATTCAACTTCAAGTGCAATAAAAAATTTAAACACTCTTATAAATTCTAAAAACAAAATACTCCATAACTGTTAGACAAGAAACCTAATAATTATGGAGTATTTTTTCTATGGTTAAATATAATTTAATATTTGACGTTGTACCTACACCGTTTTAGCCATATTTCAATTTTTACAGAAGATGACATCCTATTTTTCCTTATGTTTCTTTATAAGATATAATGCTAAAAGCTGACACCCAATTACCAAAACTAAGAAAATCCCTAAAATCAGCAATGTCACCATTCGAAGTTGTGGTGTCTGAACTAACCCTGTTCCATCAGTTTTTCTTACCATTATCCAAAAGATTGCTACCAAAAATAATAATAACCATATAACATTGATTATCCGCCAAGTTTTCATTTATCTTCCCCTTGATTCCAAAGCATATGATACTCTTTTTCATTATTGTCCTGCTCAATATCCTGCGATACAATTTTAAAACCATTCTTCAAATAAAGTTTCTGAGCCATAATATTTTTATCATAAACATCCAAAGATAGCTTAAGATAATTTTGTTTGAGAAAATTTAATAATTGCTGACCAATACCCTGATTTCGAAAGGTTTCTTCTACAAAAATACCCGCAATATAATTATCTGTTACACCAACAAAACCCTTAATCACATTATTATCAATAAATACATAAACATCAGCCTGTTGAAATTGTTCTTTAACAGTTGCTAAAGCCTTCAACCAATAATTCTTATCAATAAAATTATGAGCCGTAAGATTACCATTGAGCCAAATATTACTGACTACTTCAATTTCATCTTTATGCATTTTACGAATCATATTTGCCACGTCCTTATTTATTTGCTAGAATGATTTTAAAGAAATCACACCGCCGGGTGTCAATTACAGAAGTACTCTTACCAATTCCGTTAGGCCAATGAAGGAATTGCTAGGGGTACTTATTTTTTTGGAGGAAATATTATGAATTGGATTTATTTAATCACTGCGGGATTGTTTGAAGTTGTCTGGGCAACTACTATGAAGCTAAGTCATGGATTCACTAAACTAAATTACACAATTTTAACTATTGTTGGCTTAGCTCTAAGCATGGGTTTACTAGCCTTGGCAGTTAAAAAAATGCCTATGAGCTTAGCCTATCCTATTTGGACTGGTGTCGGAGCTGTGGGCTCTATTCTAGTTGGCGTTTTCTTATTTGGCGATAAAATGTCTCCATTAACTTGGGTATTTGTAATTCTCTTACTAATCAGTATCATTGGTATTAAATTTACTTCTGGCAATTAAATACCATCTCGCCGATAAAGCAGCCATGTATAATAACCACCAACTAGCAATAATAATAAAGGCACGAACCAAATTGTTCTGATTGTAAACCAGTTTTGCAATAAAGCCGAGACTACTGCACCGCCAGAAAAACCTAGTACCAATTCAAAGTATGTCTTAGCTACAACAATATTATTACTCTTTTTATGATAAAAATATTCTGAAAAAGCAATAATGGCTTTAAAAGCAATAATGGCTTTCTTTAGATTACCAGTTGAGAAAACATTGTTATATCCCATACCCTCAATTTGATCAAATGAGACATTTTGCATCGCCATTACTAAGGCCAACAGTGGCACAACGTAAAGATTGGAAACTGTTTTAGGCAAAAAGCCGACGACTAAACAGATAATAAATTCAGCTACCAAACTTGTCAGACGCCAGTAATGACTCCGATTATTTTTATGTTTAAGAATCTCAGTTATTATAATTCCCAAACAAAAGAAGACCATTGTAGCTATTTTAGTAAGAATACCGGGTAAATTATGTCTAGCAATATCAACACTCAAGAAAACGATATTTCCTGTTTGACCAGCCGCTAGAACATGCCCTCGTTGGACGAAAGTATAGGCATCAATAAATCCACCAATAAAGGTCAATCCAATAGCTATTTCACGCAATTGGAATAATTTAAAACTCTCAAATCTTTTCATTTGGAACCTTCTTCTAATATCTTTGCATAAAACCATCTTAACAAAGAATATCTATTAACATCAGTAAGAATTAGTGACAGCGATTCCAAATTACGTTATGCTTTAGAAAACTGAAGGGATGAGATATTATGCTTACACCTGAAAAACTACACCAAGATGTCAAAGAATATAATGACGAAAGCTTTAAATTAATTGAAAAAAATCCATGGTTAATACCAGCTTCCGTTGCCTTGTTAACCTTTCCCATTGCTGTTTCAATACATGGCTTTTGGAAAAATGCTATTTTAAAGAAAAAATTGAAGATCGAACGTGAAAAAACTAAACAATTAAAACTTGAAAATAAGCTTCATTAAAATTTTCGTGCTACCCATTAACTTGCGGTAGCACTTTTTTTTCTAGTACACTATGATTAAGATATATAAATTCAGAGGGGATATTATGAAAAAAAGAAAAATTGCATCATTTTTGTTGCTCCTGACACTCCTAGGCTTAATTCTACCAACAACCAATGTCCAAGCTGCCGCTGCTCCCAAAGCTAAAAATTTAACTTCAATCACTCAAAGCGTCGATCACGCATCTCCCGATACTCCAATTATATTTTCACATCGTGGCAGTCCTTATAATAACCCTGACCACTCTTTTAGTGGCTATAATCAAGCCATCAAGGACGGGACTCAATATATCGAACAAGATGTCTGGCTCAGTAAAGATAACAAGCTTTATGTTTCGCACGACGATAATCTTAAAAAATCAACTGGGCATAACGTTACCATCTCAACTTCTGATTCCAGTAAAATTGACACTGTAAAATTACATAACGGCGAAAAAATTCATCAGTTAAAAGATGTCTTTAAACGCTATGGTAAAAAAGTTCATTATATAATAGAAACTAAAAAAAATTCTGGCGATAATACTGCCGTTGAAAAAGCTTTAGTTAAAGAGTTAAAAGCTCATAAAATGACTAACAACGTTATTTTCCAAGATGAGGATTTACCTGGCCTTAAAGCCTTTCACAAAGCCCTCAAAAACGTTCCGACCCTTTGGCTACTTGATTCCGTAACCGAACGTCAATACAGTGAACAAATTGAAAACGCTCCGCGCTACATCGATTTTATCTCACTTAAATTAGATCAATGGACTCCTAAGTTAGTTAAATTAGCTCACAAAAATGGATTCAAAACTAATGGTTGGATCTTAAATACTTACAATGATAATTACGACGCTTTACTAACCTTAAAGTTGGACAGTGTCTTTACTAACAATACAAAAGAAACTTCCAAACTAATTGATCGGTGGAAATAATTTTGATTCCTGAATCAGCAGTCTTCCTAAAAAATATTTGTTATACAAAGTTAGTTTTTGATCGTGTTAATAAAAAGTTACAAACTAACTTATCGAATGAAGAAATTAAAAATCTAGTTAACAAAATTATTAGCGATTCTGAAACTTCTATTATTAAACGTGGCAAAAACTACTATCTTCAAAATAATCACGTGGAGTTGGTAATTAATTCTTATAATTATCGTTTAATTACTGCTAACAAAAAAATTTAGTAACTGGTCAAAAGTCTTACTTAATTTTGATTAAAGTGTAAGTATCCCGCCTTCCACAAAAATTGAAATTTGGCTGGAACGCTGTGGGCACGACTTGAAACTTATGCTACGCATAATTTCCAAGCTCGGCCTTATTCTAAGCAATAAATTGCCAAGAATAATCTCACAGCTGAGCCAATTTCAATTTTCGTTCCAGGCTAATGTCACTGTTATATAATTTTTCATTTTAAATATTTTAAACACGAAAAGAGCTAATGACTATAATATAAAAAGTCATTAGCTCTTTTTTTAGATTTGAATTTTATCATTGTTGCAAGTTTGAAGGTTAATAATATCAACCAATAAACTAATCTGGAACGGAGCTAGGATGGTCTCAGTAGTGATATTTATCTTAGTGTGGAACACACTTAGATAAAGGTGGAGCTTGGTTGCCAAGAGGCTCCAAGTCCGCCCACTACGTTCCAGACCATTCCTAACGCAGTGGAAGATGGCATCCTTGGATACTTACACTTTAATCAATCTTAATTAAGAATGATTTTTTAAATAATATTATTTTTCGATTCCCTTACCGACATATGTATTTTGAAGGATTTGTTTCAATTCGGAGATTAATGGTTCTTTAGGATTTGTGAAGGAGAATTGATCGCCAAAGGCTTGTTCAGCTAAGGAATCAACTTGATCATTAAACTCTTTTTTATCAATATAATTATCTTTTAGACTTAGCTTAATGCCAACAGTATGGGCTAAATCAACAATTTTCTTAACTAAGGCATCTTTCAAAGCTTCTTCATTCTTACCTGTTAAACCGACATAACTGGCAATTGCAGCGTAATCTGAATCGGCTCTGAAGCTTTCATATTTAGGCCACATGGTCATCTTAGTTGGTTGCCCAAAGTTATAGTTAATTACTTGTGGCAAAGCAATAATTGAAGCTAAACCATGTCTAATTCCATAAGCATTTGTCAAAACATCTGTAATTGAATGACCTACACCGGCAAAGGCATTACCAAATGAAATACCTGCAAGTGTTGAGGCATTATGCATTTCTGCTTGAGCATCACGATCGCCATTGACTGCTTTTTCAAGATTATCAAAGACTAATTTGATAGCTTGCAAAGCATATGGTCTTGTATAATCTGAAGCCATATTAGCTACATAAGATTCAATAGCATTGTTTAAAACATCCATCCCTGATTCAGCCATGATATTTTCTGGCATTGTTTCAACAAATTGTGAATCAATAATGGCTACATCTGGTGTTAATGCATAATCAGCAATTGGATACTTTGTACCTGTCTTTGTATCAATAATTGAGCTAAATGGTGTTACTTCTGCACCAGTACCAAAGGTTGTTGGGATAGCAACGAATTGTGCTTTTTCAGGCTTAGGGAACTTGTAAGTACGTTTTCTAATATCAATGAACCCCTGTTTAGCTCCAAAGAGATCGACATCAGGATGTTCATAGAACAACCACATATCTTTAGCAGCGTCCATAGTTGTTCCGCCACCTAAAGCAATAATTGTATCAGGTTTGAATAAGTTCATTTGAGTAACGCCACGTTTAACGACATCTGTTGTAACAATATTATCGACATCTGAGAACATTGAATACTCAACTTTAAACTTATTACGTTTCAATTCATCTGTAATGGTATCAACGTAACCTAGTTGAACCATAACTGGATCGCAGACAATAAAGGCTCGCTTCATACCTTCAAGGTCCTCAAGATAACGAACTGAAGTTTTTTCGTAGTAAACTCTTGGTTGTTTAATCCATTGCATATTATTTCTCCGTCTTGCGATTGTCTTAATATTAAGCAAATCAAATGAAGATACATTATGAGAAATGGAATTCTTCCCCCATGAACCTGTACCAAGTGTAAGTGATGGGATCATTTCATTGTAAAGATTACCAATACCACCGATAGCTGCAGGAGTATTAACTAGTACACGACTAGCTTTCATCTTGATACCAAATTCAGTGGCCAAATCTTCATCCATTGTATGGATACCAACTGTATGACCTAAACCACCAAAGTGCAATAATTCATCGGCTTTGGCAAAGCCTTCTTTATGTCCACTTACTTTGAAGACTGATAGAACTGGTGAAAGTTTTTCGGCTGAAAGTGGTTCATCAGGACCAACCTTAGAAATTTCTACACCTAAGACTTTCGTATCGGCAGGAACTTTAATACCTGCTAATTTAGCAATATTCAAAGCTGATTGACCGGCGATAGGACCTTTAACTCCACCTTCTGGTCTAAACATTGCATCAGATAATTTCTTATAATCTGACTTCTTAATAAAGAAAACTTTGTTCTTTTCTAAGAGTGCTTTTACATCATCGTAAATATCAGCATCAACAATGGCACTATTTTCAGCGGCACAAACCATACCATTATCAAAAGTCTTTGAAATCATAATATCGTTAACTGCACGTTTGATATTAGCAGTCTTTTCAATATAGGCAGGCCCATTACCAGGTCCAACACCTAAAGCTGGCTTACCAGTTGAATAGGCAGCCTTGACCATTCCGGGACCACCAGTTGCCAAGACACTAGCAACGCCATCATTATTCATCAAATATGAAGTAGCATCAATACTTGGCTTTTCGATCCATTGGATAACTCCCTCAGGAGCTCCAGCAGCAACGGCGGCTTTTAACATAACCTTGGCGGCAGCAACAGAACATTTTTGTGCTTGAGGATGGAAACCAAAGATAATTGGATTACGTGTCTTCAAGGCAATCAAGGATTTAAACATGGCTGTTGAAGTTGGATTAGTAACTGGTGTAACACCAGCTAAAACTCCAAGTGGCTCAGCAACTTTTATCAAACGATGTTCTTTATCGTCTTCAATAATACCAACGGTTTTATCACGTTTAATTGAGTGCCAGATTTCTTCAGTGGCAAACATATTCTTAATAACTTTATCTTCGATTAAGCCACGACCTGTTTCTTCGTAAGCCAACTTTGCCAAGTCAAAACTAGCATTTAAACCAGCAATAGCCATTTGATGAACAATGTGATCCACCTTTTCTTGAGTGAATCCATCCATAATATCCAAGGCTTCATGGGCCTTAGCTACCATAGCATCAATAACTGGCTTAACATTTTCTTTTTTATCAGGTTTTGCAGCAACCTTTGTATCTTTGGAACCTTTCAACATCTGATTACCTCCAAGATTAAAAAACTATATTGTTAACTAATTCACGTTTTATCTTAGCACTGTTGTTTTTTTGTTCAATACTTTTGATCCAAATAAATGATGTAAACGTATTCACATTGATATATCAACACGTAGAAACGATATCAGGATTCTTTATATGATTTCACATCAGAAAACATTCTTGTTTTATTGTGAATTTTTCTTCACAAAGTGGAGCAATTGGGCTTTTTTTAATTCACAAAAAAAGAGCTGAAAACAATTTCAGCCCCAGTTTGTGAATTATTTTATCTAAACATTGTCCTTGTGGCACGTGCCATCACTTTAGGATCTTTTTCATAATGATGCATTGGTGTCATTTCAGACAATGGGATATTCAAGAATGTATAAACTGCACGTTGAGCAGCCCGGAATGAATATTGTTCCGTGAAGACCATATCAAATGGTTGTTCGGCAAACTGACTAATAAAGGCCAAGTTCTTGCTGTGTTCTGGAACAACGTCCGGACGATCGCCAACAGCTCTTTGATTAAACAGAGCACTGGCATATGGCATATGAACAGGAATAACATTGACAATACTATCCATAATTTCTTGTTTATGATTTGCAACATTATCCTTACTTGGATCAACCGCAGCTAAGTGTCCAAGAAATTCTTCTAGCATTTCCTTCCCAGTCATCTCAATAATTGGTTTTTGAACATAATCGCCATTTCTTCTTGGATACATAAAGTAACCCCAGAAGACTGACCCATTAGGCTTTTGAGACTTAAAGTGTGGTTGATGGTGTACAACAATCGACATTAATGATGTACTGTGAATCCAAGTATTCAAGGCATTACCTGGCTCTTGTTGTGTAATTCGAGCAATTTGGTTGAGTAGATAATGATTATTAGTTGTTACGGTGAAACTCATCCATTCACTTTGAGCCCGATCATTGAAGAACTTATCTGGATTGCCAAGTGAATAAAACTTCTCAGCTGCCTTCTTCCACAACATAGCACTAGGTGCATATTCCATATTTTCCTTAACAGGAGTGTCATAGTCACCAATTGATGAACTGTCAGTAATTGAACCATTAGTGTCAAAGACTAGATCATTTTCATCAATGTCAATGTGGCCTTCTTTGTTATCGTTATCGACTTCCTCATACTTGATACCAGTAACAATAATATCATCTTGCAATGGAGTATCCTTAAATTCCAAATCAGTAACTTTACGATTATTAATAAAGGTTACGCCGCGATCTTCCAAATACTTACGCATTGGTAGAATAATACTTTCGTATTGGTTATATGGAGTTCTTGTAACACCTTCAAGAGTATTGATTCGACTAAATTCCAAAATCATACGATTCATATAACGACGTAATTCCATAGCCGAGCTAGAACGTTTGAAAGCAAAAGTTGTTTGCCACATGTACCAGAAGTTAGTGGTAAAGAAACCAGGGGTACTTGCAAACCACTCAGCAATACTGATGTTATTAAGTGTTTGTTCATCTTTTTCTGGCATTAACATCAATTTGCTTAACAAATAACGTTCTTTGTTGGTAAATTGCATGTGCTTGTAATTATCTTTATTAGGTTTGATTCGTGGTCCATTTTCATCAATCAAACGACCAACATCATGTGTTGGATGAGCATGATCAAAGTTTAAAATATCATCAGTAACTGTTTGACCAGGGTGATCCAAAGATGGAACTGAACGCAATAAATCCCAAAGATTTTCATATGTCTCTTCGTTGAGCATACGTCCACCCTTAGCTAAATAACCTTTACTGTTAGATAAAGCTTTATTGCTGTACTCATCCTCATAATCTTTAACCAAGGCACCATCATTAGCACCATGAGTTTCTAGACCCATCATCGTAATTTGATCCCCGTTGAAACCACCATCACGAATTAAATAGATACCAGCTGCTAAATTACCAATCCCAGTACCGATCATGTAGGCTTTTCTTGTCATACTAACCGACCTCCATTCGAATCTTACAATTTCATTTATACACCTTAAATATAACAGTTCCCTATAAAAAGTAAAGGCTTTCAATAACAACAATTTCAATAAATTTAATCTATTTTTTGATATAAAAATGACCAAGAAGAAACGTTATTAACCTTTTAGGATATTAAAAGAGACTATAAACCCATGATTAAATGGCCTTACAGTCTCTTTTTTTAATAATTTAGTCACTATATTTTGTTAATCTAACTACATCGCGCACGATCATCAATTCCTCATCCGTAGGTACAACCATCACAGTTATACTTGAATCCTTGGAACTAATAATACGAATTCCAGCACCATTTTCGTTAGCATCTTTATCAATTTTTACACCCATATAATTAAAGCTATTAGCAATATCTGCACGAATTTCAGCATTCTTAGCCCCTGTCCCGGCAGTGAAGATTAAAACATCAGTTCCACCTAACAAGGCTATATAAGAACCAATATATTTAACAATTCGATTAATATAAATTCTAATAGCCAAATCAGAACGATCATTTTCGTCTCTGGTAGCTAAGAGATCCCGCATATCTGGTGAAACGCCAGATATACCTAAAAGCCCTGACTTTGTATTAAGTATTTTAACCATATCGGTTGGATCAGTAATTTTCATTTTTTGCATTAAATAGGCTACAAGCGATGGATCAATATCACCCGAACGTGTACTCATAGTAATACCTGCTAAAGGAGTGAAGCCCATCGAAGTGTCAACAGATCTTCCGTCTTCAATAGCGTCAATCGAAGCACCACTACCTAAATGACATGAAATAATTTTCAAATCATTCAAAGGCTTATGCAAATAATCAGCTGCTGCTTGTGAGACATATCTATGACTAGTACCATGAGCGCCAAATTTACGAACACCATATTTTTCATAATATTCATAAGGAATACTATACAAGTAATTGACTGGATCCATTGTTTGATGAAAAGATGTGTCAAACACAGCTACCTGCGGTACGTCAGGCAATATTTTTTCAAAAGCTTCAATACCAGCAGCTTGTCCTGGATTATGCAATGGGGCAAATTCAGACAAATTTCTAATTTGCTGTACCACACGCGGCGTAACGACTGCGGAATCTTTAAAGATACTGCCACCAGCAACTACTCGGTGACCGACACCAGTAATTTCGTTATAGTTGTCGATGATCTTTAAATCAATTAACTTATCCAACATCTTATTAACTGCAGTCGTATGATCAGGAATATCTCCCATTTCGCTAATCTTCTTGCCTTTAAATTCAACTTCAAAGACAGAGTCTGACAAACCCAAACGGTCTACCATCCCTTTAGCAACAACTTTTTCATCAGGTACTGTATATAGTTTCCACTTCAGTGTAGAGCTACCAGAATTAACGGCCATGATTTTAGACATTTAATCTCACCTAACCTTTAAAATTTTTCGCCCAGTCTTGCAACTGGTCCTTAAATCCTTCAAATAATTTTGGATTATTGGTATCTGGTATTGTGCCCATCAAAACATTTCCAACTTGTTTAGCATTATTGCCATGCTTCTGAAGAACTACGATTGCCTTTTGAGCCTCTTTGGAAGCAAATAAGGTTGCAGGTAAGTCTAGAACAGCTTGTAAATATACGCTTGAAACCATCCATTCAGATAATTTCTTAGCTTGATCAGTTTGGAAAATTTGTGAAGGTACGATGAATATACCGATTCCATCATCATTCAAATTATTCATTGTCTGTTCAATCAACAAATGATGAGCATACGAATGACCCTTATCGGATTTTGTTTTAAATTTTTTAGCATTATCGTCAATTGGATAGTAGCCAACTGGTAAATCAGCTACCGCCATATCAATGTCAGTAATATCCCATTCCGCAATACTATCTTGGTGATAAGCATCAAGATTTATGTTCATTACTTCGCTGAATGATTTGGCTAAAGCCACTAATGTTTCGTCATTATCAAGGGCAGCGGCATTAATATGAAACTTATCAGTCATTCTCAATTGTTCAATAAATTCAATTAACAAATTTCCAGTTCCAACGGTTGGATCAACTATGTTCACATTTTTTTTATTTTGAACATTTAGTACCTCATAAGCAATGAGGCTGGCAATCAAACCAATTGCATCTGGAGTCATCAATTTATTGACTTCAGATTTATCTTCTTTTTGTGCCTTGATAATAGAAACAGTAATAGCTTGCTTCAATTGTAATGGTGTTAAATTTAAATCTTTCAAGGATTGATAAACTGCCTCTAATTTTTGAACAGTTTCTGCATCGGGAACACCATTTTCGACGTAAACTTTGCCATCGGAAATATTAGTTAGTGTTTCAGCAAGTGTTTCAATGTTACTTACTCTCAAAGCCTTTTTTAACAATGAATTGGCTTCATCTAGCTTATCAAAATATGATTGCATATCTTTTTCTGACATAGTTAACCTCTTTGCTTAATAATAAAATTTTAACGTTGGAACCGATTTTATTCAAGGATTCCTAGATTCACAATAGTTTATTTTATTACTTTTATTAATTTTTTTCTTGATTTGTTGCTTATAAAAATTATCCAATTGTCGATAATCATTGATTTGCTCGCTTAAATAAGCATTGCTATAACCTACGACCATAATTGAAACCACTAATATTAATATACTATTTACCATAACAGTTCCGCTATGTTTTTGACCTTTTTTTGATAATTTAAACATCATTGCTCAAATACATTTCTGACTTTTGACCAAGATGATTCTCTGTTGTAATGATAACCAAATTTCGATTTTTTTCAATTGAAATTTTATTTAAGTTCATCATGATTGGTTCATGCCCTCCATTAGTTGAAGTAGTTAGCCGCAACATAAATAATCTTCCCGCCGGATATTTTTCAATAACCATCGATTTCTTTTTCTGTCGATCGAAATAGACGACCTTGTCATCGGTTACTAATTTGATCTGATTGTCCTTTAAAATTGTTTGCAATTTTTCTTGAGTGATATGCCATCTTAATTGATCCCGAAAAGTTGTATTTTGAACAGTTTTCAATATTTGCAACGATTGCTGCAAAACTCCTAAAGTCATAACTGTAACCATTAAAGCAATGACCGATTCGTACAACGTAAAGCCGCTATGTTTTGATTTCCACTTGATAGACATTATTCCTCACACTGACTTGATAATTATTTTTAGTCTGTTGAAAATAATACTTTTGTCCTTTTATAGTCATAATTGCAGGCAAATTAGGATTACTAAGATGCAAAAGAATTACTTTATGAGCATTCACTCGTTGTTCCCATCCATCCAGCAACTTAAATTGTTCACTGACACAATAAGTTAACATAAAAATTATTAACAATGAGATGGCTAATGAAGTCAATGATTCAACTAAAACAAAGCCTTTATGTTTTAATTTCATTTATTTCGCCCCACCCCATCTGAATTTTATAAATATATTTTTTCTTAGTAAGAGTTGATTTGAAAATTATCGTAACGGGCGCACCTTGACCATTGGAAGAAATTCGATAACCTGTTGCTGATGCAGACACTATAGACATAAAAGTCGGCAATTTTTTTTGATAAATTTTTCTTTTTCCATTTTTTCCATCTAAATCAAACGTGATCTTATTATCGTCCTGATTCAGAAATAATGAGCCTGACCTTTTATTCAAATAACAATAATTAAAAGCATTTTTAAAAGAGTCTTTAAACCAAATTAGAGACTGCTGTTCTTCTACATGTGCTTGATAACCTTTGAGGTTATATAAAGAAATTATCAATAAACTACAAACTATTCCTAAAGAAATCATTGTTTCTAAAAGTGTAAAAGCTTGGTGTTTTTTCATTTTAGTTCATCAATTTTTTGAGCTTTTTCATATTGTTTTTGAGTTATATATTTTTCTTTTTCTAATTCACCCAATGAAGGTATTTTTCCTTCGTTATCAGAATATAGTTCCTTCTGAGTTTTGATGGTTGTAATAAATGCTTCTTGGGATCTATCTTCAGCATGATTTTTTTGAGCCACCAAATTAGGGATCATAATTAGTAACAACAGTGAAATAATAAAAAGTACAATTACCATCTCAATTAAAGTAAAAGCCTTGTGAATTTTTTTCATTACGACATTCCTTTCATCATTCCGTAAATTGGTAATAAAACAATTAGGTAAGTAACAACTATTACAATAGCGATTACTCCAAACAAAATCGGTTGCACTAAATTCAAAATTTTTTTCAAATTCCGTTGTGTTTCTTCAAACTTCAATTCCGCCATTAACAATAAATCTTGTGCTAGCTGTGCTCCACTTTCACCAGCTTGCAAAATAACTTTTAATTGATTGGGCAATAAAAAGTCTTCGTCAATCAACTCCAGAATATTCTTACCGTTAACTAAACCATTAATAAACTTAGTTGCTAAATGCGCATGGATTGAATCCTTTTGAAAGCGTTTGTTAGATTCACAAATGTCATATAAATTCATACCGCTTGCCATTTGCATTCCAACACCTTGTAAAATCAAAAACTGATAGAAGCTCAAATATATTTGACCCACTAGCGGTAATTTCACAAGAAATAATGCTCGCTGATATTCATCTTTTTGTTTGATTTTAATTATCAAAAAAATTCCACCGCAGCCCATTAAAATTAGAATTAATAAAATTAACTCTAAAAAAATATCAATATTGTTTTTTCCACTGCTCAACTCTAATTGAGGCACAATATAAACTTTCATACCTACTAACATAGTGACTAAGAAAGTTAAAATAAAGCACGGATAAATCAGTAATTCCTTTAATTTATTTTTTTGTTTAGCCTGGCTTTGTAATAAGAGCCCAGTTTGTTGCAATGCCAGAGCCATTTTACCGTGTTCTTGTGCAATTGCTAATTGGTTAAAAATGACCGCTGGTAAATCTAAATGACTTAAAGCTTGTGAAATCATTTTTCCAATCTTTAAATCATGATGAATCTTATCAAAGACTGAAGTTTGAGTATTAAGTAAACGTAAACATTTTATTGATTGACTTAGTGAAAAACCATTTCGTAAAAGTTTACTAATCAGTAACAAATACTCAGCCTGCTGTGCAGATTTCAGTTTCTTATCCTTGTGCAAACTCTTGGTATGTTTTGTCATCTATTTGACCTGTTTGATAAAATTTTTGAAGCTTTAGTTGCCAATTATTATCTGTAATATTCTCTTGAATAAAATTTTTTATTTCTGTGTTATTAATCGTATCAACAAACATTTGTAATTCATTTCTCATGGGAATCAAACGTTGATAAGAAATACAATTGACGGCATTAACTATCTCCTCTTGATCCACGCCAAATTGCTGTAATCGCTGAATTACTGAATATTTTGATTTACCATGAATCGTTGTCATAACCGTATAGCCACATAATGCTGCTTGAATAGCCTGTTTAGCCGTTTGACCATCCCGAATCTCACCTATGATCAAAACTTCTGGACGATGCCTTAAACTAGTCTTGATCAATTCCTCATAAGTCATCCCAGCATCATCATTTACTTGCAACTGTAAAAAGTTATCCTCAACAATTTCAATTGGATCTTCGATGCACATAACTTTTTTATTCCAGCTTAACTGCCTGCCTAAAGCATACATTAACGAAGTTTTCCCTGAACCCATTGGTCCAGCAAAAATCATCATTCCTTTCAATTGAGCCATCGGTAAAAAATTTTCTATTATATCTTCAGAAATTGGCGTATTTAATTCTTGTGGATAGATCAATCTCACCACCATTGACTCACGATTTTTAAAATCACCTACTGACGAAATTCGAATAAAAATATTATTATTCTGATATATAAAATTGAATGAACCTTTTTGCGACCGGCGACGTTCAGAGACATCTAGTCCTGAATTAAATTTCAAATAATTCATCATTGCTAAAGTTTCATCAATCGTTAAATCAGCTACCGTATAATTTTGAATCGAATTTTGTGCTTCTAAATGATAAGAATTAGCTTTAGGTAAAAAATAAATATCAGATATTTTATTGGTACATGCTTCTGTCAAAAGATTATTAACCATCGTTTCTGCTGTCATTGTAATTCCTCCCTTCAAAAAAAATTACGAAAAAAAAAGGCTGTAAACATAATTGTTTACAGTCTTAATTATTTAAAATTTATTCGTTGTCGTCATTATCAGCGGCAGCTGTATAAACTTCTGAAACATCTTCATCATCTTCCAATTGGTCGATCATGTGTTCAAATTGTTCCTTCTTTTCTTCGGGAACTGGAGTTGTGTTTTGAGGAATCATTGTCAATTCTGAATCGGCAAGTTCATAACCTTTTTCGATTAGTCCATCGCGAACAGCAGCAAATTCTTTTGCCTCGGTATAGATTTCATAAGCATCGTCTGATGTTTGTAGATCATCAGCACCTAAGTCCATGATATCCATCAAAACTGTATCCTCATCTTGAGAATTCTTTGTACGGTCCAAAACGATATATCCCTTACGATCAAACATGTAAGCAACTGAACCACTAGAACCCATACTTCCTCCGTTACGAGTAAATGCAACACGTACGGCGGAAGCAGTTCTGTTCTTGTTATCTGTTAAAGTTTTAACTAAAACTGCAACTCCACCTGGAGCATAGCCTTCGTATGTAACTTCATCATAATGTTCTTCACTGCCACCCTCAGCCTTTTTAAGAGCACGTTTGATGTTGTCTTTTGGCATATTGGCTGCACGAGCTTTATCTACTATTAAACGAAGGGCAGCATTATCGTCCGGATCGGCACCACCCGATTTAGCTGCCATGAATAACTCACGAGACAGCTTTTGGAAAATTTTACCACGCTTGGCATCTTGGGCACCTTTTCTACCTTGGATGTTATGCCATTTTGAATGTCCTGACATTTCTGTTTCCTTCTTTCACAAATATTGTAAACCGCATATTATTTTATCAAAGTAATACCGTTATTTCAATATTTCACGAGCAAATAAAACGATAAAAGGACCATTTTTTAATTCTGAGAACGATTTTTCCTGATATCGATTACACCCAGCGTCATTATTATGATTATAGCGCCTAAAACTTTACTCAATTTATCAGAATCATTACCAGTTTGAGGCAAAGTTTTCGTCCCACTTTGTTCAAAAATTGCTGTTGTATTATCGGCTTTAGAAATTACCAATTGACCAGAAGGTCGCTTTTCATTGGGAACATAATAGACAACATCATTAGAAGAATTATTTTTATCAGAGTCTTTGGATTCGATTGGGTCCGTTGAATCTGTTGGGTCCGTTGGATCTGTTGGGTCCGTTGGATCTGTACCACCACCAGCTCCAGTATTATCTTTAGCCAGAACATTTAAACTAACCATTTTCCCCTGACCATCAGTCGTAAATAATCTTACTTGATACTTACCAGGAGCATCTAGAATGGCTTGACTTAAATCAACTGATATATCTAAAGGTTGACCATTCTCATCAGTTGCTGAAGCTTTAAAATCAGCTGCCGTCGGAGTTGGATCACCTACATGCATAGTGTAATTAGAACCCGTAATTGAACGTAAATTATCACTAATTTTTAGTGTTCCACTTTCCACTTTAATATCATAATTAGGATACTTGTCGGAATCATAGGAGACATCAATTGGATAATCGCCAATGCTTTCACCATCTTTACGAATCAACTCATAGACAATATCATTAGCTAAACCGTCGGGCATTGTCACAGCTGCACTAAATGTTGGATCATCTTGTCCAATAATTTTAGTCACATCATTTACTTTAATAATCACAGGAGCTTTATTAATTGCCAAGTCTGCTGAACTATTGATAATATTCCAATTATAAAGAGGATTACTTGCCTCTATATTAGCTTTTCCTTGATTCGTCAAAACAATTTTATACGTTCCTACATTAGTAGCATCTTCGACTAATTTCAGATCTCCATCTTTTAATGTATAGGTAGATTTATTAGAAAGAATGGCTTGATATTTATTTAGATCGAAATTCTGCTGCTGTCCATTATAAGTTTTTGAATCAGTACCGATTATATCAACGATGGCGTCAATTTTATAAACATAAACATTTGCTGTCTCACTCTCATTACCGTAACTATAAGTAACTTGATAACTACTTACCCCATTAGTAGTATCAATTTCATTCACAGTATTACCATTAGCGTCAACGATTGATACAGTCAAATCGCTTAGATCCTTTTGTTGTCCATCGGTAGTAATGGCGCTGATAAAGTTATCGCTCTTATTCCATTTACTTCCGGCAGGAATTTTAGTATCAAAAACTCTAATACTTGGGTCATCTAAAACAACATCATAAGTTCCTGCATAACCTTTGTCAGAAACATTTTCTGCTGATAATGACCAATCAAAATTAAAACTTGTCACACCCACTGGGATTGTAAAAACACCATTGCTATAAGTAACACCATTAGTCAAATTGCTTATATTCATATTCTTTTCAGTCGTGCCGCCAATATTAATCGAAAAATAATTTGAAATATGATTATGTTCGGTATCCGTAAAAATAACTGCCAATTGTTGTACTGCTGAATTCAAATCAAAATTCTTATTACTTGAATCAACATTAGGCATTGCAATTTTAGTTATACGATTATATGAAAATGCATTCGCACCAACACTTATATCATTTGAAGTAGCACTGGCCAAACTATCTAATTTATTGTAAACAAAAGCTGATGTTCCTATTTTTTGAATATTGCTACCCAAATCAACACTAGTTAGTTGATTGCCAGCAAAAGTCAAATCACCAATTGTTTTTAAACTATCAGGTAACATTAAATTACCTGTTAATCCAGCATATTCAAAGGCACCGTCATCAATTGAGTTTAAATTGACTGCTTGAGAAAAGTCAGCCCTTGCTAATTTACTATCATAAGTAAAAGCCATTTTTCCGATTGAAGTTAAATTGGTCCCAAAACTAATAGCAGTTAACGCTATATTAGATAAAAATGCCTGATCGCCAATTGTTTTTAAACTATCAGGTAACATTACACTTTCAACTTTGGAATTATAAATAAATGCTCCATTGTTAATATGCTCAAGCTGATTATTATTGCTTAAATCAACCTTTTGCAATGATGTATTGCCTTCAAATGCTTCTGAACCAATGATCTTCAAATTAGTTGCTTGAGAAAAATCAATTGTTTTAATATTTCCATCCATAGCAAAAGCTAAATCACCAATATTCTCTAATGATTTTGGTAAAACCAGATTTTCCAAAGCATTATTGTATTCAAATGCATTTTTGCCAATATCAGTCACAGAATCCGGCAAATTTAAATCTTTTATTTGATCACTAGTAAAAGCCAAATCGCCTATTGTCTTCAAAGTTGTATTATTGGTTAAATTTAAATCAGTTAAATTAGTATAAGCAAAAACACCATCGCCAATAGTAGTAATTCCGTCATTTATTTGAACACTCGTAAAATTC
Source organism: Companilactobacillus crustorum JCM 15951 (assembly GCF_001434585.1). Taxonomy (GTDB): domain Bacteria; phylum Bacillota; class Bacilli; order Lactobacillales; family Lactobacillaceae; genus Companilactobacillus; species Companilactobacillus crustorum. Next base: position 98,141 of record NZ_AZDB01000002.1, read on the forward strand.
TTTTTGCCAACAAAAGCATTGCTTCCTATAGTTGTAACGTTATAAGTTTTATCCTCATTATTACTGTTCTTTAAAGTGACAGTCGGAGGAATATTAAGAGCAATATTTTCATCAGAATTTAAACCAGTTACCGTCGCTTCAGTAGTCGTGTCATCAACTGACCAAGTGAATTTATCGGCATCTGTATAAGTATCATTAGCTGCTATATTCTCAACTGCTGGATTCACTGTAATGACGGAACTACTCACCGCTTTACTAGAGTTATCTGAAGAAGGTATAGATCCTGTCTGTTCAGACAATGAACTAATTTGATTTTCATTAGAATTTTGAATTGAATCGCTAGATTCACTATTAGTCGTATCGTTTACAGTTGATCCTGTTTTTGCATCAACTGATACATCATTATTTGTAGTATTTTTTAGATCTGTTTCATTCCCATTAGTTGTTTCATCCTCAGTACCAGATTTATTGGTATTATTGTTGTTCTGAGTGCCAACATCTTCACTACTGTTATTAGCTGTCGCATCACTGACGGTTGTGGCCTGAACCGTGAGTGTTTGATGGGCTAAAGTAGCACCTATTCCTAATGTCATTGCTGCACCAGTAGCGAGTAACAATTCTTTACGGTCAAAAAAATTTTTATTCGACACCTTAAAACCCCTTTTTTTACACAGTAATAACATTATAATTTATTATAATATTTATATTGATTCACATTTTGAGATTTTATTTTACCAGTTATAAACATTTTTAATATATAAAAAAAGCCTATACAGCAACTATCTTTGATAATCGCCATATAGGACTTCCTTATTGTTCAAGAATTGAACGATGTTTTGTTTCTTTTGATCTTATTCTTTATATCTTGCGATGCTTCTTTAAATCTATTCCTAACAAAGTTAATAAACCAATTATCCAACCAATTACCGATTCAAAGGTACCTTTTTCATTACTCATTTGTGGCAATACATTCGGATCATTAACGTTTTGATCACCCGTAAGCTCATCTACTTGTGAAGTAGCTTTCGGCTTAACAATTTGACCGACCAGCTTATTCTCATTAGGTACATAATAAATTTCTCCACTTATAATAATTTGTCTGCTTGGATAATTAACTGGAATTTTATTGTTAGAAAATGATGTTTTTTGAGTTACTTGTCCTTTTTCACTATCTGATGGAGTTGACGTTGTCGGCTTTAAAACCTCAGGCTCACTAGGTTGAACTTTTTCTGGTTCGCTAGGTTCAACTGGGGTTTCAGGTACAGTAGGCTCAACTGATTGATCATCTTGGGGTGGGTTTGCCGCCATACCGTTAGTACTGCTGGAACCACCACTGCTCCTATTCAAAACCGTTAATTGAATATTCTTTGTCTGAGCATCTGTAGTACTTAATTTAACTGGATATACACCGACTTGATCTAACTTAGCTTGACTTAAATCAATCATAACTGGCAATTCTTGTCCATTATCGTCAGTTGCACTCGCTTTAAAGTCAGTAGCTGTTGGCATTGGATCGCCTATGTACATCGTGTAATCAGATCCATTAATAGTCTGATGATTAGGAGTAATTTTAAATGTCCCATTTTCTACTTGAATTTGGTAATTAGGATTTTTAGTTGCGTCAAATAAAATAATAACTGGATAATTACCTACTGCTTCTCCAGTTTGACGAGTAATCGTATAAATTACAGGATCGCCATTTACTAAATCAGATGGCAATGTAACTGCCGCACTCAACTGTGGATCAGTCTGACCAGATATTTTCGTTGCATCGTTAGCTTGAATAATTACTGGGGCCTTGTTGATAACAAAACTGGCTGTACCACTATCTGTTCTCCAGCTGTACAAATTATCCTGACCAACTTTCTCAATATTATCCAATCCTTGAGTAGTTAAAGTAACACCATAACTTCCTGCATTTTTAGCTTCATCGGTCAAAGCTAAATCTCCTGCCTGTAATTGATAAATCGTTCCATCTGAAAGAATAATTTGATAATGACTAACATCAAGAGCCTGACTCTGTCCATTATATGTCGTTGTCTGAGTACCACTTATTCCGACAACGCCATTTCTTTTATATACCGTAACTATTACGGTATTTTTTTCGTTACCATAGCTATAAGTTACTTGATAATTTCCAATTTGCGTCGTATCAATTGTTTCCACAGCTTTTCCACTCGGATCAATGATCGCCACTGTCATCTTAGCCAAAGGTACGTCTATACCATCAGGTGTAGTAGCGCTAATAAAGTTGTCACTGAAACTCCAACTAGTTCCTGTCGGAATACTAGTATTAATGACTTTGATATTGGGATCATCCAAAACAACATCATATATTCCGCTATATCCAGCATCACCCGGCAACATTGGACTTAAGCTCCAACCAAAATTAAAGCTTTTTACACCTGCTGGTATCGTAAAAACACCATTTTGGTATGTTACGCCATTACTAGGATCATAAATTTCCATATTTTTTTCAGTAATTCCACCGATATTTATATTAAAGTAATCCGAAATACTTGTATGTGCAGAATCAGTAAAGATTGCAGCCAATTGCTGAGTAGCTGGATTAATATTATATACGCTTTTACCCAAAGTAACCTTTGGCAAGAGAATCTCGGTAATACGATTATATGAAAAGGCATCCGATCCCAAATTAATTCCCACCGTATTACTAGTTACCCCTGTCAATTGATTACTGATAAAAGCTTCCTGCCCAACGGTAGTGATTGTATCTGGCAATGTCAAAACATTCTTTAATTGGTTGTATGCAAAGGCCGAGGCGCCTATAGTCTGCAAGTTAGTGCCCAAATTCAAACTAGTCAAGTGATCTCCAGCAAATGAACGTTTTCCTATCGTTGTTACACTATCAGGTAAACTTAAATTTCCTGTTAAGCCACTGTATTCAAAAGCATCGTCATCAATTAAATTAAGACTTTGAGCAGCTGATAAATCAATATAATTAAGATTTTCATCATAGGTAAAAGCTTGTTTTCCGATAGTTGTTAATCCTTTACCAAATTTAATAGATTTCAATCCTACATTAGATAAAAAAGCTTGGTCGTCAATTGTTTTTAAACTGTCAGGTAACTTGACATCGCTTAAATTAGAATCATAAATAAATGCTCCTTGTCCAAGCGTTTGTAACTGGTTATTATGGCTTAAATCAATACTAGTCAAACTTTGATCACTAGAAAAGGCTTGGTCGCCAACATTCAATAAATTACTGTCCTTAGAAAAATCAACACTTTTCAGACCATTATTAACGGCAAAGCTTTCTTTCCCTAATGATTTTAAATTTTGAGGCAACACAATTGTCTGTAAAGCACTATTATATGTAAAAGCATTGTCCCCAATGTTTTCTACCGAATCAGGCAAATCGACTTGTTTTATTTGATCGCTGACAAAAGCCAAATTTCCAATATTTTGGAGTGTTGTATTATTAGTCAAATCTAAGTTTTGCACTTTTGAATAAGCAAAAGCACTGTTCCCTATATTGGTAATACCATTATTTATTTTGACGCTAGTAATTGTTTTGTTACCTAAAAAGGCATTATCACCAATACTCGTGACCGCATAGTCTTTTCCAGTAGTTGTACCATTAGGCGTTACCGTTATTGTCGTAGGGATACTGATCGTATTGTCAGTCAAACTAGCTGTACTTCCTGTTAAAGCAGCCTCATTATCTGTATCGTCTGTACTCCAAGTAAAATCATTGGCATCAGTGTAGCCGCTGTTTGAACTTATTTTAACCACTGTTGTATCTAAAGGTTTCAAAGCAGGAGTCGATATCGATGCTACAGTAGTTACTGTAGGAACTTTTTGTGTTGATTCAGTCCCTGAATTAACATTTGAGGAAGGACCTATTGGTTGAATAATTGGCGTAGTTGTTGATACTGGCTGTGTAGTCGCTGAATCACCTGTCGTGACTGTAGTTGTCTGAATTACTGCAGGAACTACAGTCACAGGACTGTTAACTAAATTAGATGAAGTAGCTGGTTTAGCAACGGTCTTATTGTCAACTGTTACAGGTGATGTCTCCGTTTTAGTTGAAACGGGATCCGATTTAGAATTAGCATTTGTATCGACAGTAGCCGTCTCACTATTCGTTGAAGTATTTACAGAAGTAGATGTTGTGGTACCTGTATTTTCAGCGGCCTGAACGGACATTTGATGACCAAAAAAAGTCGTTCCAACTCCTAATACTGCAGCACCAGTTGCTAATAATAACTCTTTACGATCAATCATTTTTTTATTTGTCATAATAAAACCATCCCTTTATCTAAAATAATCATGTTTAAACATAATTGATTATCTTGATTCAAATCTTACAACTTTATCGATAATTATTTAAGAAAAAGAGATATACATTTCATTCATGTATTTATTAATTTTGGAAACACAAATAGCGCCCTAATGACTTTTTTACATTCAGTCATCAGAGCGCTATTTAGGCTACAGATAAAATATCTATAACGATTTTTTGTTATGCTTTCGAAAATGATTAATAACATATAAAACCGACATTAAAATTATAATACCCGTCAAAGCACCAGCACTATCCAAAATCACATCGTCAACTAATGGCGTTCTCCCGCCAGTCAATCCTTGATGAAACTCATCAAAGGCTGCTAATCCAGTAGTAACTAACCACGGAATAAACATTCTTAAAAAGTTGTTGCCTTTGAAATAAGAATAAAGTGCCAAGCAAAGACAAACACCTAACAATAAATAAATACTGAAATGTGCGCCTTTTCTAACAAAAAACTCTACAAAATGATAATAGCCATCATTTTTCAGAGATTGATATTTTCCACCATAGTGAAAACCAATATTGCTTATATTATTTTTAAAAGGTTCATTTTTTAAATATTTTTCTAAAAAAGGTACTGATGTCTGTTGTTTATACGTCATCGATGAACTGTAAAATAAAACCGCTTCTATCGCAACAACTAAACCCCAGAACCATTTTTCTTTACGTTTTAAAATATCACTCATTAGCTTCATCCCACTTTACAGTCGAATTTAACTTTCTAGCATCATCAAAATATCCAGAATGATATGAAGAATTGATTGCCCAATAGTACATAGCAGTTGAGAACAACAATATAACAATGAAATCGATTGGATACTTAACCAAATTAATTCCACCAAATTCATTGCTTCCAATCCAGGAGATAATTGCTAAACCAAACAAATGCACAATGAGCCATAAACTGGCATAGAACTTTTGTTTAAATTCTTTAAATCCACGTCGAAAATCATAGACAAAATAAATTGGCAAACCGATGATGATTATAATAATAACCTCAACCGTCGTGGGAAACATGGACCAATAAATAGCCAAACTGATCAGATCAAAGACTACTGGTGCCAGAAATTTCATCCCCTTGATCTTTGTTGGTCTTTTAAAATCAGGTCCCATTTTTCTCAGACTGCCAGCGACTACTGGGCCTGATAATAATGAAATTAACGTTGAGGCTGCCACTACTCGAGAAAGCAATGACCAATTTTTAAACAAAGTAATCAAAATGATACTAACGAAAAAGTCCACTAACAATGCCAAACGTGGCGTGTTATAAGAATTATTAGTATTACTCAACCACTTAGGTAAATGTTTGTTCTTAGGCATTGAGGACAATGATTTACTTGCTGAGGCAGAAAAGGCAATTCCGCTACCAATTGGCGAAATAAACGCCGTAAAATAAATCAAAGTCGATAGCCAATAAATATTCAATAAAATTGCTAAATTAGCAAATGGCGAGTTGAAATTAATTTGCGACCAGCCACCACTAACAATCGATTTAGGTAAAGCACCAATAAAGACTACCTGCAAAGATATATAAATCAAAGCACTGATAAAAAGTGAAAGGATAATCCCTCGGCGAATATTAACAGAAGGTTTCAAAATATCATTACCCAAATTGATTATTGTTTGAAAGGCTACGTAGGAATAAATAATTCCGGCACTACCAATAGCCACAAAAATTGAAGCTGAGCCATAAGGCATGAACTCATGGAAACTAGTTCCCATATTAGTAATATCAAAGTGCGCTGCTACTAAAACAATCATCGTTATAACGGGTACGATTAACTTAAATACTGAAATAAAGTTATTGAACTTCGCCATAATTGCAACTGACCAATAATTTATCAAAGTAAAGATTAAAAGCAAGACTGTTGCCATCATAATTCCATTAAAAGTCAATTGACCATTTTTCATAAAACTGTGCATCCAATAGGACCATTTCCATGGCCACGTACTCATATATTGAGTCGAAGCAACAGCTTCAATTGGTAAAATTGCTAATAACGATAACCAGTTAGCCCAAGAGAAAATATGTCCCAAAAGCGAACCATGCGTATACATCGTGAAACGACTCATCGCCCCATCTTCAGGAAACATCGTTCCTATTTCAACATAAACCATCGCTATCATTGCTACTAAAATTGCTCCTAGGACCCAAGCTAGAATTGCCGCTGGACCGGCTATTTGAGCCGCCTGACTGGAACCAAACATCCACCCAGAGCCAATAATGGCACTTAACCCAAACATAACTGTCGAGAACAAATTTAATTTTTTATTCATAAAACCACCAATCTATATTTTTTGTAATAAAAAAATAGTCTCTATCATTTATATAGAGACTATCAATTAAGTACTACTTTAGTGTAGGTTACTCTACCGTAACACTTTTGGCAAGATTACGTGGTTTATCAACATCATTTCCACGAGCCAAACTTGCATAGTAAGCAATCAATTGTGCAGGAACAACACTGATGATTGGGGAAATTAATTCATCAATTTCTGGAATAATAATCTGATCTCCAGCTTCAGAGTACTTTTGACTAGCAATCACTAATACATGTGCTCCACGTGCTTCTACTTCCTGAATATTGCCACGAGTATGACTGGCACCAACACCATCATTTATATAGGCAAAAACCGGAGTATTCTTTTCAATCAAAGCAATGGTTCCATGCTTTAATTCACCAGCAGCAAAACCTTCCGCATGAATATATGAGATTTCTTTCAATTTCAAAGCAGCTTCCAATGACAAAGCGTAGTCAATTCCACGGCCAATATAGAAGGCATCCGTTTGATCAGTTAAATAATCAGCAGTAAGTGCCTTAATCTTTTCTTTTTCATCAACAATAGTTTGGATTCCATTAGCAGCCAAAGCCAATTGCTTCTTAACATCAAAGTCTTTAGCATCTTCTACACCCTTAGCTTCTCCAAGAGCTTTAGCCAAAACTGCTTCAACTGCGATTTGAGCTGTATAGGCTTTCGTTGAGGCAACCGCAATTTCAGGTCCAGCTAACAATTCCATTGTAAAAGTAGCTTCTCTAGAAAGAGTTGAGTTTGGAACATTAGTCATTGTCAAACTTGGCAAATTCATTTCATTTACTTTAACTAATACTTGGCGACTGTCAGCTGTCTCGCCACTTTGTGATAAGAAGATAAAGAATGGATGCTGCGAAAGTTTTGGCATATGATAGCCAAATTCACTACCCAGTTCAACATCAACTGGAATATCAGCCACTTTTTCAAAAATATTCTTACCAACTAAACCGGCGTGATAACTTGTCCCGGCAGCAACAATATACAAACGATCAGCTTTCTTTAGTTCATCAAGCAAGGCAGATTCAACATTCAACTTGCCATCAGTTCCAATATAATGTTGAGAGATTTTTCTCATAACATTAGGTTGTTCGTCAACTTCCTTGAGCATGTAGTGTTCGTAAGTGCCCTTAGAGATATCGTTAGCATCCAAGTTAACTGTATATGAATCTCTTGTAACTGGAGTGCCATCAATCTTACTGATAGCAACTGAACCCTTCTTTAAGATAACTACTTCGCCATCATGAATTTCAACAAATTCATGAGTTTGATCTAACATTGCCATTGCATCTGAACAAATAACATTAAAACCATCACCCAATCCAATTAGCAAAGGACTCTTATTTTTAGCAACAAAAATACGATCTGGCTGCTCTTTATCCATCATGGCAAAAGCATATGATCCTTTGATCAAACCTAAAGCCTTTCTAAAAGAAGCTTCGCCATCTAAACCTGTTTTAGCAAAGTGATCAACTAATTGAACTGCCACTTCAGTATCAGTTTGGCTCTTAAAATCAACATCTTGAAGGTACTTATTTTTCAATTCTTCAAAATTAGTGATAACACCATTGTGAACTAAGTAAAAACGATTATCTTCAGAAAAATGAGGATGAGCATTTTCAATCGTTGGCTTACCATGTGTAGCCCATCTTGTATGGCCGATTCCTGCTGTTCCTTGAACATCTTTGGTAACAGCATCTTCTAGCTTACTAATTTTACCAACTTCTTTAACCAAAAAGTCTTTTCCATTTTGATTATTGACATAGATACCAGCTGAATCATAACCACGGTATTCAAGTTTTTCCAATCCGTTTAATAAAATATCAGTAGTTTTATTATTTCCAATTACTCCAACAATTCCACACATAGCATTCAAGCCTTTCTTAATTGGTCTAGTTTAATTTATTTAAATGGTATAGTTCATTCGAATTAACTTTATCATCTTGCGACAATGACTAGGATACTAATAGAGTGCTTTTTTGTCAAGAAAACTTTTATATTTTTAATAATTGGTACGGTTTGTACATACCGATATAGTCAATATGGTATACATACCATAAGAAAAATTATATAACTTTTAAAATTTCTGCTCTTTCAACTCAGTTAAAAAAATCCAAACATAATTTCTTCCATAAAAAAAGTCTAGTATAATGACCATTTTACTGATCGTCATACTAGACTTTTTTATTATTTAAAGTGTTACTTTATTAGCTAATTTACTAGATTAGTTTAATTCGTTTTTTACAACTTCAACGATTTGGTCACAATACTCGCTAACTTTTTCTTCAGTTGGAGCTTCACACATAACACGCAATAAAGCTTGAGTACCACTAGGACGTACCAATACGCGGCCATCCCCATCCATTTCATCCTCAACAGTTTTAATAACATCAAGAATTGGTTGATGCTTATCCCATGAGTTTTTATCAGCTACCGGTACATTAACTAATTTTTGTGGATAAACCTTAACAGGTGCACCTAACTCAGCTAATGTCTTACCAGTTTCTTTCATTACATGAAGCAAATGGATACCTGTAAGCATACCATCACCAGTATTCATATATTCATATAAAACAACGTGTCCTGATTGTTCACCACCGATATTGTAGTTATTCTTACGAATTTCTTCAACAACGTGTCGGTCACCGACAGCAGTTTGAACAGACTTCATACCATTAGCTTCAATTGCTTTGTATAGACCCATATTACTCATAACAGTTGTAACAATAGTATCCTTCTTTAAACGGCCACCATCATGCAAATATTTACCAAGGATAAACATAATTTTATCGCCATCGATAATATTGCCATCAGCGTCAACAGCAATACAACGATCGCCATCGCCATCAAAAGCTAATCCAGCTACAGCATCTGATTCTTTTACACGTTTAGCTAATTCTTCTGGATGTGTTGAACCAACATTTTTGTTGATATTGATACCATCTGGATGTGATGCCATGATTTCAAAATCAACGCCTAAATCTGCAAATAAAGTACTTGCTAGACGACTTGTTGATCCATTAGCTGTATCTAAGACAATCTTTAGACCACTCAAATCCTCTGATAAAGTTTGTTTCAAAAATTGTAGATACTTTTGAGCACCTTCTGGATTATCAGAAACACTACCTAAACCTTCTGCTGATGGTCTTGGCAAAGTATCTTCTTTAGCATCCAATAACTCTTCAATCTCTTCTTCAACGTCATCAGGCAATTTGTAACCATCTGAACCAAAGAATTTGATTCCGTTATCTTCAGCAGGATTATGGGATGCTGAAATCATGATCCCGGCATCAGCTGAAACAGCACGTATCAAATATGCTACAGCTGGAGTTGTAATAACATCAAGATCCAACACCTCGATACCTACAGAAAGTAGTCCAGATATCAAACTTGATTGCAACATTTGACCAGAAATACGTGTATCTCTAGCCACTAAAACACGTGGACGTGCATCATTATTTTCTGAATGTTGCGTTAGAACGTAGCCGCCAAAACGACCTAGCTTAAATGCCAGTTCCGGACTCAATTCTTTATTTGCAATACCTCTTACTCCGTCTGTTCCAAAATATTTTGTCATGAAAAACTTACCCCCAGCGTATTATTGTTCGCTATTATTAGATTCCGTCGAATTTGTATTCGAAGAATTTGAGTTGTCAGTACTACTATTATTCGTATTAGTACTGTTAGTACTATTGCTTGAAGAATTAGTACTAGATGTTGTTGATCCTGTATTAATTGTGACATTGATCGTCTCCGGATCAGTAAAAGCCACTTTATTTCCTAAAGCACTACCCAAGTCAATTGATTTCTTAGTATTACTTGTTACATCTGAGACATCAATTGGAATATCTACTGAATCGCCAATGGCACTAATCTGCGATTGTGTCCCAAAGACTTTGATATTCTTTACATCTGATTCAAAAGTAAAATTCGTATTATTAGAATCCCCTTTTTGCTTCAAATTGATGCTTACTTGCTTACTTTGAATAGTAATTGGAATTTTGACATGAACTGTCTGCGGATTCAATGTAACATTAACAGTTTTACCATTTTTATCGAGTGCTTGCACTAAAACTTCTTGATCAAAGGTCGATTTAATTCCCTTAGGCAAGATTGGTTTAACAACAACCTTACTAATTTTTTCAATTTCAGAATCAGCACCAGTAACTGTCACAGTATCAGGAGATACTTCGGTAGTTCCTGCCTCATAACCTGTAGCTAATGATTCTTTATTATAATCTACATCAACAGCAAAGCGTTTGGTCTCACGTCTTTGAATGTTAACAGTGACATACTTTGGTTTAATATTATAAGTCAATTCGCTATTTAAACCCGATTCCTTTATTTGAACACGATGTTGTCCAATAGATAAATCCTTTAGATTTAAGTAGAGATTAAAGTTCTGTGTATTTTTTGTAGCTGTGACCAAGGCTGAAGGACCCTCAATCGTCACTTTAACGTTTTGAGGATAGCCAGTAATATAATATTTATCAACATCAGCCTGTAACTGTAAAGGTACAGTTAATGTGGTTCTTTTAGTAACTGTAGAAGTATTCGACTGATTAGAATCTCTGGTCGAACCAACTCCTGGCGTACTAACAAAGAAAAACAGCCACAAAGCACAACAGAGGGCAATAAATGCATAAAAATAATTACTATTAATTATCTTTTTCATTTTGGTCCTCCTTCTTTCGACGACCAATTCTAAAGAAATCTAAAATCGAATGATTAGCATTGTCATTTTGATCCTTTAGCTGAGCGTGAAGGTATTTCAGGTAATCTTCACGAGAAAGATCCAACATCATATGACCGTTTCTCGTTATCATTACTCCACCAGTTTCCTCTGAAACTACAATTGTAATAGCATCTGTAACTTCACTAATACCGACAGCAGCCCGGTGACGTGTTCCCAATTCCTTAGGAATCGTATTGCTTTCAGAAAGTGGCAAATAGGCAGCCGCTACTGAAATACGATTATTTCGAACAATAACTGCCCCATCATGCAAAGGCGTATTCGGAATAAATATATTAATCAGCAAGGCACCTGTAACTTCGGCATCCAAATCAATTCCGGTTTCGACGTACTCTTCCAAACCAGTATTCATTTCCAAAGTTATTAAAGCACCGATTCGACGTTTACTCATATATTGAATTGCTTGATCCAAACTCTCAATCAGATGGTTTTTGGTTTTACCCTCTTCATTGCTAGTTGAACTAAACAAAGGCATACGTCCTAAATGTTCCAACCCTCGCCGGATTTCTGGCTGAAAGATTATGACAATTACAATAATCCCCCAGTTGATCAGTTGATCCATTAAGAAAGAAACCGTATGTAAATTTAAGGCCCAACTAATTATCTTTATACCAAAAATTACTACGATTCCTTTTAAAAGCTGTACTGCTTTAGTTCCTCGTAACATTGACAGAACTTTATACAAAAAATACCAGACTACCAGGATATCAACCAAGTTAGCCAGATTCTGCCATGTAAAAATATTGCTTGGTATAAAATTCATTTTTTTAACTCCTTAGCAGCTCGAACTAATTATAACAAACAATAAAAATTATAAAAGTTCATCATATTAGTGTTTTATTCCACTCCTATGTTTATAACTTCTTCACTATAATTAATATTTTGTCTTAATTCATTGGCAGTAGATTTACTGATTTTACCTTGTTCTAACATATCTTGAACAAAAGCTCGTTGATAACTTAAAGCCTTTACCTCCAAGGCCATTCGATCACTGTTAAATTGCGGCGAGCGGCCACGATATTTGCCCTGTAGCAATTCTAATCGATCCTCATAATGACGTTGGAAAATATAAATCAAATTGTCATCAATTTCATCGCTATCCGATTGATTCAATTCTTGCAATTTAGCTAAAGCACTCTTAGCTCCTGCAATTGAAATCTTAATTGAGTCTTGATTGATCTGTTTAATATCATCGTATTTAACTGATCGATAGATCCAACGTTTAATTTGTAAATAACTTCTTCTAAAATAACTAATAAAAAATTCCACGGTTGTATTATAACGACGATGGACAATTTCTTTCTTATACTTAGCAATTTTTCTGGTTGCTAAATCATATGATTCATCGGAAATTTCATGGTTATCATATAATTCATCAATTGCTTCTAATTCACAATTGAAACAAATATCCCAAAGTTCAGCATCCTTTTTGCCTTTAACTCGTCGCTTGCTGATCTGATGCGTCACGACTCGTTGATTATTGCCACGAATACCCAAATTTCTTAAATCATATAAATATTCAGCAATTACAGATGAATAGACTGAAGTATCTCCATCGTCCATTTCATTACGCAACTTCTTTACAGTTTTATCAAGAATAAGACGATTAGCCTCAATTTGAGTCAACTCAACTGGTGCTGTCTCTTCAGTATCATCATCATCTAAATCATCCGCTGTAGAACTGAAAGTATTACCACGATAAGCAACTGGTGCGCTGTTCTTAGTTAATAGAGGGATTAAGAAAGTAGCCCCCAACAAACTGAAGATAATTACAGCACTAGCAACAAATAATAATAATGTTCGTGATGGAAATGGCGAACCACCCTTAATTGTCATTGGGAGCGATAAAACACCAACCATTGTAACGGCGCCACGAACTCCGGAAATACCTGACATTAAACAATCATATAATCTAGTCTTTGACCACAACATGATTTTTCCATCAGCATTATTAGAAAATGTTGAATAGATATAACTCCACAAGAACCGAATTACTACTAACATAATCCAGATTAAAAATGCTAAAACAGTTGCGAAAAATGTATTGATATTATCGTTGTGAATCAATTCTTGCATCGCAAACGGAATTTCAATTCCTAAGAGGACAAAAACAATCCCATTTAAAATATAAACTACTAAATCCCATGTTCTAGAAGTAATTAACCGAATTTCAGGCGTAAAGGCATTCATGTTATGATTAGAGGAAATATTTAAGATTCCGGCAATAACAACCGCTACAATACCAGAAACATCAAATACATCTTCAGCCACGTAATATATAATAAATGGAATAATAATCTGAATTATGGCATGTAAAATCGAATCGTCAACACCTTGGTTAATTAGATATAATCGGACACCGTTAAAAATCCAAATCATAGCGGCTCCAACTAAAGCTCCAACAATTGAAATATGGAAAAAATCAATCGTAGCATTTTGTAGCGAAAATGCTCCTGTAACCGTTGCAGCTACACCATACTTAAAACAAATCAATCCTGAAGCATCATTGATCAAACTTTCACCACTGATCAAATGCATCAACTTATCTGGAATATGAGCTTTTTTAGCAATAGACTGAACCGCAATAGGATCGGTCGGCGACAAAACAGCCACTAATGTGAAAGCAGTAGCCCATGGCAACCTTGGGATTAAGAACTTAACAAAGACACCACCAACTAGAGTCGAAATAATAACTAAGACAATTGCGTTGCCTAAAATAGGACCCTTTAATTTCCAAAGTTCTCGTTTTGGAAAATTATTTCCATCATTAAACAAAATTGGTGCAATAAATGCTAATAAAAACCAGTCCGTATCGACATAAATTTTGACATGAATAATCAAGGCCGCCAAAATACCAGCTGCAATTTGCAACAAACTTGGCGGAATCGATACAAAGTAATGACTGACAATATTGGCAATAATTAAAAGTGAAAGAATCAAAATAATTGATTCAATTATTTCCACGGACAACACCTACCATTCTTTTATTTTTTTTCTTCACCAATAATGCGAACCTCAGTCTGAAGTTCGACATCAAATTTTTCTTTAATAGTCTTTTGAATAAGATGAATCAAATTCAAATAATCAGTTGCCGTAGCATGCTTGATATTAACAATAAAGCCAGCATGTTTCATTGAAACTTGGGCTCCACCTATGATCTTACCTTGCAATCCGGCTTTAATGATCAAAGGACCCGTAAAATGTCCCTTTGGTCGCTTAAAGACACTACCACATGAAGGATATTCGAGTGGTTGCTTAGAGCGTCTTAATTCATTTAAACGATCCATTTCTTCTTGAATCATTTCTTTATTGCCACGCTTTAAAGCAAATGTAGCGCTTATAACGATACCACCATCATCTTGAACCGTGCTGTGACGGTAACTAAAGTTCATATCATCATGAGTTAATGTAACGATTTGTCCATCAGGTAATAGCACTTCAGCCGACTCAAAGACATCTTCAATCTCGCCACCATAAGCACCAGCGTTCATAAAGACAGCTCCACCAACACTACCGGGTATTCCAGCAGCAAATTCAATTCCAGTTAAGCCAGCTTTTTGAGCAGCAATTGTCGTGTTAATAATTGTGGCTCCAGCTTCAGCAGTAACCTTTGTTTCTGAAACTTCTACTTTGTGAAGGTTTGGCAAAATAATTACAATTCCGCGAATACCGCCATCTTTAATGATCAAATTACTGGCATTGCCAATAATCGTAATGGGTACTTTATTGACCCTAGCAGTATCGACAATTTTCACTAATTCCTCGCGACTCTTAGGAAAGGCCAAAATATCAGCAGGACCACCGGTCTTAGTGAATGTATATTTACTAAGAGGTTCATTTAATTTAAATTCAATATTAGGTAATTTTTCAACTGGAAACTTCAATATTCATCATCCTTTGTGCAACTAAGACTTATGTTTAATTTTATCACATAGTCAGATACATAACGAACTAACTGTTATACCAATAATGATATAATTGTGACGAGGTGATTGTATGAAGCTTATATCTTGGAACGTTAATGGTCTTCGGGCCGTTGTAAAAAAGGATTTCGTTGAAACCTTTAACAATTTAGATGCTGATATTTTCAGTATTCAAGAAACCAAATTACAAGAGGGTCAAATTGGCCTTGATCTACCTGGATATCAGCAATATTTCTTTTATGCTAAGAAAAAAGGATATTCTGGAACAGCAATCTTTACTAAAAAAGAACCAATAAAAATTACTGAGGGTTTAGGCATTGATGAATTTGATGACGAAGGACGAACTATAACGCTTGAATATCCTGACTTTTATTTAATAAATAGCTACACCCCTAATTCCCAGCCCAAGTTAAAACGAATCGATTTTCGGATGCGTTATGACGATGCTTTAAGAAATTATATGATAGAATTATCTACTGATAAACCAGTTATTCTTTGTGGAGATCTCAATGTTGCTCATGAAGAAATCGATCTAAAAAATCCTCAAACCAATCATAAAAATCCTGGTTTTTCTGATCAGGAACGTGAAAAATTTACAGAGTTATTAAACAGTGGGTTTATTGACAGTTTCAGAATGCTTCATCCCGATGAAATTAAATACTCTTGGTGGAGTTATCGCTTCAATGCTCGTAAAAATAATGCTGGCTGGCGAATTGATTACTTTGTTGTTTCCAACAATGGTCAAAGCCTAATCAAAAATGCTGACATCTTGAATGACATTTATGGATCTGATCACTGTCCGATTGAATTAGATTTAAATACTAAAGGAGAATAATCAATGAATTTTGTTTCCATGGACTTTGAAACTGCTAATGGTAGTAGAACTAGTGCTTGTTCTTTAGCTTTAGTACTGGTTCGCAATAGTAAAATTATCGACAGCTTTTACACACTTATTAATCCCCAAAAATATTTCAGTCCTAGAAATATTCAAATCCATCATATTAGGCCACAGGATGTAGCTGATGCCCCTACTTTTGATCAAGTTTGGCCCCATATCAGGCCGCTATTTGATAACAGTCATTTAGTTGCAGCCCATAATGCTAGTTTTGACAATAGCGTTTTAAAAAACACTTTAACTAACTACGGAATTATGCCACCTAAATATTTAACAATTGATACATTAAGGACCAGTCGTAAGTTCTATCCTCAATTTCCTAATCACAAGCTCAATACCGTTTCTGAGGAACTTAATATCGATTTAAAAAATCATCATAATGCTTTAGCAGATAGCGTAGCTTGTGCAGAAATACTTCTAAAAACTGAACAGGAATTTGGAACTGAACAAATTAAAAAAATGGTTAAACTAGCCAACTAATTGCCGTCTTCCACAAAAATTTGTTTCGGGCTAGTGTGACTTTTTCATTTTAAATACAAAAATAGCTAGTGACTTTTAACATTAAAGTCATTAGCTATTTTTTACAGATTTTATCATTTCTACAAGTTTAAGTTTAATAATATCAACTAATAAACTAACCTGGAACAGAGTTAGGATGATCTAGTAGAAGATGACATCCTTCAATACAATAACTATTATTTACTAAATTAATTTTTCCATTATCAAAGTTTTTGCTTTTTCCGTTTCAGTTGTAAAACCATACTTTTGATAAATATGAATCGCAACTGAGTTAATTTTATACACTTCTAAGAATACTTTCTTCAATGGTGATTCCATCGCCCAGTTCAAAGCATCTTCCATTAAGTATGAAGCAATTCCGTTATTCCAAAATTCTTTATCGACCACGACACCAAACTCAGCCTTTTGGTCATCAATATTTTCCAAACGATAATAACCAATTATTTCATCGTCGAAAATAGCTAAAACTAATTCATCACGATCTGATCGATAAATTGCATCCAGAGCAATTGCTTCATTTTTTTCAGTAACATCTTTCATTTCATCATAAGAAATAAAATCACTTTGCTGACTAGCCTTATTGAGAAAAGCTAATAGACTGGCAGCATCTTCTGGAATTGCTTCACGCAGTTTTAATTCCTCACTCATACTAGTTCTCCAAAACCGCGATCAGTAAATTTTTCGCCATGAAGCTTTATAACAACCTGACGTTCAGTATCTGATAAACGCTTGATATTGATAGAAATATGTTCTTCAGGGATTTCATCTTTGATAAACTGTGGCCACTCGACAATGGTAATCCCATCGCCATTAAAATATTCATCAAAGCCTAAATCTTCATCCGGACTACTTTCCAATCGATAAGCATCCATATGATAAAGCGGTACCCGACCGTCCTTGTATTCCCTAATTAAAGTAAAGGTAGGACTTTTTACATTTCTTTTGATACCAAGACCACGTGCCAGCCCTCGCGTTAACGTCGTTTTGCCAACACCGAGATCTCCATTAAGCACAACTACATCCCCAATTTTTAATAATTGAGACAATTGTTCGCCTAACTTTTCAGTATCATCATACGAATGAGTTGTTAATTGATATTCGAGCATAATTTCTCCTTAATTCTATAATGCTAAAGCAGCAGTTAAAATAGCTGATTTATAAACATCCTCTTCATTGCAGCCACGAGATAAATCAGAAATTGGTTTAGCCAATCCTTGCAAAATAGGTCCTATGGCTTCAAATCCACCAAATCTTTGGGCAATTTTATAGCCAATATTAGCTGATTGTAATTCTGGAAATACGAAAACATTAGCATGACCAGCAACTTTTGAACCAGGAGCTTTTTGAGCACCAACACTGGGCACAAAAGCGGCATCAAATTGTAATTCGCCATCGAGTGGCAAATCAGGTGCTAACTCATTAGCAATTTTAGTTGCTTCAGCTACTTTAGTAACGTCATCGCTTTTAGCACTACCTTTAGTTGAAAAGCTAAGCATAGCAACTTTGGGATCAATATCAAATAATTTTGCATCCTCAGCCGTTTGAATCGCAATTTCAGCTAATTCTTGAGCATTAGGATTAATATTTATTGCACAATCGGCAAACATATAACGTTCGTCACCTTTTTGCATAATAAATGAACCACTAATTCTAGAATTGCCTGGTGCTGTCTTTACGATTTGCAAAGCGGGACGAACAGTATCTCCAGTTGAATGAATAGCTCCAGAAACCATCCCATCAGCCTTATCTAGATAAACTAACATAGTACCAAAATAATTGTTATCTAGTAACATCTTTTCAGCTTGTTCTTTAGTATTCTTACCCTTACGGTGTTCAACGAATTTTTCAATCATTGTGTCAAATTCAGCATATTTCTTAGGATCAACAATTTTAATTCCAGAAATATCAAAAGATTTATCAGCAGCTACTTTAGTAATTTCAGCAACATCACCAATTAAAATAGGGCTGAGAATTTTTTCTTTTAATAGACGAACCGCTGCACCTAAAATTCTAGGTTCTTCCCCCTCAGGGAAAACGATTGTTAAGTTCTTTCCATTAATTTTATTCTTAAGGCTTTCAAATAAATCCATTACTTTTCCTCCGTTTCATCGGCACGTTCAGGTAATTGCCAATTAATTTCTTCTTCATTATAGTTTAAAAGAGCCTGATTTGCTTTAGAAAACGGCTTAGACCCAAAGAATCCGTATCGAGCCGCAAAAGGACTCGGATGCGTTGATGAGATAACTGTATTCTTCGATTGGTCAATCAAAGGAATTTTACTTTTGGCAGCATTGCCCCACAGAATAAAGACAACCTTGCCCCGTTCAGAGAGAGCCTGTATAGCATAATCAGTTAACTGTTCCCAGCCTTTACCCTTGTGAGAATTAGCTTGACCACGTCTAACTGTCAAAACAGAGTTCAAAAGTAAGACCCCTTGAGTGGCCCAAGCTTTTAAGTAGCCATGATTAACTGGTTCACATCCTAGATCATCTTGCAATTCCTTATAAATATTGCGCAATGAAGGGGGAATCGTTACCCCTGGAGAAACTGCAAAACTACAGCCAATAGCTTGATTAGGTTCATGATATGGATCTTGTCCTAAAATAACTACCTTAGTTTTAGAAAAGGGTGTCCAATCAAAAGCTTGATAGATCTTATGCATCTCCGGATAGATCGTTTGGGTGTTGTATTCGTTTACAAGAAATTCACGTAATTTTTCATAATACGGTTTGTCAAATTCACTATTTAAAACATCTTGCCAATCATTGTTTATTAAGGTTTTCAAATTTACACCTACCTGTTTTGATATATAATGCCATAAAATATGGTAACATTCACTTATAGCATAACGCATTCGGAGGAAACTTTATGATTAAATTAATCGCATCCGATATGGATGGTACTCTATTAAATGAAAAAATGGAGGTTTCAAATCGCAATATTCAAGCCATTAAAAAGGCTGAACAAAGCGGAATTGAATTTATTATTGCCACAGGACGTGGATTGAGTGAAGCCAAACCATTTTTAAAGAATCATATCCATCCTGGCTTTATCACTTTAAATGGCGCCGAAGTCTTCGACAACAAAGAGAATCTTATTTCTAGCAATCCCCTTTCTGTAGCATCTCAAGCCAAGGTTGTTGATTACTTCCATAAATATAACGTTTATTTTGAAGTTGTTACTAATAAGGGTATCTTTTCAAATGACAGAGAGGCTCGAGTAAATAACTTAGCCAATCTGCTAGTTAAATTAAACCCTGGTATTAATTTTAAACAAGCTTTGCGAGACACTCAAGAACGTGTCAAAATGATGCCTATGAATTTTGTCGACAACTATGATGCTATTTTCAATGATAAATCTTATAAAATCATGAAGTTAATTGGTTTTAATGAACATCAACATAGAATCCTAGCTCCTCTAAAAAAAGACATTACTAAGAATATTAAAGATATTGTTGTAACATCATCTTCACCTAATAACGTGGAAATTAATAGTGTTAATGCTCAAAAAGGAATTGCTTTGTTGCAATACGCTCAAAATAGAAATATCTTACCTGAAGAAATTATGGCAATCGGTGATAATCTCAATGATTATTCAATGATTAAAGCTGCCGGTACCGGTGTTGCCATGGCCAATGCCATCCCTGTAATCAAGGAAATAGCTCAAATATCAACTGATAGCAATATCAACGATGGTGTAGCTAAAATCATCGAAGAGACTGTTGCTAAAGCAAACGAGTAAACTTTGACAATGGAACTTTATATCCGAAAGGCAGACTTGGCTGTTGGTAATATTTTAGTTGTTGCAAATCAAAGCAAAGAAACGATTTTTATTGCTGCTCGCGATAAGGAAAATCCTTTCCTAATTAAATTGTACAATCGTTTAAACACGTTAATTGGTGAAATAAAATTAAAAAATAACTTTTTAAAAATTTATTCAATTGAAATAAATGGCGTAGAAAGGGCTACAATCAACGCTTTACCCATGATCGACCTAAAATACGTCTATCTCAGCAAGGTCAATTGGAACGTCATAGGAAATCTAGTTATCTCTAAATATCATGTTACTAAAGGTGGTAAGGAAATTCTTCAAGTACAACCTACTATCCTAAGCCAGGGACATCCCGGACTAGAATTATCATTTAAAAATCTCGATGATGGACCAATGGGTACTCTATTAGCTATTTTTTTGAATAAATATATTAAACTACCAACTTTAGCTCCCAAAACTGATTTAGACAATTTGAATCTAAAATCAAAAGTTT
Source organism: Companilactobacillus crustorum JCM 15951 (assembly GCF_001434585.1). GTDB lineage: Bacteria > Bacillota > Bacilli > Lactobacillales > Lactobacillaceae > Companilactobacillus > Companilactobacillus crustorum. The sequence goes on from NZ_AZDB01000002.1 coordinate 119,117, forward strand.
CTTATTTGAATAATTTTAAAAATAAATGTAATTAAAAAAGCCTGAAGAAAATTTCTTCGGGCTTTTATTTTGTTAAATCATATTGCATATGATCATATAAGTGGCTACCAATATATAATTGACCAACCTTTTTAAAGCCAGTCTTTTCGTAAACATGTTTGGCAGGGGCGTTATCAACATCAACATTCAAACTTAAGATCTTTTCGCCACGATCACGAATAACCTCAATTAGATGTTCCATTGTTTGAGTACCAATCCCCTTGCCTTGATAATCAGGAGCAACCGCAAATGAATCCAGATACCACTCGCCTGGCCAAGCTTCCTTATCACCAAATAGGTTCTTTTCTTTAATGCCATATTTGTGCATGATCTTGATCAATGGTTCATCGATACCATCCTCAAGTTCTTCAGGATAACCGACCATAATAGCTACTACCTTATTGTCAATTTCATTTACAAGAATATTGTCCAATCCATAGCGATACCCGGGCTCGAAGAAACCTTCTTTAATAACTTGAGCCATTTTTTCATCGCCAACCTCTTTAAAGACATCTAATTCCATCTCATCAAAGATTTGGAACAAAATTGGTAATATCTGATCTGCATCCTCTTCTTTTGCATATCTAAACATTTTTTCACCTCAAGTATATATAATACATGAATTGTCAATAATCTCAAATCAAGCTATTTATCTAGAAAATTACAAACCCACAAAAACAATGACTCTGCCGGGAATCATTGTTATTTTTATAAAATTATTATTTGTAACTCTCCTATTTATTTTTTATGTAATCAAATCTTTTTCGAATGATTTTTCAAGACCATCCACCTGACTACGCTTTTATTATAACTAACATTACTTTCAAGAAAAATGTTCACTTTTCAGAAACTGCCCATTTTTTGACACATTTTCAAAAGTGACTAGTCATCAAAATCAAACCCTCTTAAAAAGCGATTATATTCTAACAAATCATTACAAATTTTTTGACTGTCATCTCTAAGGTCATTATCAAACCAGCAATTTAAAATCACCAGAAAACCACCAATCAATGAACCACGTTTAGAAGAATTTTTTTCACGATATTTAAAAATAACTTCGGCCAAAAAAACAACTATATTAGTAAAATCAGCATTTAAAGCTCCATGATTATACATATTCAAGCAAAATATTCTATGTTTATCAATATATTTAACCGTTCTTTTCAATAATTCATCAGTCGTCTTACAATTTTCAGTAATCTCTTTTAGAATAACCCGTTCAAAAATAACTCTGTATAAATGAGCTATATCATTAAAGTGGTAATAAATAGAATTACGATGGATCTTTGAAATTCTGGAAAGATCTGTCAAAGTAAATCGTTCGATCCTATGATTAGAAAACTCCTTATAAGTTGTTTGAATCAAATGATCAACAGTCAAATTCATATTTTGGCCTCTTACATTCTTATTTTATTTGATGCTTGCTCATAGTATCAGTAATAGATATTCTTAGATACATTTTATAGACGATTTTTAAATTTAATTTATTATATTTTTTGAATATCCAATAAATATAAAATTAATATTTATCAATACTTAGTTATGCTAATTACTACTTACTCAGACATTACAAGAATTATAATTTAACAGGAAAAATGATCAAAAAGGAGATAAATATGAATCGTAAAAGAATAGCCTTAGTTACTAGTCTGACACTATTAACTGGTATTTCGATAAATAATACTCACCTTAGCCAAAACCGTGTTATACACACTGTTAAAGCCTCAGATTCAAAGAAAACTAATAAAGTATCCTCAAAATATCCAGATATCACCCAAGAGCTTGATATTACTTCTATGGAACAATACACCAGCAACAATTTATTTATGAATGTAACTCTGAAAAGATTTTATATAAAAGATCTTGCTACAAATAAACAAGGTCAGATTTTAATAATTTTAACTCCTCTTAAAACAAGCAACCAATACTTCTATTTACAAACCGATTTAATTAGCCAGGCCAAGATAAATCAAAAAATAACCGTTCAAGGTTTTTTAAACGGAAAAATTAAACTTACCAATAAACAGATAAATGATGGGCTAAATCCGAAATATCTTAATAAAAAAGTGGTTTCGATTATGCCTGATAAAATAATACTTAATTAATTACTTGCCCTGTTTATAAAAGTACCCTTAAAATAAAGGCTGTACGATAAATAGAGTTGATA
>NZ_AZDB01000020.1 GCF_001434585.1 Companilactobacillus crustorum JCM 15951
TCAACTTGATTTGACGAACAGCCATTTTTTATTTCAAGCTAGTGTATCTGTTAGATAGCATTCTATTTTAAATATTTAAATACGAAAATAGCTAATGACTTTTTATATTATAGTCATTAGCTATTTTTATATAGATTTTAATTTTGTAGCAAGTTTAAAGCTAATAATACCAACTAATACCTTAATCTGTAACGGAACTAGGATGGTCTCAGTGGAAGATGACATCCTTCAATACTCACAATTCAAGGTTAAATAAAAATTAATAGGATTCTATCCTGTATAATTGCAAAACGATTACTTTCTTAATTCAGATCCCATTGCAAAAACGGCCACGCAACCAAAACCTGTATGGCTGGATATTGTCATACCAATTGGATAAATTTGAATATCAGCATCTGCCACTTTAGACAAAATATGACCTTTAACAAATTCGGCAGCTTCATAATCGCCACTTGTAGTAATAATAATCGGTTGGTTTTTATCACTTTGGACAGCTGCAACGATCTTTTCAGCTAATTCCATCAATGATTTCTTACGAGTTCTAGTTTTTGAAACCATGCGTAACTTTCCATCTGGATCAACATCAAGAATCGGTTTAACTTTTAAAAGCGTTCCTAAAGCAGCCGAAGCTCTTGAAACACGACCTCCATGATATAAATAATTTAAATCATCAACAGTAAACCACTGTTGCAAACGTAATTTATTTTTATCAAACCAAGCCACTAACTCATCCAAGCTAGCTCCTGACTTTTGTAATCGAATTGCAGAGAGAACCATCTGTCCTTCTCCACCACTGGCAGCCAATGTATCAATTATTCGAATATCGGCATCGGGATATGATTCCAATAACATTTCTTTGGCTTGTTTAGCACTCGACAATGAACCACTTAACCCACTAGAAAATCCTACATAAACTATTGGTATTTGCTTCTCAACGTATTTTTTAAAGAATTCAAAATACTCTCCAATATTTACTTGAGTTGTCGTTGGCATTACGCCGTTACGAATCTGTTGATAAAAATCATTAATGTCGTAACTTTGACCTAAATCATTAACTAAGTCTTTGTCGTCAATCTTAGTATGGAAATAAATTGCATCAACGTCACTAGATTGTAAAGTTTCTAAAGGCAAATCACACTCTGAATCAGTCAATATCTGATACATTTTCCCACCCCCTGAAATTAATTAAACTACTAAATAATAATATCATTTATTTTAATCATGTAAACCATATCATCTAGTTTTTAAAACTAGCAAAATAATAATAAAATAAAAAAAGCAATTAGATACCAAGAGGTTACCTAATTGCTATATCAGCCGTCTATCGGATTTGAACCGACGACCCCCACCTTACCATGGTGATGCTCTACCTATCTGAGCTAAGACGGCGTAACACTTTCTACATTTTAGCAAACTTATCATATGTAGAAAATGCTTTTAATTAAAATGCCTCAATTATTTCAGCAATTCCTGTTGCAAAGAAGAAAAATGCCAACAAGAAGACGATGAATCCACCTGCTAAAACAGGATTAAATAATAAAATAAAGGCAAACAACAAATTCAAACATGCTAAGATCACGATAAAAATATAATACTTTCTACCAAAGAAGTGGTAAAAACGTGACGTAACAATTTGAAATACTGCATCTAGCAAGAACCAGATAGCAAATATATAAACGATTACTACAATCGTCACATGAATATGTGATACAAAAATAATACCAATAATAATATTAACGATGGCTGAGAAAATCGTCCAACCGCTTCTAACTCCTAAAAATTTAGTCATTTGTGATCCAAACCACAATTGATAAACCCCTCTTAGAATTACAAAAATACCAAATATCATGGCAACGGTTGATAAACTTCTCAAAGGATACCATAGAACTAAATATCCAGCATACAAGGAAATCAAACCAATAATAAATCCGAACCAGTCAAATCGACGTTTTGGTTCACTCATAAAAAGTCCCCTCTCATTTTTTATTACGAATTTATTTTACCATTATGCCTTATCAAAGTTGAATGATATGCGCTATAATAGAGTGGCTAATAATATTATTAGGCTAAACGAAAGGTTGCAAAATTGTCCCCTAACAAAGAAAATTATTTAAAAACTATTTATGAATTGAATTATGATTTCACAAAAATAACCAATAAACGTATCTCCGAAATCATGAATGTTTCGGCTCCCTCAGTTACGGAAATGTTGAATGCTTTAGCTAGCGAAGGATATTTAACGCATTCGCCATATAATAAAATTGTACTGACACCTAAGGGTAATAAGGTTTCCGAAAAATTAGTTCGCACTCATCGTCTCTGGGAAGTCTTCTTGCATGAATGCCTCAAGTATCCAGTTGACAATGTTCACCATAACGCCGATGCGTTGGAACATTCATCCGATGAAGAATTAATCAACCATCTCAATGACTTCCTAGATCATCCTCAACGTTGTCCTCATGGTGGAATCATTCCTGGCAATGGTCAAGGTGAAACGGATGCCGACGATAAATTGTTAAGTATGATACCTGATGGTGCGAGAGTTCAAATTGTCAGAGTGTCCGATAACTATGATTTCCTACAATATTTTGGCAGTTTAAACTTAGAAATTGACGATATTATCGAAGTGGTCAAACACGAAAAATTCGATAATTCACTTGTTGTTAAAAAAGAAGACGGCACTAATATAACAATTGGTGCTAAAGCTATTGATTACATTTTCGTTGAAAATAGATAATAAAAGTAAATATCATCCAATTACAGAACAATAAAAACCTATCTGGCAACCAGCTTTAATGGTTATCAGGTAGGTTTTTTATGTGTTTGATGTCTGAGTAGATATGTCCACCCCTTTTTACATAGTGTACAAACCAGTAATAAATAATTGTCCTTTAACAATAAAATAACTACAATGCAGTTAAAAATAAGGCTAAGAACCATCAAAAGGAAGTGGATGAAATATGAAAACTTTATTTCATCATATACGAAACCCTACATAATTTTTGAATATAAAAAAGGATTTGACTTAATTGCCAAATCTTTTTTTATTTACGCTGATTATTCTCTAATACTTTTTGGTAAAACACTGCCATAGTTAGCTGTTCATATGGCTGTAGCCAAATAGAAAGTAATTCATGCGTGAAAGCATTTAATATTTCCCAAAAGAAAAATTCTACGCAGAGTGAAAAATAAGTCCATTTATAGCCCCGCATTAATACAGAACTGCGATTAAAAGTTGAAAAAGCCATTCTAAGCGTCCATTTTCCTTGATCCTCGACATCATCTTTAAAAACAAAGAATACTTGTGAGAAAATCATTAAAAACCAAATACCAGGAATAATATAAAGCATAAATCCAGCTTCAATAAAAAGTCCAAATAACGCTGTTATAAATAACATGGGGAAAAAATATCTTCCCGTAAAAGCTTGAAAACTATCTTTCAATGCATTTATTTGATAATCAGGTTGTCGTAACTTCTCTAATACGGTATAAGATACGCCAACACAGATCATAATGAAGAAAAATAGAAAGGCATAAACTGCCACGTTTGTTTCCGGTGTTAGAGTCAGCATATATTTCTCAGCTGAACTTGGATCATTGGCCATACTAGTCGAAATTTCTGTTAAACGACGACTAGCCTGGGCAGGATCAGCCAAATTAACATTTAAATTAGCCATCCAACTTGTGTAAATCTTAGCTCCAAAAAAAACTGCCAAAAATCTCAATAAAATAGGAATAACATTTAGAGAAATGTTACCTTTAATATCTTTTCTAAAAGCACGGTGAGCTTCACGTCTTATTTCTATGGCAGATATTCGATTATTAGAATTCATCAATACCCCTCGCATTAAATAACGCCATTATAACAAAGATATCCATAACAGACTAATTTACTTAATAGTTATTGATCCTTTTGTGGCCTTAACTTTCAGTAAATTATCAGCATCTACTTTATCCTGATAACTAGTACCATAGCTTTTATCAAAATAACGTACAATTCCCTTTTCTGTCGTTAGATCAAGTCCGTCAACGGTTAAGCCACTGCCAGTAAACTTTCCGCCACTATAAATTCGAAAATTATTTTTATTCATCAATGTCGACTTGGAAAGAGCTATTTTACTATGATTTGATAATGACTTTATCGAATCTAAGTTGGACTGCTTTAGATTGAGTTTAGATTCGTCCATACTCAAACTGGACTTAGTAATTGTCGAATTTTCCGATTTAATGTTTGAATAAGCTGCTGCAATTAGAGACATATTATTAACCTTAGAATTATTCATATCGAATGTAGCGTTATACAAATTAATCTTATCCAGATTATTAATCGTTGCATTGGTTAAGTAAAGGTTAGAATCGTAATCCATATCCTTTGCCGTTTTAACCAAGTGATCAATCGTTACATCATTAATATGCGTGCTACCATCAGCTAAACGTACATTAACGTTATCAAGTGTTTTATTCATAGGTATCGTTATAGTAATCTGCTGACGTCCAAAGACATCAATTCCAACATGACCCCGATTTTCTTTGCCAGTAACGGTTAAGGTTCCATCTTTCACCTTGTAACTAGCAGCCTGCGATTTATCACCTGAAATATAAATTTTATAACGATCGCCTAATTTAATGTTTACGTTAGAATACCTGGCTTCCACATAAATGTTTTTAAAATCAGACAAGGGATAAGTTTCACTTACATTTTGAGCCACCTTAAAACCATGGTCCCAAACGACAGAACGATTAGCACCCATAATAATTCCGCCAAGCAATAGTAGTCCCCCAATTATTAACAGATAAAAGCCAGTTACAAAATACTTACGCATTGTCTTTTTCCCCTTTCATTGGAGTTTTTCTACCATGCAATAGTTTCTTCCCCAACCAACGGAAGAAAATTACCACAACACTAAAGAACCACTTAAAGAGGGCAATAATTATAGGAATTAGGAAAAAGTCGACACCTAAAATCATTAAACCTGCTCCTACATAAAAAATAGTTGTACCAAATGACTGAAAAATAACTGATAGTCCCATAAAAATGGCACCAATGCCTCCAACAACCGACATCGCTACTAAGAATAAGAATAAAAGAACCATAAAAACTATTAAGCCTATAAAAAGCAAAATCAATGGAATTAAAATAATAGCGATTATTATTGCCACCGGTGAAGCCATCAATGCCAGAATAACTAATCCAATCATTTTTAAATTTTTAGAAAATCGTTCATTGCTTGTAATTTGTCCGTCATTAACATTTTGGTAATTATTCTCAGACATTTTGATCGAATAGTCTGCTAATACTTTTCTAGCCAGATGTTTCGGTGTTCCTAATTCATTAATAATTGATTCTGAAGTAGTTAAGTCAGCATCGATCATGTACTCTTGGTAAAATTCAATCACATCTTGTTGTTCTTTTTCACTCAACTGATGCAAATAAATTTTAAATTCATCAATATAAGAATCAACTGCTCTATTTTTCATTATTCCCCTCCAAGATAGCATCGGTAGCTGCCTTTAATTCCTGCCAATTTTTTTTAATTTTTTCTAACCGCGCCTTACCTAAATCTGTAATCTGATAATAACGACGATTCCTTCCCTCATAGGCCTCATCATAAGTACTGAGCCAGCCTTCTTTTTTTAGACGCCGCAAAATCGGATACATTGTGGATTCTGAAATAGGAAAAACTTTTTTTACTTCTCGGGTAATGGCATAACCGTAGTAATCTTCACTCATTAATAGAGCTAAAACTGAACCTTCAAGAATCTCCGTTGATACTTGAATTGCCATAATATCTCCTCATTTCTCCTATATTATACTTCATATAATATCATTCAATTAACAATATATTATAAATAATAATGTATGTCAATTTTTCATAAAAAAACTTGACAAGATTAATTTTAGGACGTACGATTACTTCAACATTTTAAAAACAAGTATAAAAACGACGACAGAAGAGTAACTAAGCAAATTAGTCCAGAGAATCAACATTGGTGCGAGTTGATCTAATCCTTGGTGAAACACATCTGTAAGTTGAATGATTGAAAAGCAGTAGGTCATTTCGGTAGCACCGTTACAGCTGAAGTTATTGTAACTTCATGAGCCTAATATTGTGAGATATTAGGAACCAGAGGTGGTACCGCGAAATTCGCCCTCTTAGTCTTTTGACTAAGGGGGTTTTTATTTTGGAGTATCTTATTTTGCAATAACTTCTTGAGGTTAATATTGTGAGATATTAACAAACTCGAGGTGGTACCACGTCCAGACGTCCTCTAGCATTTATTTGCTAGAGGATTTTTTTATATTTGCAAAGGGGGAAATACATTATGATGAATTATATTTTTGAAATTTTACCATCGCTTCTTAGTGGTACGGCCATGACGCTGAAAGTCTTCTTTTGGACAATTATTTGTTCATTGCCTTTAGGTGTTTTGGTGTCACTTGGAAGAAGTTCTAAATTTAAACCATTAAGCTGGATCTTATCATTTTATATTTGGGTCATGCGAGGAACTCCCTTGCTATTACAACTGATTTTTGTTTTCTATGGACTTCCTAATATGCCTTTTGCTCATATTGTTTTTGAAAGATATGACGCAGCACTTTTTGCATTTATTCTAAATTACACAGCTTATTTTGCTGAAATATTCCGTGGTGGTTTTGGTACCGTCAGCAAAGGTCAATTTGAGGGAGCCAAAGTTTTAGGCTTAAATTATTGGCAAACTATTCGTAAAATTATCATTCCACAGGTTGTTAAGATTGTTCTTCCATCTATTGGAAATGAAGTTATCAACTTAGTTAAAGATTCGTCATTAGTTTACGTTATCGGTTTAGGCGATTTGCTTCGTGCTGGAAACATTGCTAGTTCCCGTGACGTTACCTTATTGCCATTAGTTCTAGTGGGTATCATTTACTTACTATTGACCTTAATTTGCACTTGGGCCTTAAAAGTTCTAGAAAAACGCTTCAGCTACTACCGTTAGGAGATAAAAATTATGTTGAAATTAGAAAATATTACTAAAAGTTTTGATGGCAAAACCATTCTTAATGATCTTAATTTAGAAGTTAAAGACAATTCGATTCTCAGTATTGTAGGACCTAGTGGTGCTGGTAAAACAACTTTACTTCGCTGCATTGCTGGTCTTGAGAGAGTTGACTCCGGTACCTTTACTTTGAATGACAAACCATTTGATCCATTTGATGAATCAGTTAAAGAACGTGTTATTGGAGTTGTCTTCCAAGATTTCAATCTTTTCCCCCACCTATCTGTCATGGAAAATATCACTTTAGCTCCTAAAATGGTTCTGAAGCAAGACAAAGAAACTGTTAAAAAGAATGCCGAAAAAATATTGGCTCAATTAGGTTTAACTAGTCTAAAAAACCAATATCCCTTTGAATTATCTGGTGGTCAAAAACAACGGGTCGCAATTGCTCGAGCCTTAGCAATGCACCCTCAAATTCTCTGCTATGATGAGCCAACTTCAGCTCTGGACCCTAGCTTACGTGATACCGTAGCCGAAGTTATTTTAGATTTGAAGAAAACCGGTATTACCCAAATTGTCATTACCCATGATCCTGACTTTGCTAAAAAGATAGCCGATCAATTGCTAGAAGTAAAACCAATCAATAACTAATCATCGGGGGATTAATAAAATGAAAAAAAGAAATATATTAATATTAGTAACCTTGTTAGTTTTCTTATTTACCCTGACTGGTTGCAGCAACAATAAAAAATCAGTTGCTCAAGAGGCTAATACAGCTGACACTTGGTCATCTATAAAAAAACGGGGACGAGTCATCATCGGTTTGGACGATACTTTCGTACCAATGGGCTTTCGTGAAAAAAACGGTCAATTAGTCGGTTATGATATTGATTTAGCAAAGGCTGTTTTTAAACAATATGGTATCAAAGCTGACTTTCAACCAATTGATTGGAATATGAAAGAAACCGAATTACGCAATCGAACAATTGACTTAATTTGGAATGGTTATACAATTACTCCCGCTCGTAAAAAACAGCTAATGTTCTCGAGACCTTACATGGCTAATCGCCAAGTTCTAGTTACCAAAACTAAAGAAAATATTACTTCCTTTAAAGGTATGCAAGGCAAAACTCTGGGTGCTCAAACTAGTTCCTCGGGAGCCAGTTTATTGAATGAACATCCTACAATGCTGAAAGATTATATTAAAGGTAAAACTCCAGTTTTGTATGACTCATTCAACAATGCTCTTATGGACCTTGACGATGGACGTATTCAGGGACTTTTGATCGATAGTGTTTACGCTGGATACTATATTAGTAAAGAAAAAGATCCTACTTCCTATCGAATTACCCGCGGTGGATTTGATGGCGAGGACTTTGCTGCAGGAATGCGTAAAGGCGATAAAACTTTGAAAAGTAAAATTGACCAAGGCTTGCAGCATTTAGCCAATACAGGAGAATTGCAGAGAATCAATCGTAAGTGGTTTGGCAATTCTGACAATTCACTCATTCAACCAGCTAAGTAAATCACTTTATTTTTTATTTTAACTACTAAAAACAAAAACACTTAATGACCCTTGAATCTTTAGTCATTAAGTGTTTTTACGTATAACTTAAAAATAGATTAATTCGGAACGGAGCTAGAATGACATTCTTCGATTTTTTTACTTTCCATCTTAGCAAATGGTTCAATAATACTATTCAGCAACTTCAAATTACGCAACTGACCTTTCCAAGTTTTACTGACTTGGTCGCTTAAATTAACGCAACTAGCTAAAGTTCCTGTAATACTGGCTAAGGTGTCAGTATCATCGCCTAAATTAACAGCTAAAATTATAGCCTGATCAATACTAGTTGCATTTAATGCACACCAGATACTAGCTAATAATGTGTCAACTACATAACCGCTTGATTTGATTTCACAACGTAAAGTGGCGGCAAAATCAGTTTCAAAGATAGGTTCAAAATATTTCAATTCATTCCATACTTCTGGTTGATCTTTCAATGTGCCCTCTAGCTTCTCAGGCAATATCTTTAAAGCCGTTAAAAGCGAACGGCCGTTTAATAATGAATGAATAATTTCCAAATAAATATAACTGGCTAAAATAGCTCGTGGATGTCGATGAGTTAAACACGTATAATCACGCGTTAGCTGCAATCTTTTATCTAGACTATCCTCATCAACTAAATGAATTGCTAATGGTGCTAATCTCATTAAAGCGCCATTGCCGTTAGCATAAACACTTGGATCTCCACATTCCAAAGCCGGATAATGATTAACTGACTAATTTCGAACTGCTTTTGCACAAGTATTGCCAATACCAAAAGCTTCATCATCTGGCGTGTATTCATTGTGAAACATGTAATTCTCGAACTTTTGCATTAATTGATCATAATCCCCATTTTCAATTAAATTTTCCATCAATGGCAATGAAAATGAAGTATCATCTGACCAGCTACCAGCAGGACGTCCCCAGGTCCCTACACCGATCATAGAATTAATATAATAGGAATCACGTTTCTCAAATTCAACAGGGACTCCCAATGCGTCCCCAATAACACCAGCATACAAGATATTTTCTATCTGACACGCTTGTATCAAATCCTCATCTCCCATTTAAAAAAGCTGAGACTAAATATATATTTAGTCTCAGTCTTATTGATTCTTCTATATTAAGAATACTCTATTTTTCCCTCTTATAAGCACGTTTCAACCTAAAAAATTAAAAGAACAAAAGCTAGAAAGATGCCAAACATGGCAAGTGCGGTAACCTTTTTCTTATCGTCGCGATTTTTACGCAATTTTTTCTTCATAAGCATCATGCCTCCGTGCCTAGGAAAGTTATATCATCTTAACCTTAAAATGAAAAGGCTTTTTTGTGAATTTTAAAATTTATTTTCTATATTATATTTTTGGAAAATTTGCTATTACTAAGAAAAAAATATTTACTTTCAGTTGATTTTATAGAGCATTTTCCGAACATTCCAGTATAATTAAAGTATAAATATAAAGGAGTTACCAATCATACTTATGGAAAAGAAAAATCGTGTTTATTTAGCCGGTCCATTTTTTAGTGAGCAACAAATCAAACGACTTGATGAGGTCCAAAAATTATTGGAACAAAATTCAACTATCGGTGATATTTTCCGACCAGGTAAAGATGAATATACCGCAGCTGAATTCGGTTCTTTTGAGTGGCAAACTGCTGTCTACAAGCATGATATCAATAATATAAATATTTCCGATGTCGTAGTGGCAATGTTAGACTATAAAATAGAAGAAAATGAATTAGAGCCAGATTCAGGAACAATGTGGGAATGTGGCTACGCCGCAGCTAATAATGTTCCAGTCATCGGTGTTAGAAATATGACTGACGAACCATTGAACTTAATGCTCGCTGGTAGCTTGACGGCCTTTTTCAATGGTACTGACAATATTCAACAAATTAAAGATTATAACTTCAACACACTTATGACCCGTTACGAAAACGTTAAGGTACTTTAGGAGGAACAGCATGTCACAAGTAACACAACGCACTGAGAATTCCATCATTACCGCAATGGTTTCTTTATTACAAAAAAAGCCATTCGAAAAGATCACAGTTGGTGATATTTGTGACGAAGCTCTCATTAACCATAGTACTTTCTATCGCTACTTTAGTGATAAATATGCTCTATTGCATGCCGTATTTTCATATCTTTTAGATGATCTACTCAACAATACATCCAATGCCAAAACCATTGTCAATCAAATTGCTGATTTTATAGAAAAAAATAGTAGTTTTATCCATCACATTTCTCCACAATATCAAACTAAGGCTAATCTTTATCCAGAATTTCGGAGTATCTTACATGATATCGTGAAAACTAAGAGTAAAGATCCTAACAGTCAAAAAGACCCTTTGATCAAAATGATTACTGAATCTGATGCACCGGAATTGATGATCAGCTTTATTGTTGGTGGCTTGATTGGATTAGTTGAATATTTAGAAGATAATGATTTCAAAGTTTCTAGGGAGAAATTCATTGAATTTACAGCTAATTTCTTTGCAAAATGGTCAAAATAAAGTCTACTTACTAATCGATGAGATTCGATTTACTAATTAGGCTTTTTTAGTTTACAGTTAAATTTATATAACTTTTACCCAGGAGGAAATATGCACACTTCTAAAATAAATAAAAAATGGTTTATCTTCAGCATGATGTTAATTGCGGCTAATTTACGTCTACCGATTACTATCATCCCACCGCTACTCAGTACGATTGAAAAAAATCTAGGAATACCTAAGTCTCTAGCCGGTCTGATTACTTCTATTCCTCTAATTACTTTTGCCATTCTGTCTCCCTTTATTGTTAAAATTGCTCAAAAATTGGGTAACGAATTGACAATTTTTATTTTCTTTATTCTTTTAATTCTAGGTAGTTATTTACGAATTATCCCTACTGTTTGGGCTTTAATGCTTGGAACTTTTTTAGCAGGCGTAGGTATTGATAGTGGAAATGTTCTAGTCCCAGCTTTAATCAAGGACCACCTGCCTAATCAAATTCCTTTAGGAACTAGTCTTTACACAATGTCGATGCTTTTGGTTGGTGCCATTGGTACAGCTCTATCAGGAATCTTTATCACTAAAATAAGTTTGCAAGCCACTTTGGCAATTCTTTCCGTTGTAGCAATTATTGCAATTATTTTCTGGATCCCAAACCTGCGCTATAACCAACGCGATAGTACTGAAGTTAAGACTCTCCCTCATTACCACAGTGTTTGGAACCAATCCCTGGGTTGGTTGATTACGGCCTTCTTTGGTTTTCAATCACTAGTCTATTATTCACTTATAACTTGGCTGCCATCAATTTTAGAGACCCATGGTAGCAGCACGATTTTTGCCAGCAATTTGCTTACTATTTTGCAATTAAGCGGTTTGCCTTGTTCGTTCATCGTCCCCTTTTTATCTATCAAAAAGAATGGTCTAAAAGCTTTATTAACGATGCTCTTTATTGGTTATGTAGTAGCACCATTAGGATTCTTGCTTCCTACGGCCAATGTTGTCTTTTTATTAATCATCACTATTATTACCGGTTTCGGCTCTGGATTAGCCTTTAATATGGCCGTTATCTTCTTCACTGAAAAAACTACTAATCCTTATCAAACGGCAGAAGTTTCAGGAATAGCACAGTCAGCAGGATACTTATTAGCCGCTATTGGACCAGTTATGTTTGGATTTATTGAAAACATGGCAAGATCCTGGAGCCTTATTATCATTATCCTGTCATTCATGTCAATATTATTAACTATTTCAGGTATTCTCATTGCTCGTCACCAACCAATTGCTGAATAATCCAGTTGGTAATATCTCTTCTGCGAATTATAATGAAATAGTTGTAAATAAAACGATTACATTATCAAGGAGAAATATCGTTATGAAAAATTTATTTTTTGACTTCGACGGAACAATTGCTAATACCCAAGAGGGTATCATCAATGCTTTAGAATATATGGCAACCACTTTGAATTTAAATAATTTAGGTCCTGATACCTATAAAAAGTTTATTGGACCATCCCTGCAAGATAGTCTTCAAAAATTTTACCCTGACTTACCTGAAGAAAAATACGCGCAAACTATCAAAACCTATCAATCTTTTTATAACGACAAGGGTATTTATCAATTAGAAATTTATCCACATATGAAAGAAACCCTTAATACGTTAAAAGCTCAAGGCTATAAACTTTATGTTTCCTCAGTAAAACCTGAATCATTACTGCATATTTTGATTCCTCATTTAGGACTTGAAAGTTATTTTTCAGGCCTGTATGGCGCTTCCGATGACGAACTTACTCGTAATACTAAAAAAGCCATTTTACGTTACGGATTAGACGACAGCAATGCTGAATCCCAAGATTCTGTAATGATTGGCGATCGAATGACAGATATGGAAGGCGGCATAGCTAACAACGTTCACACGCTTGGCATTACTTATGGTTTTGGCGATCGCCAAGAGTTAGCTGATGCTGGGGCCGAATTTATTGTTGATACTGTAGTAGATATTCCTGAAGGAGTTAAACACTTTGCTTAAATACACTTCGACTGACATTCACAATATAAATGTTCTCGGAAAATTTTGTGGTCTTAGAGATATTCCTCAGCTCAATTCAACCGCACTCCAAGCAAAATATAAATTGCAACAAGCCGATGTCTTCGTTCTATTTGGAGGCAGCATTCTTTATGGCGTCGATATTTTAGCCCAAGCTATTAAAAATAATATTGCCAAAAAATATATTGTTGTCGGTGGCTTCGGACATACCACTGCTACTCTTCAACAAAATGTAATTGCAAAATATCCTGACATACCAGCTAATAAAATGTCGGAAGCTGAAATATTTGCAGCCCTTTAAAAAAAACGCTTTAATCTAGCACCTGACTATTTAGAAACTAAGTCCACAAATTGTGGGAATAATATTACTTATTTACTAGCTTTATTAAACCAACAAAAAATAGACTTCAACTCGATTATCTTATCCCAAGATGCCACTATGCAAAGACGAATGAGCGCTTGCCTAAAAAAATATCTGCCTCAAGATACTAAAATAATTAACTACGCTACTTATCAAGTAAAATTGAAATTACTTTCTGACCAAATAAATTTTGATCAGAACTATTTAGGTATGTGGCATCCAAAACGTTATCAAAAGTTATTGATGGGGGAAATACCTCGTTTGACCGATGATAAAAATGGATATGGCCCTCAGGGCAAGGGCTTTATCAGTCATGTCGATATACCGACGGCTGTTCAAAATGCCTATCAACAATTGAATCAAAAATATCCTGAATTGAATCGTCCTAGTGACAATTTGTCTGCTCCCCAAAAAAATTAAACTTTTCCCTTGCTATGAAACGGGTTCGATAGAATATCATACTTTATGTAGAGAAGTTAAGACATGTCGAACCACTTCGTTGAATTTATAAAAATGTAAGGGAGATATTCATTATGTTTAAAATTTTTAGAAAGAACCACACAACCGCAAATGTTGAATTAGAAGATAATAACCAAATGAGTGCCCTAAAACTCGCTGCTAAAAAAACTGCAGAAGAATTTAATGTCGATGAACAAAATATCCAAAGCAGTATCTTTGCTAGTGCTGCTCAAGGAAATACTATCATCGCTGACCGCGCCGTGTTCATGTTTGCTACAAGCGCCAAGAAGAGCCGTGTTCACACAATGATGTTAACATTCAAGAATCCAGTGGCATGGGGAAATGATAAGACTCCTGTCGACTATCTGATCGTAGGTATGTTCCCTGATAATTCTGATCAAAATACTGTCGCTTCAGTTACTGATAAAATCACTAAGACATTAAACGAAAAATCCGCACAACTTGATGATATTAAGTTTAATGACAGCGAATTGAACAAATTGAATCAATCATTTACTGATTAAAATAAAAATAATAAATAAGCTCTGATGACTATTAATATTGTCGTCAGAGCTTATTTGTCATCAATCGTTTTAAAATCGCGACTTGTTAAGAATTTTTTCCTGTGCTATTATACGTTCAAGCAAAATAAATGACGTCAGTGAGCGTCAATTTTGGAGGGAAAAACATGAAAATAGTAACAAAACAGAACCAGCTCGATAGCTACCAAGCTAAAGTGGTTGCTTCCACAGCTTCAGGATTTGGATTGGAAAATATGGACGTAATGTTTTTATCGTTCGCACTTTCATCCATTATTTCTGAATTGCATTTAAGTGGAACGCAAGCCGGATTGATCTCAACAATCACAAATATTGGTATGTTATTAGGTGGTATTTTTTTTGGAATTTTAGCCGATAAAATCGGTCGTATCAAAACATTTAGTCATACAATTTTCATCTTTGCTTTTGCCACAGCGGCAATGTTCTTTGCCCACAGTTTAACCACTATCTATCTCTGTCGCTTTATTGCCGGGATCGGTGCTGGTGGAGAATATGGAATTGGAATGACCGTCTTGGCAGAAAGTTTTTCAAAAGAAAAACTTGGACGCGTTTCTTCCTGGGTTGGAGTAGCTGGCCAAATTGGAGCTATTCTGGCAGCACTTTTAGCCGCTTTAGTTTTACCAACACTTGGTTGGCATGCCCTATTCTTATTCGGTGTCATCCCTGTAATTGTTACTTTCTTTATCAGACGACATCTCAGAGAAAGTACTACCTTCACTAATTCCTCCAAAAAGAAACATGGCAACATCAAACAACTCTTTGCTACACCCAAAGTTGCTTATCAAACAATTGCTCTAATGATCATGGCCATCGTTCAAATTGCTGGATACTTCGGTTTAATGAACTGGCTGCCAACTATTATGCAAAAACAACTTAACCTAACAGTTGGTTCATCAACTTGGATGATTGCTACTATCCTTGGTATGTGTGCTGGAATGATGACCTTTGGCTGGATTCTTGATAATTTGGGACCACGCTTAGCCTTTGGAATTTTTCTAACGGCTTCAGCTATTGGAGTTTACATTTTAACTTTGCCTAGCAACGTTTGGTCTTTAATCATTGTTGGAGCTGTTGTTGGTTACTTCTCTAACGGAATGTTTGCCGGCTACGGTGCTATCGTCAGTCGCCTTTATCCCACTGAGGTTAGAGCCACTGCTAACAATGTTATTATGAATGTTGGCCGTTGTATTGGTGGTTTCTCCAGCTTGGCTATCGGATTCATTTTAGATCATTATAATATTATGACAGTAATGATCTTTATCTCGACACTTTATATCATTAGTCTCTTAGTAATGCTAACCATTACTAATTTAAAAAACTCTAACTATAAAAACATCTAAATAATTTCAACTATTAAAATAAGACTGATAACAAGACATTATCTAAATAAGATAATAACTTGTTATCAGTCTTTTATTTACTTCAAATAAAATTAAATACACCCAAAATCTTAATAACAATCATTGCCAAAATGATGCTAAGAATCGCATGAATCATAAACAAAATCGAAAAAGCCACAAAATATATTGAGCCATTAATTATCGGAGTTCTAACATTGATAACGTATAATATTGAACCCAAGATAATTAAAACTACGATCCAAGGTAGGATTCCTTTATTTACCGTCATAAAGTCATTACGACTCAAGTCATAACCGGTACTGGCAATCATAATAGTTAAGACTACATATAAAATCATCATTTCCCACGAAGCATTGGCGAAACTAGATTTCAAATTATCTAAAACTGAATCAAAAATCATACTGATAGAAATATTATTATTAATACTCAAACTCTGTGTTAACGAGGTAATACTAAACTGGGCTTTTAAAAGGTATTTTTGCAATAGATATAAAACCAGAGAACACATGTAATACGGAGCTAGGCCAATAAAAAAATTCCCCAGCATTTGATACACATTACGATCATTCCATCGATGATCAACTGATCCCAAAGCACCAGATTGTCGATAATTCAAATTCAATAGCTGCACATGCGTAACTTTGTGTCCAAATAAATAAGCAAAGATAGCATGGCCTAACTCATGAATGACAACACCTAAGCCACCAATAACCAGTTGACTGCTATTGCCCAAATTATCTACCAACATAACTTTCGACAAATGCCCTAACCAAGAAGTCACCAAGGATGTCACATACGGAATCACCGTAAAAATGACTATAAAAGTTATCACAAAACCAAAATAACTATTCCACAAAATCATCGCTCCTTAATAATTTTGTCAATTATAACATTGCTCCTCAGTCATTTTGCGAAGATAATCGTCGATTTGTTTCATTCTTAAACAATTGATAAATTGTAGCAGCAATCGGAACACCTAATAGCATCCCAATAATCCCAGCAATCCCTCCACCAATCGTAATTGAAGCAAGAACCCAAATTCCTGGCAAACCAATAGAAGTTCCCACAACTCGAGGATAAATCAGATTACTTTCTAACTGTTGCAATACCAGAATAAATATAACGAACAAAATAGCTTTTACCGGCGAATCGACGACAATTAGTAAAAAGCCGACTGCTCCTCCAACCCAAGCTCCTAAAATAGGAACCAATGAAGTAACGCCTACAAAAGCACCTACAGGTAACGCATAGGGAAAGCGGAAAATGATCATTCCTAAAGCACACAATGTACCCAGAATAATAGCTTCTGTAACTTGGCCTGCAATAAAACTGCTGAACATTTGATTAGTTACTTTCAAAACATATCTAAATCTTTGCAGATGCTTACTCTTCATAAAAGCTCGGCTAGCCTTATTGAACTGTCGTCCTAAATTCTCTTTTGTCGCCAAAATATAAATAGCAAAAGTAAAAGCCAAGATAAAGTTAAAAATACCCTTAGCTACACCCACAACAATCTTAAAGGTTGAACCAAAGATACCACCTACGCCAGAGGTTAAATATTTCATGACCTTACTTTGAATTGAAGTCCAATTAATATCTATTGATTTCAATTGATCTGGAACAGCCGAATGACTATTAAGATCCTTAGCTATTTTAGAAATATCAGTAATTAAAGCTGGAATTGATTTAAAAAAGGCAGCCAGTGCTCCCAAGAATTGTGGGATAACCAGCCTAAAGACAATCGTCATTACCAAAGCAATAATGACTAAAGTCAATAAAATAGCCACTCCCCGACGACTATTATGCAGCCACTTTTTAGTCGTATTAGGAAACAAATGCTTTTCTATACGAACACAGAGAATATTCAACGTATACGCTAAAACAGCGCCTAATATTAGAGGCATCAAAATGTTTAATCCTCTTAATAGGATTTGATAAATCTCCACTGGATAAATCAGCAGAAACAACACTAGAACACCAACTAATACATATTTAAAAATGTTCTTGGGTTTTATCTCCATAATTTATCTCCTAAAATTGTTAGTTATATTTATAATAACAAAATAAGTCCGATTAATTAAATAATAGCCTGATCCTTTAAGTCGTAACTAACCTAAAAAAGCTAAAAAAACAAATAAAATTGTTTTTTTAGCTTTCTACAGATAACTAAAGAACTATAGCTTATTGTCAGCTACCCAACGTTTAATGACTTTAATTTCTTTTTTATTTTGATTAAATTCCGAAAAAACCAAGGCCTTATTCATAAAGTCCTGAACCTTTTTGCTATTACCATTGATTCTATTTTCATTTATTGCTAATTGAGCATAAATCCTAGCAATATAGTAGGTTACGTGATTTTCCGAGCATACCTTTACACCATAATTCAACAATGCATTAGCCGATTCTAAATCATTTCTTTCGGAGTAATAAATTGAACAGTAAAAGATGATATTAATATAACGCCAGATTTTAGAAACATCATCAATCGACATAGTATAAATATTACTAAAGACCTTGCTGAAATAATATTCACTTTTTTTATCATCGCCTTGCTTGGCATAAACCATACCCATTCCTACATATGACAAGAAAGTAAAAATTGTTTCACCTCTTGAATCTAGCTCCGATAGGATTCGGTTAAAATCAAACACGGCATCAAATAAGTCGCCGTCATCCAAAACATTCAAATAACCTTTAAGATAATAATATTGTATTAAAGCTTCCCGATCATCTTCTAAATCTTCTAAATTAATGGATTTAATTATTTTCCAAGAATCTTGATATTCTTGAATAATTAAATTAAATTCAGCTTCATTCATTTTCTTAACAACTTGTTGACTCTTGCTGTCTTTCACGCCAATTATACTATCTAAAGATAATCCTAGGCGATTACAAAGTTGAATCAATATTTTTAACGATGGAATCTTTCCATTATTTTCAAATTTGCTCAAAGTTGCTTGTGTACAAATTCCACTACTTAGTTCTTTTTGGGAGAGACCTAACTTTTTTCTTTTATCAACAAATGCCTGTATATCCACGCCATCGCCCCTATTAATCATTTTATAATACAATTATTTTATATTATATACCCGGGAATTTAGCATGTCATATTTATAATAAGCGATTATCCTTATTGTTATCGCTAGTTATATTTTTTTATATACTGTTAGGAATAATTATATTTCATAAATATTTCATGACTAAATATATACGATTTTTTGCATAAAAAAAGACTGGAATTTCTTCCAATCTTAATTTTTTATTTATTTTTTAAATCATTTATGGAATTAATATTTTTCATATATTTAGGAACCGCTAATCCAACTCTAGCACCTTCAAGATTTGCTCCAAGATCTTCGAATCTACCCTTATAATCAGAATAGAATTTTGCAGATGTTTTAGGCAACCAAGCACTGACGGTTGCATCAGCTGCTTTAGTAGCAATCGATGCCCAAACTGGCTGCATTTCCATAGCCTGAATGGTTACCTTATAGCCTTGATCTCTCAATACTTGTGCAATTACATTAGTAGAAGCAATTTCAGAATCCCATGCCACATAAGTGATCTTAATTGATTTACCATGAACTTTTTTAACACCTTTAGTCCATTTTTGAACTATCTTAGGGTTATTTTTAATCCATTCTTTTGCAGCTTTATTAGGATCCATTCCACCGTTAACCTTCAACATCACATCTGACATCTGGGTAGGCGTCCAATGGAAACGATCTAGAATCGTATAGGCTTCAGGACTATCTTCCTTCAAGCCCTTACGAACGATAGTACTAATATGTTCGGCTTTACCATAAGTATTTTTAGGATCTTTTAAGAATTTCAACTTATACTTAGTAAACATCCAATGAGGCTGCCAACCAGTAATGACGATTGGCTGCTTATTCTTATAAGCCTTGTCTAAAGTACTAGTCATGGCTGAAGTTGAACTAGGTTGTAATTGCCAGTTATTCTTTTCCAAACCATAATCTTTTAAAACTGTTTGGGTTGAAGCCATAACACCAGCACCGGCATCAATACCTGTAATAGTGTAATTGATTTGTGGACCCAACTTTTCCTTACTATTATATGGAGCTGTCTGAGAACTACATGCGGAAATAATTGGGATAATTAGTAATACCAATAAGAAAAGTTTAATAAACTTTTGTTTCTTCAAAAAATCCCTCCTAGTTCTTTCTGCGTGTTCTTGTTAATGATTGAGTCAATCTATCCAAAATAATTGCTAAGATAACAATAGCTAAACCAGCAGAGAAACCATTACCGGCATCATTTCTACCTACGGCAAAGTAAACTTTAGTACCAAGTCCCATTGCACCGATCATAGAAGCAATAACAACCATTGATAATGAAAGCATCATACTTTGATTAACACCAGCCATTAAACTGCTCTTAGCGATTGGCAACTCAACCTTAAACAATTTTTGCCATTCAGTTGATCCAAATGAGTCAGCTGCTTCAATCAACTCATCCGGAACTTCACGGATACCCATATTAGTCATACGAACTGTTGGTGGCATCGCAAAGATAACTGACGCAACGATACCAGGAACCATACCGATACCAAACAAAGTAACAGCCGGAATCAAGTAAACGAAAGCTGGCATTGTTTGCATAAAATCAAGAACTGGTTTCAATATAACTTCTGCAATATGACTTTTAGCCATCAAAATACCTAGAGGAATACCAATAACTAACGCAATCAAACTAGATGTCAAAACCAAAGTCAAAGTTTGCGTCATATCACGCCAATAATTCAAGTTCCAAATTAAAAGGAGGCCTAAGAATTCAAAAACAAGCAAGCCCCAATTCTGTTGATCCCGGTTAACGTAATATGTTAAAGCCAAGACCAAAACGATAAATAACCAAATTGGTACTAAATCAAAAATCCATTGAAAGGCATTATTGATTGAACCAATAAAATTAGTAATAGCGTTGAAAAATCTAGTGAATTGAACGAGCCAGTTAACAAAATTATCAATCCAATGAGCCAATGGAAGTTCAGGAATATTACCTAAAATAAGACTATTCAAAATCACTCACCTCATTTCCTGCTAGGGCACCTAGAACAGCACCACGAACAATAATTCCCTTCAGTTGTTTCTTTTCATTAATAACAGCAAAAGGAATACCCGTTTGTGAAATATCATCCATCAAGTCGGAAATTGGTGTATCTTCTGTAGTTGTTGGTACTTTGTTTTGAATAATAGGTGTAATATCCCCTTTCTTCTCACGAACTAATTTAATAACATCGTTGGCATCAACGACACCTAGTAACTTACGTTCGCCGTTAACAATATAAGCTGTAGAAACTTCATTAGCTTTCATCATCTTCAGGGTCAAACGAGGACCAGCCTTTTCAAGGTTAATTGTCATTGGACGAATCATAACGTTACCAGCAGTAAGAACCTTGCTACGGTCAACATTTTCAATAAATTCTTCAACATATTCGTTAGCTGGATGTGTCAAAATATCTTCTGGTGTACCAGTTTGAATAATTCGAGCATCCTTCATAATCATAATACGATCGCCAATCTTCAAAGCTTCATTCAAATCATGACTAATAAAGATAATCGTCTTATGAAGACGTTCTTGAATATCTAATAATTGATCCTGCATATCAGTTCTATTCAAAGGATCAAGAGCTGAAAAAGCCTCATCCATCAATAGAATCTCAGGATCATTAGCTAAAGCACGTGCCAACCCGACACGTTGCTGCATACCACCGGATAATTGGTCAGGATACTCATCGTTATATCCATTAATACCAACTGTTTCTAGAGCATCCTTGGCTTTCTTCTCACGGGTATCTTTATCGACACCTTGAATTTCCAAGCCATATTCAGCATTTTCCAAAATTGTTCGATTAGGTAATAATCCAAAGTTTTGGAAAACCATGCTCATTTTCTTACGGCGGACTTCACGAAGTTTCTTTTTGTCCATCTTCATCAAGTTCTCGCCATCAATCAAAACTTCACCCTCAGTGGGTTCAATAAGACGATTGATCATTCTTACCAATGTTGATTTACCACTACCAGATAGACCCATAATAACGAATATTTCGCCATCATAAATCTTGAAATTGGCACGATCTACACCAAGTGTGGCACCTGTTTCCTTGAGAATTTCCGATTTACTTTTTCCCTGTCTACTTAGTTCCTTGGCTTTATTCATACGTTTACCAAAGATCTTCGATAAGTTCTTAACTTCTACTTTTGTACTCTTATTAGTACTCATTAAATCCCCCATTCTTGGAATTAAAATAAACATAATTCGTATGCTCATTAATTAGAAATAAAAAAGCTATTATTTAAATAATATAAATAACAGCGACCTTTATAACCCTAACAAATATTATAGGCTTGTGCAAATATTTGGGTTCTTTTTAAGGGGTTTAAAGACCTAAAAAAGCCCAAAATCAGGCATTTTCAAGCATCATTCAACCTCAATTGTAGTATAGACTTAAGAGCTTTCACAAACTCCTCTAAAAAACTTTCTGAAAATTATTTGAAATTTTTTTCCAAAGAAGCCTTCTTTCACTAAGATATCTCTAAGTGCATATCCTCTTTTACATATTTTTCAGTGCCATCTGATGTAGCTTGTCCATAATATTTACATTTAAAATCAATTGTATTAAGCGTATTTTGCATAGCTTCCATCTGTTTTAAAACATTGACACGCAATTCTTGGAACATTTTATAACGTTTTTCCAAACTGGCATTCCCTTCGAGCGTCCATTGCATAAATTGCTTAATATCACGAATTGGCATGCCAGCATTTTTCAAACATTCAATCATCTGCAAGGAACCAAGATTTTCTTGAGTAAATCTTCGTACACCGGCATCATTCTTACGCAAGTTGGGAATTAACCCTTCCTTGTCATAATAACGAATTGTTGGTAAAGACAAATTAAATTTTTCAGCTACTTCACCAATTGAATAAGTGATCATCATTTCTTCCATTAAATTCCTCCAAATAATCCTTTATAACTTAAAGTTAACTTTATGTAGTACAGCGATAATAACACTTTTAATAATCTTTTAAAAATAACTAAATTGGATGGAATGCGAGAAACTCCCTTTTTAGCAGAGATATAGAAAATACAAAATAAGCTCTAATGACTTTTATTATCGTCATTAGAACTTATTTTTTTAATTTGAAAAATTTGTATCATTAGCCCATTTATCTGTTAAGAAGTAATCATCCATCTTATATTGCGTATTCTTAGGATTTGCTTTCTTATCCTTGTAATAGTTCTTTAGACGATGATCCATCATTAACCAACCACGCCAACCCATATGAATGGTATCTTCAGCAATGTAGTTAGGATTCTTAACTTGTGACAAATCAACAATATTATTAAAGCCTTGTGACTTCAACTGATACTTGATTTTAGTATCAAAATTAGTAATTGAACTCAATGGCATTCCAGTATATTTAACCCAGTATGGATTAATAGGCTGAATAACAAACATTACTTCAACTTTATTCTGAGCAAACATATAAAGCAAAGCTTGGAAGTCATTATATTCTGGTGAATGCGTATAAGTTACATGTTTATGCGTATTTCTATAAGTTATAATATTTTTCTTCAATTGTTTATTATAGAAATTATTACCAATTTGTAACTCATTATCAGTTGAATGTTCTTTGGCCATTTTTCCAGCCAATTTATTCAAATGCTTGTAATCATATGTGTCTGGCAATTTGCTAGAAGCTTTATCAATTATCTTTTGATGATTATTCATCGAGATTGAACCAAATAAATTATCTTGACTTTGCAAACTAGCTCGCGAAACTCGTTTAATATAGAATCTTTGGAAACTAGTAATCTGCTTACCCTCAGAAATACGTTCTAAGGCATTATCTTCGATGACACCTTTACTGACACCTAAATCAATAATTCTGTTAGCAACGTACTTATTCATGGCCTTATCGCCATGGTCTGAGTTCAAGATGAATCCAGTCAATTGTAAAGGCGATAAGAAATACTTAAATGCCTCTGCTTGGACACCGGACTTGGTAAACCATTGTGGAGAAATAATCATAACAGCTTTATTCCCCTTCAAGTTAGCCATACCACCAACATTCATTGCCTGTGTCAATGATGCAGTTCCTGGATTACCCAATAAGAATGGTTTATTCTTCCAATGATATTTTTGCGCCATGGAAGATGGATGGAACGGATCCATTCTAGAAAGTTCCGATGAACCAATAATAGGAATGTAGTTTTCCTTCTCCGCAGCATTCTTTACGCTCTCACCCTTTAAGACACGGACATCTAATGAAGTAGCTGCCTGTTGTACCTTAGTTGGCGTAACGGTTTTAAAGTTAATAGGAGCCCAGAGAAGGATCAATAGAGCAACAATAGCAACTATAACAGGTCCAAATATCATCCATAACTTTTTTTTCATGATCTATTCCAATTCTTGTACACGTTGAGCAATTTTATTAACTGATGACCATTGTGAACGGTCAAACTCAGAAACTGGAACAGTAATTCCAAAAGTATCTTGTAATGTAACTAGGACCTCAACTGTTGCCATTGAATCAAGAGTACCATCTTTAAACAAGTCTGCATCAGGATCAGTCCCAACATTATCCAAACCTGTAACATCCTTTAAAATATCAACCAATTTTGTTTTAATTTCATCCATAATAATTTCTCCTAACTAAACCATAGTGTATTTAAAAATCCTGAAAAGATTAGAAAACTGAAACATACAATGTTAAATGTTAAAAATATTGCGAATGCCTCAGTAAACTTATTACTTGGAATTTGCTTACGATGTTTTCTTTTATATCTAAGCCAAGCATCATTCGTTATCATTGCTAAGGCATGGAAAATACCATAAACAATGTAGTACCAAGTTTCACCATGCCAGATACCCATGATCAAGAATAAGGCAAAGTAACTAACATTTGCGATAGCAACACGGTTTTTGATCCATTTATGCTTAATGATCGTAAAGGTCAAACGCATGTAAATAAAATCACGGAACCAAAACGACAATGTCATGTGCCATCTATTCCAAAAGTCTTTAATATTCTTGGATTTAAATGGTGCATTAAAGTTCATCGGCGTCTTTACACCCATGAAATTACTGATAGCCACTGCGAAGAGTGAATAACCAGCAAAGTCAAAGAACAAGTACATACTATAAACATACATATAGGCCAAAACATACCATGAAAGTCCCAGTGGAGCTTGACCACGAGAGGCCATTGCCATAACAGTCACCCTTGGCAAAAGCAAGGTACCAAAGATATATCCGATAATAAATTTATATAGCAAGCCTTGCATCAACTTATTGACACCGCTACGCAATAATTCAATATATTCCTCACGGCTGGGGGCATTCAAAACATCTTTTTGGAAACGTCTAAATCGATCAATAGGTCCAGAAGTAATGGTTGGGAAGAAGAGTAAAAAGCGCATAAATTCAAACGGCTTGATCTCTTTAATAACGCCATCACGCATTTCCATAACGATTTCTACCGATTTGAAGGTTAAATAACTAATACCCATAAATGCAAAGAGCGAAATCGTAGGATTATTGATCAATGGATCTAGCTTAACAAATATCAGTGGAACAATTGCTAAGAAAACGAATAGTGAAAAGATCCCGAAGCTATTGTGTTTTTTTCGATACGACAAGTAGCCAAAAACTACGAGCATTTCAAACAGAACATAGGCTATCAAGGAAATTCCTTGAGACATGTTACCGCCAAAGAAAGCAGTAATTAAGATAACGATGGTAGCGAAGAAATCGTAAATTTTGAAACGTTTACCGAACCATAATCCAATAATAATTGGCAGTAAGAGTATTAATAAATATATAAAGTAGTGTGGACTGCTGTAAGGTGTGATGTTATGCATTGATCTCGCCTATTAGAGTCTTTCTATCAATTTTGCCATTCTTACTGATCGGTAATTGTTCTACAAATTTCAGTACATTAGGAATCATATATTCCATCGTCGTCTCTTTCAAAGAATTCTTAATGCTAGCAGTCAATTCTTTTTCATCATTATCTTTAAACTCATCTTCAAGTACAACACAAGCAATCATTTTTGCGACTTGCTTTTTATTGTTATACAAAGGAACCGTACATGATTGCTTAATTTCATCCAAATTGCCTAGCATTGAATCAACTTCTTCTAATTCAATTCTATAACCGTGCATTTTGATTTGGAAATCCGTTCTACCATGATAATAAAGGATACCTTCATCATCTTCGCTGATCATATCGCCAGTGTGATAGAAAGTTTTACCATCAATCTGTTCAAAAGCCTTCTTCGTTTGAACAGGATTATTCAAATAACCCTTTGAAACATCTGGTCCACTTACTAATAGCTCGCCTGTAAGACGACCAGTCTTTTCATCTACTGAACCAATAATTTTATGATCCATATTAGATTTCAAATAGCCAATTGGTAAACGATCGAATTTATCTAAGGCAACTTGATCTATCAAAATTGATGTAATAGCCACTGTATTTTCTGTTGGACCATAGGTATTATAAAGTTCCGCACTTGGAAACTTATTGAGTAATTTCTGAGCTGTAGCATGAGTTAACTCTTCGCCACAGAAAATAAATTTCTTCAATTGAGGCATATGTTCCTCATCGAATCCTCTGAACAGCAAGCACATTTCAAAGAATGAAGGTGTTGAAACCCAAGTATTAAAATCAGAGTTAACAATAGCTTCTTGTAATTTGCCAAAATTCTTTGTTGTATCTTTATCAACTACATTTAAAGTAACACCATCCATTAAGCCTGGATAAATATCAAAAACGGATAGGTCAAATGAGAATGGAGCTTGTAACAAAATATTAGTTTCTTTTGTATAATGAAATTCTTGATCCGTCCATTGAGCAAAATCTAGAATATTATTAGTACTAATTTGAACACCCTTAGGAGTTCCAGTAGTACCTGAAGTAAAGATGATATAAAAGTCATCATCTGGACCAACGCTACGATTGCTATCATAAATATTATTGTCAGATACAAAGACTTGTCTTAATTCTTCCTTTGTAACTTGAGGAGTATCAACGCCGAAGTCCTGAATCTCACTCCAATTTAAAATTAAAGCTGGATTAGCAACACCGTTAATTTGAATAACTCGTGATGGATCAGAACCATCATCAACAGGAATATATGGGTGTCCTGCTTTTATAGCGCCTAAAAACATAACTAGCATTTCAAATTGCTGACCACCAAAAATAATCAATGGACTCTTAGCAGGTAAGAATTTTTCCTGCAAGAAGCTAGCTACACGATCTGACTCTTGTAACAATTCTTGATAAGTATGTGTTTCATTACCATTTTTATAGCAAATCTTATCAGGTGCTTGTAATGCAGTAGTTGTGATTTTTTCAATAATTGTATTCATAATTAGTATTCCCTTCTTCCTACTAGAAATCGTTATAAATAAATTTGGCACTTCCAACACCGTTGTATCCATAAATGTATAAAAGTATCAGGAAAATAGCGAAAAACACGACTGTTTTGAGAATAAAAACCGTCACAGGCTTCTTTAAAAAATTAAGAAAGCTGTTTTTCATAATTAACACCTCACTGAAAGAGTTTACTTACGCGAAAACAATCTAACCATTCAAAATAAATGGTGTCAAACTAAAAAATAAAGCGAAATAATTAAATAGCATTATATCTATACTACCTGTATAAACATTATAATAAAAAAGGTAGCTATACTAATTAGCCTGTTTCGTAAAAAAAATTTGCCTTTTTTGATAAAAGTCAATGTTTATAAGGTTTTTTCAAACATGTGTTTAAACAAATATATAGGCGGTAATTTAGGAATTCCAGCACTCATTTATTTATACTTCAATAAATACTTTGCTACTACTTGTCCTGGTTGTCTCTATTTGATTACCGAGTTTTATTATTGAACTCCAGATATTAAAAGTAAACGATTGATTATTACAATTACTAAAGTGTTAGTCTCATGTGACAGTTCTGTAAGATAAGGCGCTTACAATCACAAATAATTATTTAAATCAATATTTCAAACAATATCTCTTATATCGCATTATCGATATCATTTTGAAAAAATCGATTTTGAACTTAAAACTATTATTCATCTTTTTATACATAAAAAGGCAATGAAGGTTTCTTAAAAGAAGCCCTCATTGCCTTTTATATTAATTAACTACCAACTAGCTTTTCTAACGCCGGGAATTTTACCTTCATGCGCCAATTTCCGAAAATTCAATCGTGACATACCAAATTTTCTTAAATATGCATGGGGTCTTCCATCTATCTTATCTCGAGAATGCAATCTTACTGGTGATGAATCTCGAGGCAACTTGCTTATACCCGCATAGTCATGCTCCGCCTTTAAACTCCTACGTAATGCAGCGTATCGATCAACCGTTTCTTGTAATCTTTTTTCACGTTCTATCTTTGCTTTTCGAGCCATATCTTACCTAACCTCTTTATATCAAAATTGTTAGGAAGTCATTGCTAGTAATTTCTTACTTCATCCCAAACTTAACAGTAGAAATGGAGCATATCAAATAATTAGGCTTATAGCAATTTATATGTTTTATTTATTAACTAATATTGAAAGAAATCAAAACAAGAACTGATTTGCTGCGGCTATCCCTCTATTGGAACAACAAACAAATTAGTTAACATTAGCTTGAATAATCATTATTATGTCTATTTATCAATACTTTTAACTCATTCAATTGAGATTTTGAACATATTAATAAGATTTTAAAATATCTGTCAAATTATTTATTTTGCTTGACTCAGTAAACTTATTTCAATTTAGATAAAAAACATTTATAAATTACGATACAAACTGTATGTCATATTTTGCTAAACTTTGAATATGGAGCGGGTCTGAAGAAAGACCTGCAAATAAAGAGTTAGGGGGCTAGCTGATGAAAAAAATAAAAAATATCATTGCTTTATTAGCTTTATCTACCATTAGTCTACCTTTCGCTCCCTTAACCTCAGTTAAAGCAGCTACTACCCCTATTCAGGTTCAAAAAGAAACATCCAATTCTTCCAACAGTTCTAAACTAAATGTTTCTTATAGCTCTATCACTCCTACTGACGCAACGATTTCCAGTGATACAACCGGTGATACGACCACCGGCACGAATCCTACTTCTACAGTCAGTGTCACAGTACTTTCTGGATTTTTGACACTAGAAGCAGTACCTGATTTTAATTTTGGTGCCATGATGGTCGGTTCAACTGGACAGCTAAAGAACAACACGGTTGATTCTACTAATCATGATCTCACTGCTCAAGACGGAAATGCCGATGGTCTCCTAGAAGTAATTGATTCTCGTAATCAAAAATCTGCCATGCCTGGTTTTTCTCTTTCGGCTTCTATGGGTTCCCTTCATTCTTCAACTAGTGCCACTGATACTACTGAATTAAATGCTATTTTACATTTGAGCTCAATGCCCCTACTAGATGGCGATAAAAACAATGTATCATCCACATCAGAGGATATGAAAACTGAATCGGCTACAATTTCAAGCAATAAGAACACTGCTCAAATTATGAATTTACAGGCTGGCACTTATAACGCCGGACTCATTAGTGCTGCGTTTAATACACCAGACTCAGCCAGTCTTCAGGTTCTTAATAATTCAAAAGCTACTACTAGTGAAAACTCTGCCAAGAACATGAATGCAATTATCACTTGGACTTTAACCACAACTCCGGTTGCAACAAATTAATTTATTTCCAAATATTAAAAAGAACAGCGACAACTATTTTGATGGTTGTCGCTGTTTTTTTTCAAAAAATAGTTTCTATGTATCAGATATTAGAAATCATAATAGTTATATTCCTAATTATTTATTAATCCATATTTTATCCAGTTAGCAGTGTTTAAACATGTTATTATAATGTTGATATAATTCTGAAAGAAGGTTTCTAGCAATGCTTACTACCACAACTTGGTTACACACTTTCACTAACTACTCCAATCTCAATAATATCAATTCATCTGGTCATCAAATCTTAAAAATTTTCCAACCTGTCGATACAAAAAAAATCCGTCTGCAACTAAATAATCTTTATGATGAAGTGCCTCTAAGAATAAGCCATTTAGAGATTTCTAACTCTCATCAAAATAAAGCATCTATAACATTAAATGGAAAAACTGAATTTGCTATTGAGCCTCGTTTGGTCCAATGGAGTGATTGGATTGATTTTAATTCAGTAGCTAATGAGTTTCTTACTATTAAAATTACTTCTCCAACTCAAACTATTCACTCATTAGGTATGACTATTTCAAATGATCTTATTCAAACTGAAGTTCAAGGTCCTGATTCTAAATATTTCTATGGTGTTTCTGGCATACAAGTTCAAACTGAAACTCACCATAAACGATTAGCTTTTTTTGGCGATTCTTTAACCAATCAAGGCAACTTTTCTGCACCTTTAGCCGTTAACTTGGAAAATCAGTTCCATATTATGACTGCTAATTATGGTATCTCTGGAAATCGAATTCTTCATCCTGGACATAGCACTTCTCAATGGTCAAAAAGTTTTGGAGAAGCCGGGTTAACAAGATTTGATCACATGCTAGTTGATTATCAACCCGACATTGTTATCTTTATGGAGGGAATTAATGACTTATTGCATCCTGGTACTGGCTCCCCAATTGAGGAACTACCAACTGCCGACGCTATTATAAAAGCACTGACTATTTTAAAGAATAAATGTCTGAGACACGGTATTACTTTTATTCCTATGACTATCACTCCAGCTTGGGGAAACATTAACGATAGTCTTCCCGCGTGGAATGAACAAAAAGAAAATTTACGTCTTGCTATTAATCAAGCAATTTTAAAAATGCCCCACAGTATTGACCTCGCATCTTTGACCAGCAATGAAGAAAATCATCTTAGGAATATTTTTGATTGCGGAGATCATGTACATTTCTCAATTAGCGGTGGTTTTATCGTTGCTCATTACATTCAAGAACAATTAATTAGGCGAAAAATCATCTAAATATTCCTAATTTCCGCCATTAAATACATTTATGGAATATAAAAATATTAAATATTTTTATATTTTTTGCTAATTCCATTTAATTCATTCTCAACATATTATAATATATAACTATATATTATAATTATTAATTCTATTGGAGCATCGGAAATGGCTGAAAATAATGATATTTATCAAGAACTTAAAAATAGAGTTTTAAAGGGAAAATACAATGTTAAAATGCGTTTACCAACTGAGGATCTGCTCATTGACGAATTTCACGTTAGTCGTTATGCGGTTCGAAAGGCTATCAAAGAACTATCGGATGACGGATTAGTTTATAGCGTTAAAGGTAAAGGCGTCGTTGTCCTAGAACAAACTCCTCAAACTCAAGAAATAAATCTAAGTTTGGAAAATATCGATAGTTTACGGGCCTTAAATGAAGCAAAGAATCTTAACAAAACAACTATTATTGCTGACTTTCAACAAATCATCATCGATGAAGAATTAAGTCGTCGAACATCATTTGCTATTGGTATTCCCGTTTATGCAATTAAGCGAGTACGGCGTCTTAATAATAAAAACGCAGTCTTAGATATTAATTATTTCAACGCTCAACTTGTCAATAACCTTACCCCAGAAATAGCTAAAGGATCGATTTATACCTATATAAGACAACAATTAAAGATGAAAATTGCCGTCATTAAACATCGGCTAAGAATTGAGCATGCCGAAAAGCTTGATTATGAATATTTAAATTTAGGTATTAATAACTGTGTTGGTAATATGGTAAGTTTTGCATTCAATGATGATGGCAAACTGTTTGAATACACTGAATCGCACTTTATCCCCGACAACTTTGTTTTTAATCAAATCATCAAACTTTAATATAAAAATACCTAATGACTTCGAAAATTCCTTAGTCATTAGGTATTTTTTTGGAAATTTAAATTTAATAAGATTCAAAACCCACTAGAGAAAAATGATCAGGCACATACTTAGTTTCAGTACATTCAAATAAATTACCCAAATCGGTATATACGTACTTCTTTAAAGCACCCACACAATTGGCTTCGCCCAAACTCAACAAGCCACTTTCCTTATCGGTAACAGTTTCAACAGTTGCCACTGAACGTGCTGCAGCAATTTTGAAAAGTTCATTCTCACGAATGTAACTATAAATAGATTGCTTAGCATCGTCTAAAGTTAAATCAGGCATGCTCTCTTTTCTAAAATAGCTTGTATCAATAGCCATTGCTTTGCCATTTACCATTCTCAATCTCTCCACGTAGTAAGCAATATCGCCGACTGTAAAAGAAGTATGTTTAGAAAGATCTTCATCTACTTCAACCTCTTTAAACTCTAAAACTTTGGTAGTTAGTTTTTTGATGAATTTATTCTGAGGAAAACTCATTAAATCTTGGAAACCGTAGTGGTTGGCGGCTGAAAACATTACCCGATTATCGACGATCGGTTCTAAAACTACTACCCCACGTCCCTTTACGGTATAAACTAATCCATCAGATTGAAGTTTTTTTAAAGCACGGCGAATGGTATTTCTCGTAACGCTAAAGCGTTCGGATAAATCTTCTTCACCAGGTAAAATGGTTTTGGGTGGATAAACATTACTGTCAATCTTGCCTTTTAAAATATGGTATATATCTGAGTACAAATTTTTTGGCATTTTTTCTCCTCAACTGGTAATGCATTTAAAATGCGGTAAAAAACACCCCTCGGGGTGCTTATTTATTTTTTAACATTATTGATTCATATGGTCGTAAAGTTACTGTTCCATCGCTAACTTTGATTCCCTCATAATTTCCTAGCAACAAATCAAAACCATTTTCAAGCTTTCTTGTTTGATTTTCATTAGTAAAATTAGCCATTACTAAAATTTTACCCTTATCGTCATATCTTTCATAGCTATAAACGCAATTATCTTCAGGATTTAGCTGTCTATAGGCTCCGTCAGTTAATAAAACTTTATTCTTTCTCAAGAAAATCAAAGCTCGATAAAAATTGAACACATTATTTTTCATTTTTAAAACTTTTTCGACTGAATAATCATCATGATGTTCTGGCTTCAACCATGGCTGTCCAGTTGTAAAACCATAATATTTACTATCATTCCACTGCATTGGCAAGCGAGAATTTTCACGCGATTTTTGTTGCAAAATTTCAATAGCTAATCGCTTATCAACCCCTCGATTGATTAGTTCATTATAAGCATTGATTGATTCATGATCCTGATATTGATTAATATCGGTAAAGTAAGCATTTTTCATTGCAATTTCATCGCCTTGATAAATATAAGGAGTCCCTTGCAAACCAAATTCTACCATCGCCAATAACTTAGCTGATTGATCTCGATATTTCCCATCATCCGTAAAACGAGAAATAGCTCGTGGCTGATCGTGATTATTCCAGAATAATGCATTCCAACCGCCTTGACGATTCATTTTTACTTGCCAATCGCTAAGTATTTTAGTTAAATCAGTCAATTTATAATGTCCCAACGTCCACTTGTTGCCACCAGTATAATCAACTTTGACATGGTGGAAAGTAAATGCCATTGATAATTCTTGACGTTTAGGATTGGTATACTTAACCGCTTCTGATATTGGTGTCGATGACAATTCCCCTACCGTAACAAAATGATTGGGTCCAAAGATTTTTTCATACATTTCATGAATATACTCATGAACGTGAGGACCATTTGTATAAAAATTTCTACCATCATCTAAAGGTGTTTTAAAAGTATCGTTAGGTAAATTTTTATCTTTTGAAATATTATTAATGACATCTAATCGGAAACCATCAATGCCTTTATTAGCCCAATATTTTAACATTTGAAAAATTTTATCACGTAATTTTTCATTGCGCCAATTCAAATCTGGCATAGTTACGTCATACAAATGTAAATAATATTGATTTAAAGAAGGAACATACTTCCACGCACTGCCGCTGAATTTTGATACCCAATTATTGGGTTCATGTCCATCTACTGGATCGCGCCAAATATAAAAATCATGATAAGGATTATCCTTTGACTTCAAAGCTTCTTGAAACCAATGATTTTTATCTGAAGTATGATTTAAAACCATATCCATAATGATCTTTATATCACGCTTATGAGCTTCTGCAAGTAATTCTTCAAAGTCATCCATCGTACCAAAAACCGGATCAATTTGATAATAATCCGCAATATCATAACCATTATCATTTCCTGGTGAACGATACATTGGCGTCAACCAAATCAAACCAATTCCTAACTTCTGTAAATAATCCAATCGAGAAATTATTCCGTTGATATCGCCAATTCCATCGCCATTGGAATCTTGAAAACTACGCGGATAGATTTGGTAAACAGTTTCCTTTTGCCAATCCTTCATATATTAAAACACCTCATTAATTTAATCGAACATAAAATCTACTCATCGTTTTGATTTTATAATATGTTTATACACATGTCAATCAGTTGAGATATTTCAAAAATATTAAAAAATTTTGTTTCAAAATGGTAAAAAGCTGATTTATCGCGGTTTAATCCATCTATAAAATAGTTAAAATTTATAAAAAAATTGATCAAACATAGGAAAATCATTTGATTTAAAGTTACGTTATAAAAATGAAATAGAAGATTTATTTATCTTTTTTTAACTTCATTTGGAGTAAATTTTTCCCTAAAAAAAGTCAATATAGTCATCATCTCTGATGCCACATTGACCTTTCTTATATTTATTCTTTAGTAAACTGACTGTTATACATGTTTGCATAAAAACCATTTTCGTTCATTAATTCAGTATGTGTTCCTCGTTCAATAATTTCGCCATCTTTAACTACCAAAATTAAATCCGAATCTTTATATAGTAGAAAGCAGTAGTCCATTGCCATTCCTTACTAGCAATTTTAGTAATTGCCTTAATATTGAGCTGTTGTATTGTGTCAAATCGTTAGTCGAACGTGTCAACAAACTCGAAACGGAAAACTTCTTGATGTTTTGAGTAGAATAATCCCCCACAATAATTGATGCTACCTGCACTCAAAATTGAAAGCAGAATCATCATCATACCTAGTTGAGGAATTTGATTAATAGTTTACCCATTTAGCTCCTCCTCTAGTTCGTATGCGAAATGTATTAATTTTTTCATTGTATAAAGTCAATTAATTTCTGAAAACAAATTATTTTACAGCCAACTTACAATAGTTTAATATTCATATTCTAATTGAGGATTAGGAGAAAATAAAAATGTATCAAATTGAAACAGATAGACTAATTATTCGCCCTATTCAGGCAACTGATTATAACGAATTGCGAGAAATTATTTTAGACCCCATAGTAGTCAAATATACTCGTTATCGTGAGGTTAAGACTCCAGACGATTTTTCTGATATTTTTAAAAATCATTTTTTAAATAATGCATCTACTTTTGGAATTGAAATTAAAGTTTCCCATGAATTGATTGGATTTTATGAATTTCATGCTGAGGATAAAACTGGAATTTTAACATACGCTTTAGCTCAAAATTCTTGGGGCAAAGGTTACGTAGCCGAAGTTGGCAAAGCAATGATGAGCTATGGCTTTGAGAATTTAAACTTTGACCGTATTGAAGCTCACTATGCTAGCTTGAATCCTCGTTCAGGAAAGGTAATGGCGAAAATGGGTATGCAGGATTTAGGTTCTATTGATACTTTTGAGGTCCCAGAAACTGGCGAAATTCATCAAGTCATGGCCTATGTTCTTACCAAAGATGATTGGTTGATCAAAAGCCAGCAAAAAAGAGCCATTTAGCTAACAAAAACTTTCTTCTTTGGAGTTTTAAAGTATGTACAAAAAATTGGACTGGAACGTAGTAGGCACGAATTTGAACCAATTGAAGTTCACTACTTAGCCCATTTTCTCTGTTGCTCCAGACAAGTGTCCCTGTTATATGATTTTATATTTTACATATTTAAATACGAAAATAGCTAATGACTTTTTATATTATAGTCATTAGCTATTTTTATATGGATTTTAATTTTGCAGTACGTTTAAATCTAATAGTACCAACAGATACACTAATCTTCTACGGAGCTAGGATAGTCTCAGTGGTGAAATTTTTCTTAATTTGGAACACATTTAGGAAAAGCTGGAGCTTGAGTTGCCAAGAGGCTCCAAGCCCGGCCATCACGTTCCAGACCATTCCTAGCGTAGTGGAAGATGACATCCTTTAATACTCACGCACTTAACCACTTAAATTAATTTTTTATGGATATCTTGCATCCCTCGTTCTATCCTTTCTAATTCATCAGAATAATCTTTTAACTGATTTCCATACTTATCTACTAAGTTACTGTCGACGTTAGTCTTATAACGTAATTTGTGCTCCAGACTAGCCCACATATCCATTCCAACCGTTCGAATTTGAATTTCTACTGGGACATCAACTGGGCCTTTAGACTGAAATACCGGTACCTGAACTACCAAATGTAAGCTTCGGTAACCACTGGTTTTGGGGTTCTTAACGTAATCTTTGCGCTTCAGTAAAGTAACATCGCTTTGATTCGTCAGCAATTTTTCAACATTATAAATATCATCAAGGTAATTCGTAATAACTCTAATTCCAGCAATATCGTAAATATTTTTTTGAATACTATCGGCAGTCAGATCATAGCCTTTCCGTTCGGCTTTCTTTAGTAGACTTTGCATATCTTTCATTCTGGATTCCATATGATGAATCGGATTGTAATCATAATTGATTTGAAATTCTGAATCAAGATTTTCTAATTTCGTACTAATTTCCTTTTGTCCTGATTGGTAAAGTTGAAATAATTTAATTATTTTAGCCAATTCTTGAATAGCGGGACGATTTTCTATACCGCCTAATTGGGATTGTAATTTTTTTAAATTAATAACATTGGGTCGTTCTAATATCATATTTCCATCCTTAAAAGTAATTATTAAAAAAGACAACCTGAATGGCTGTCCCCTTTATTTATAAAATTAAATATATAGTTCCGTTTCTGAAGGTTTAGTTTTGCCAATAATATTACCATTGTGAACAGATAATAAAATATCAGCACGTTTATTTAACGCGTCATAGAAATTATGAGCATTCAATAAGACAAAATTAGCTGGCATTCCAACTTCAATTCCATATTGATCTTGAACCTGCATAATCTTAGCACTATTGAGCGTAATAAACTTATATGAATCCATTATTTGTTGATGTCCCATCATTTGAGTGGCATGCAAGCCCTCAGATAAGACATCAAACATATTTCCATTTCCCATAGGATACCATGGATCTTTGATATCATCTTCCCCAAATGAAACATTAATACCATTTTCGGTTAGTTCTTTAACACGTGTTAATCCTCGACGTTTAGGATAAGTATCAAAACGTCCACCCAAATACATGTTAACCAAAGGATTAGCAATAAAGTTCATCTTAGACATCTTCAAAAGTCGCATCAGTTTATACATGTAGGCATCGTTATATGATCCCATAGCGGTAGTATGAGAAGCCGTAACACGTTCACCCATACCACTTTCATATGCTAACGTTGCTAGTGTTTCCAAACTTCTTGAATTAGGGTCATCAATTTCATCAGTATGTGCATCGAACAACAAGTCATTTTTTTGTGCTAAATCGAAGGCAAAGTGTAAAGATTCTACCCCATATTCACGATTAAATTCATAGTGAGGAATTGCACCCACAACATCTACTCCCAGCTTAACTGCCTTTTCCATTAATTCCTTACCATGTGGATAAGACATGATTCCCTCTTGGGGAAAAGCTACCAGCTGCAAAGTCATCCAATCTTTAACGCTTTCACGAACATCAATCAAAGCTTTGAGTGCCTTCAAACTAGGATCAGTAACATCTACATATGAACGAACGAATTGAACACCATGACTAGCCTGCATTTTCAAAGCTAGAGTAGCACGTTTCTTTACATCTTGATAAGTTAAGTCTTTTTTTCGTTCAGACCAAATCCTAATTCCATCAAAAAGCGTTCCATTTTCATTCCATTCCGGCTGTCCTGCAGTCAAAGCAGAATCTAAATGAACATGAGGATCAACAAATGGCGGCAACAACAATCTTTCATGACCGACAATAACTTCTTCGTTATTCTCAGGTGTTAAATGATCAGCTATTTCAGCAAATTTGCCATCTTTAATTCTAATATCTTGAGCTGGTTGATTTTGAATTCTGACTTGTTGTAATAACATTGATATACACTCCTTCAATTTTGATACAGTATACAATTTCTAAGTTGACATTGCCAAGACTCTACTTTAAACTAACAACAATATAAATCTTTTTAAGACAGTCCAGAGAGGCTGATAAAAGAGCGGTGAATTAATCATTCATAGGGACTGCTCAAACTGCAGTCCCTTTTTTATTGCTCATAATTGGGGGAGAGATAATGGATAAAAAAGAACACATTCAAGCAACCACACCAGATCAACGAGCCATGTCCAAATGGGATATGTTTGCCACTTGGATTGGTGCTAATGCCAATAATGGTACTTGGTATATTGGCGGCGTCATTGCTGCAGTCGGTTTAATTAAAGCTTCAACCTTATTAGTAATTGTCGGATCGGTTTCATATATTCTTTTGGGACTAGCCTCATATATGGGCTTCAAAGTAGGCTTACCGGCAATGACCTTGACTAGACCTTCATTCGGTGTCAAAGGCTCCATTCTTCCTTCTATTGTTAATGTTATTCAGTTTATCGGTTGGGCTGCCATCAATACATTCATCGCGGCTACCTCAATCAGCTTCATTTTAAAAGATATTCTCGGTTGGGATAATTCTTCATTCCATAATCAATTCAGCATCATCATAGGAATTGTAGTCATGTCCATTTTACATCTAATTAGCATCTCTCTGGGTGAAAAATCAGTTAAATGGATCGAACGAATCGGTATTATTTTAGTAATTATCTTGGTAACTTGGGAATCAATCGTAGTTTTAAAGACGGTTCCTTTTCACGATATTGTAAAATGGCAACCGGCTACTAAGTTCCAACTACCTAGTGGTAAAATCGTTGATATTCTAGCCGCTTTTAATTTAGCCTGGGTCACTGCCGCAGCCGATTTCAGTCGTTTTACCAAAGATAAACAGGCAGCAACTACTGCTTCTTTCTTAGGTGCAAATATTGGATTATTCTGGTTTGCCTTCATTGGATTAATCGCAACAATTGCCACTGCTATCACCATTAACAAATTTGATCCAAATAACGCCGATCCTAGTACAATCGCTGCTAAGTTAGGACTTGGCATCCTTGCTATGCTAGTTATTGTTATCACTAGTACTACTGCTAATGCAGTTAACCTGATGGCTGCAGGATCAGCTCTAACTAATATCTTTCATCGTCTAAAATTAACTCCAGCTTTATGGATTGTTACATTAATTGCTACTGTTATGACTTTTATTCCCGTCTATATTGCCAGTTTCTTAACTACCTTTGAAACTTTTCTTGATGGTATTGGGATGTTCCTAGGACCAGAAATTGCTATCTTCCTAATTGATTTCTTTATTATTAGAAAAAAGAATTATCAAGTCGATCAATTTTCTAAAATAAAAGGTGCCTATTGGTACTCTAAAGGAATTAATCCCATAGCTATTGTCACTTGGATCATTGGTGTCATTAGTTATTTAGGATTAAATAAATTGGATTGGATTATTAATTCTGTCGGAGCCACATTCCCAGCCATGATTATCACAGCTGTTTGCTACTATTTAGCCACTAAAATTATACATAAATAAAAAATAGACTAATTCTCCCTTTCGAGTATTAGTCTATTATTTTTGTGTAAATTAACAATTAATTGACCGTAAAAATACTGTAAATTATTTTTTACTGTTCCGGTGCAAAAAATAAATGTATGTCTGGAATACCTAATAGTGGCCATTTTTTTAATTTAAAGTTTCTATTTGGTAGATTGTAAAAT
>NZ_AZDB01000021.1 GCF_001434585.1 Companilactobacillus crustorum JCM 15951
GCACTTGACTTGAAAATTGAGGGAAAATATCTATATCACAGTGGCACTCAATATTATTATTGGGTGCCATTTTTTGTATAGAAAGGCGATGTCGTTTTAACTGCAAAAGTACATGTAACTTTACATGCAGGGTTCATTTTCAATGTTGCAGGGGTTCTGCTACTTTAATAATAAATAAGAATGATCTTAATAGGAGGTAGTGCATGGGGAAAAAGGTAGATTATGATTTACTTCATCCGTCGTACAAGGTTTTATATGACATTGTTGGTGAAGAGGGTATGATGAAAATTTACAATCTTTATCGTGGCACGCAATTTCAATTGCCAATGAAATTGTATGACCGAGTTGCTCTGAAAAAGGCGATATCTGATGATGATTTTGATAATAAATCTGTTCAAGAAATTTCACTTCAGTATGGCTTTTCTCCGAGATGGGTACAAAAAACGCTTGCTCATCATAAAAAAGAAGGGTAGTTAAATATGAAGTTTATATTATTTGTATTAGTTGTAGGTGGTATCGGATATTATGCTTATAAGGCGAAACAGGATGGTAAGCCAGTTGGTCATATTATAGGTGTAATAATTAGTTCATTGGTGGCACTAGGTATTTGGGGCCTTAAAGAAGATTCAGATAGAAGAGTTGGAAATCAAAAAATTATGCAACAGATTCATCAAGCATCTGGGAGAGATCTTATGGTTAGATATGATCAATTGGATAATCAAAGAGATCATGATATGAAGATTGCAATCGATCAAGAACTTCAACGTAGATATGGCGATAATTGGAGAAAAATGAATTTTTAAAGTATGTTGGAAATATTGTTGCATTGGTTTCAGGAGTAGTTAGATATTTTGATATTAGATTCTCGATTAAGTTCATACGCAAAAATTAGATGTGGCATCTATTTGTGGATTCTTGTTAATTGTTCCCTTAACAGTTGTTGTAGGTGTGGTTAAAGAAAAATATAGAAGGCATATCTCAATTGTGGCTTTGATGATGATTTTTTTGATTAGGACTTTTTTACATCTATAATTGTCTAAAAGATTCTCTCTAGGTTTGGCATTTTTTGCGGCAGCGACATCTATTTTGGTAACAGTTTTGGATTCAATATTTCAAGATGATGAATAATTTTTCGGCAGTTTTGAAAAATAAATTAGAAATTTAATAAGGCTGCCATTCAAACAGGCAGCCTTATTTTTTTAATATTTTTCAATATTGTGTACAATAGAGGTTACGAGAGGGGGTAATCTGATGGCAATGAAACCCCAAAAGATTGTAAAAATATTACGACAACATGGTTTTGTAAAAAAATCTCAAAATGGTTCCCATTTAAAAATGTATAATCCAACGACGAATGTAACTGTTCCGGTTCCAATTCATCATGATAAGGAGTTGGAACATGGTATCGAAAGTAAGATTTTGAAACAGGCTGGTATTAAAGTTACCGATATATAAAAATAAGGTTATGTAATGAACTTTTCATTGAAACGAGTCATTACATAGCCTTATTTTTTATTCATCACAAAGTGAGCGTTCGATTAAAGCATGATCAATATGCGTATCGCCCCAAGTACAGATGGCATCTAATATTGGTATCAATGATTTGCCATTGTCGGTCAAACGATATTCGACATGGGGTTCAGCGGTTTGATAGTCGTGGCGAGTAATCAATCCATCATCTTCTAATTGACGCAACTGGCTGGTTAAAGTTTTATGGGAAACATCTTTGATATGACGTTGCAATTCGCCAAAGCGTCGTTGACCAGTTTCAGCTAATTCATACATAATCATAATTTTCCATTTGCCTT
The DNA here is from genome assembly GCF_001434585.1 of Companilactobacillus crustorum JCM 15951. Taxonomy (GTDB): domain Bacteria; phylum Bacillota; class Bacilli; order Lactobacillales; family Lactobacillaceae; genus Companilactobacillus; species Companilactobacillus crustorum. Next base: position 1,809 of record NZ_AZDB01000021.1, read on the forward strand.
GAATCATATGCATTGTGGCATCGAATTCATTTAAATATTTTGCCAAAGTATCTCCTTAGTTTTCCACAGGCAGCAGTAACCTTAAAGTGCGTACTTGTTGTCATTAATACCTGCAATTATACTGTAAAGCGTTGAAAAAATCTTTATAAATACGAGGTATTATATATATGAAAAAATTAGTAGTTATTACTGGTGCTAGTTCTGGCTTTGGTGCTCAAATTGCTAAAATCTTTAGTGCCGATGGTTATCCATTGTTATTATTGGGTCGTCGGTTAGAAAAATTGGAAAAAGTAGCTCAGGGGATGGACAACGTAATGTTGGAAAAAGTTGATGTTACTGATTATGCCCAGTTTGAAAAAGCCATCCGCAAGGCCGAAGCCAAATATGGTAAAACTGATTTATTAGTTAATAATGCTGGTGTCATGCTCTTAGGTAATGTCCAAAATCAAGATCCGACAGAATGGCAAACGATGTTGGATACTAATGTCATGGGTGTTTTAAATGGTACACAAATTGTTTTAAATGATATGCGTGAACGTCAACATGGTACAATTTTGAACATGTCGTCATTGGCGGGAAAGAAAACTTTTGTTAATCATGCTGCTTATGTAGCTTCTAAATTTGGTGTTCACGGATTATCAGAAACTATTCGTGAAGAAAGTGCTCCTAAGAATGTTCGAATCATGATGGTAGAACCTGGTGCCGCTGAAACGGAGCTTTTGACGCACGTGACAAGCAAGTCGGCTTTAACAGATTATGAAGCATGGAAAGAAACAATGGGTGGAATTACACTTGATCCTAAACATGTGGCCGAAACTGTTAAATTTATGTATGACATGCCTCAAGAAGTTAATATTCGCGAAGTAGATATTGCGGCAACTAAACAAGATTCATAAGAAAATAACAATGAATGTGATAAAAAAATCATATTTGTTGTTATTTTTTTTACGCAAAAAATTAAACGGAAATTTTTGAATTACTGTTTTTAAAAATTGCCGAAATTTTATCATTTTTGAAATAGTAAGAATAACTCTTTTTTTAGATGTGAATGTTATGGTTTTTTAAGCTATTTTTAGATAACTATAATTATTTACTTATTAAAACTATAAGAATTTATTTTACAAATTAATTTATAAATGCTAGCATTATAAATGTTCAATAAATCACAAATAAAATTAGAGGTGAAGATTATGATAAAAAATAAGCAGAAAGCATTAAATGCGACGATTTATACTTCAGGGGGAATTCTACTATTAATGAATGCTAGTGCTGGAGTTGTAAGTGCAGCTGTAGATAGTAGTCAAAATCGGACCCAAGAAAGTTCTATTATGCCGACGGCAGGTTTGGCTGATATTTCAGTTTTAAGTGATGCTAGCTTGATTTCCACTACTGGAAATAATATGACGCCAAATTCAGATGGAAACTATGACTTATCCTTGAAATATTCTGGAAAAGGGTTGGCTAATGTTGGTTTGGCTGATAAAAAAGTTTTAGTTTACTCTTTACCATCAGAATTACAAGGCAAGGTTAAGAGTGGGGCAATGATAGATATTGATGCTCAATTATTACCAATTGTTCCAGCTGATGTTCCAGGTGTAAATGTTTTATTCACTACGGTAGAAACGGCAGTTGATGTGTTTGCCAAGGCGGTTTCACTAGTGGGAATTGACATCAGTGGATTACAAACGGCAATTGATGATCTGAAAGAACTTAAAGAATTAGGGTCTTATCAAGCTACCTTGCCAGGAGTTGTTTCAGCTGATGGTAAAACTATTTCAGTTGATTTTACTCAAGGGTTAGGCAATTATGTTAATCAAGCATATGCAGCACTGTTCGGTGGCTTAAGAGATGCAGTTGATGGCATCAACTCATCTAATACAGTAGTCAATACGGCATTGACGGTTCTGAAACGTAGTACCACGCCATTGTTTGATTTAATTGATGAAATCGGTGCGGGGAGTTCAACGGTATTGAATTCGGCTTTGAGTGCCAATATTTTAGGACCAACTAGCGGAACTTTAAGAGCAACGGTTAGTGATCCTGGTACGCCAACAGCAACAGTTAGAGCAGCCGTAATCAATAATGCAGTTCTTTCAGCTGAAATAATTTCTCTTATTGATCAGAGTGGCGAACCAGTTACATTAAACTTCCCTAATGATGCAACTGATCCGTTAGCTGACTATCAAGTTGAAATCCCTAAACTTGATCCAGCATATGCTGGGGACACTTCTATTAGTGGTTCGGTAGTTATTAATCAACCAGTTCCGGCTGGGACATCTTTTGAAGCAATTGCAACATTGGGAGATGGTTCTGAAGTTAATGGAACAGTCGATGCAAGTGGAAACTTCGTTATTAATACAGCTGCTTTAACCAAAGATGAAGTTGTCAGTGTAAAGATTAAAGCAACCAATGGAACGTATACTAAAGATGGCAGCCCTGCTACTTTAACAGTAGGTGCAAAGGATGCGACAACTAATCCTCTAGAGAATTATGTTGTCGCAGCTCCAGCGGTAAATCCAGCATATGCCGGTGATACTTCAGTGAAGGGTTCGGTAACATTAACTCAGCCAGTTCCCGAAGGTACAACTTTTAAGGCCATAGTGACATTGCCTGATGGTTCTGAAGTGAGTGGTGATGTTGATGGCAGTGGTAACTTTACTGTAGATACAGGTGAATTGAAAGAAGCCGATAATTTATCTGTAAAAGTAGTGGCAACAAATGGTGAAAATACTAAGGATAGTGCACCAGTTGCAGTAACAGTTCAAGCTGGAATTAGTACTGAGAATCCATTAGCAAATTATGTTGTTGCAGCTCCGCAAGTTGAGAAAGCTACAGCTGGTGATGTTTCAATTAAGGGTTCAGTAAGCCTTAATCAACCGGTACCAGTCGGAACAACTTTTGAAGCAGTAGTAACATTGCCTGATGGTTCTGAAGTAAAAGGCGACGTTAATGCGGATGGCAGTTTTACAGTACAGACAGGCGAATTAAAAGAAGCAGATGTTCTTTCAGTAAAAGTCACTGCCAAAAACGATACCTTTACAAAAGATAGTGCTGCTGTTGCGGTGACAGTTCAGCCAGGTGTAGCAACTAATCCATTGGAAAATTATGTTGTTGCATCCCCGGTGGTTGATCCAGCTACGGCCGGTGACACTTCTGTTACAGGTTCCGTAGAATTAGCACAACCGATTCCCGAAGGAACAACTTTCAAGGCTATAGTAACTATGCCTGACGGTACGGAAAAATCTGCCGAAGTTGGTGCAGATGGTAAATTCACAGTTGATACAGGAGAATTGAAAGAAGCTGATAATTTAACAGTGAAGGTTGTTGCAACAAATGGTGAAAATACCAAAGAGAGTGCACCAGTTTCGGTAATTGTTCAAGCTGAAGTCACAGCAGAAAATCCGTTAAAGGATTACCAAGTAGCAACTCCTACAATTGAATCAGCTATAGCTGGCGATACTTCGATAAAGGGCTCTGTAATACTTAATCAACCGATTCCTGAAGGTACAACTTTTAAGGCTGTAGCAACTATGACTGATGGTACAGAAAAGACAGGAACAATCGATGCAGATGGCAAATTCACAATTGATACAGGTACCTTGAACGAGGGGGATGTGTTATCAGTAAAAGTTACTGCAGAGAATGGAGCTTATACAAAGGATAGTGCTTCCGTTTCAATAACAGTTCAACCAGCGGCAGTAGTAACTAATCCATTAGAAAACTATAATGTTTCCTCTCCAACAGTAAATCCAGTAACAGAAGGAGACACATCCGTTACTGGAAAGGTTATCTTTGAACAGCCAATTCCTGAGGGTACAACTTTTGAAGCTGTCGTTACTTTACCAGATGGTACACAAAAGACAGGTAGCGTTGATGCTAATGGTAACTTTACGGTTGATACGGGTACTTTGAACGCAGATGAAACCATCACTGTAAAGGTAGTCGCTCATAATGGTGATAATCAAAAGGAAAGTACGCCAATCTCAGTAACAGTTGGTTCTAAGATTCCAGATACTAATCCTTTGGCAGATTATAATGTATCAACTCCAGTAGTGAACCCCGCTACAGCTGGAGATACATCCATCAGCGGCAAGGTCACGTTAACCGAGCCAGTACCAGCTGGCACAACTTTTGAAGCAGTGGTAACATTGGCCGATGGTTCAAAAGTTACTGGGGAAGTTGATGCAGATGGTAACTTTACCGTTAATACTGGAACACTTAAGGCTGGAGATGTACTTTCAGTGAAAATAACAGCTCATAATGGTGAGTATTCCAAGGATAGTGCAGCTGTCCCAGTTACAGTATCTGAGAAGTCGGAAGTAAATCCATTGGATAAATATGATGTGGCAGCACCAAAGGTAGACAAGATTATAGATGGCGATACGAAAGTAACCGGATCAGTTGATCTTAATCAGCCAGTACCAGCAGGAACAACTTTTGAAGTCGTGGTAACTCTACCAGATGGTACACAAAAATCTGTAACTCTAGGAGCGGATGGCAAATTTTCAATTGATACTGGGACATTAACTGGAGGAAAATATGTTGATGTACAAGTAGTTGCTCACAATGGTGAATTTGAAAAGAGTGGTCCTAAGGTTTCAGTACTGGTAGATCCTAATTTACCAGTAGTGACGAATCCACTTGATAATTATGTAGTTAGCCCACCAGTTGTTAATCCGATTGTAGATGGTGATACAAAAGTAACCGGATCAGTTGATTTGAACCAACCAATTCCAGATGGCACAACTTTTGAAGTTGTAGTAATCTTGCCAGATGGCAGTGAAAAAGATGGAATGATTGATGCTAATGGCAAATTCTCAATCGATACTGGAAAACTTAATAAGGACGACCAAGTCAAAGTAAAAGCTGTTGCCAAGAATGGTCAATATACTAAAGACAGTAATGTCGTACAAGTAACTGTTGGTGCCAAGGATGCAGGCAATAATGGTGGCGGCAACGGAAATGGCAACAATGGCAATGGCGGTACGGGCGGCAATAACGGAAATAATAATGGTAATGGCGGAACAGACGGCAACAATGGAAATAACAATGGTAATGGTGGAACAGACGGCAATAACGGAAATAATAATGGTAGTGGCGGTACAGGTGGTAACAATGGCAATACAGGTAACAATAGTGGCAGTGGTAATAGTGGTTCTGGAAGCAATTCAGGTGGTACGGGTACAGGTGATGGACTATCAGGTGGCAGCGCTGTCGGGATGAATGCAAGTAATCCTAACGGTGGCAGTAACTCGGGCAGTTTGGGTACTGACTTGATGCAAAGAGGTGCTGTAGGTAGTTCACCTACAAGTACAGCTACTGGGTCACAAGCAGCTTCTGGAAAATCCAGTAACAGTGGACTTCTCCCTAAAGCTGGTGAAAAGACACTTGGAGTTGCTTCTATCGGAGCTATGTTATTGGCTGCTGTAGCGGTAATGTTTAAAAAGATTTTTAAAAGAAAAGATAGTTAGTAAATAGTAATAGCACTCTAACAGTCATGAGGATGATTGCTGGAGTGCTATTTTTTTGTATAATTGATGATATTAATTGAACTGAGGTAGAAAGATGCTAAAAGCTTTAAAAAAAGCAACATTAGTTTTTGTATATGAAATTATTGTTTTAGGAGTAATTTATGATGCGTTGATAGTTTTTCAAATATTAACCAAAAATATTAATGGTCTAGGGGTCTTGATTGGCCTAATGGTACTTTATTTGGGACAGTGGGCTTTCTTCTATTATAAGAAGTAATCCTTAAAATTGTTTAGCCCTCAGCAGGGTGCTAAGCTTAAGTTACTTCTATAATATAAGCGAAGTAGAAAATGTGGGTGGAAAATATGTTTTTAGCGATTAAAGAGATCCTACATAATAAAACTAGATATTTATTAGTTGTTTTTACAGTCTTTTTGATTAGTTATATGGTTTTCTTTTTAACTAGTTTGGCTGTGGGATTAGCTAGAGAAAATAGAACCGCTGTTGATCAGTGGGATGCCAAGACAGTTGTGGTTTCCAGTTATGCTAACAAGAGTATGGTGGTATCAACCATTCCCCAAAAGCAGTATCAGCAGTACACGGATGATAAGAATGTGGCTGAAGTTGGACAAATGACAGTCGTTTCCCAGCTGAAAAATTCAAGTGAAAAAATCAATACGAACGTTTTTGGGGTTGATTGGAAGAGTTACATTAGTCCCAAACTAACGGCTGGTCGTTTGCCCAAGACTAATCATGAAGTGGTGGTCGATGATGCTTTAAAGAATGATTCAATTAAGTTGAATTCGCAAATAAAGATCAATGGCAGCGACAAGTATTACAAAGTCGTCGGAATAACTAAGAATAATAGTTTCTTTGCGGTTCCGGTCATTTTTAGTAATATGGATACTTTTAGAGAATTAAAATATGGCTCTAGTCAAATTAAAAATATTAGTGCTTTGGTTATTAGAAATAACAAAAAAATCAATAAGTCTGGGTTAACCCAAATCACTATCAAAGATTTGGTCAATCATATCCCAGGTTATACTGCTCAAGTACTGGTCTTCAGTTTTATGATTATAGCAATGGTTATTATTACTTTCTTAATTATCGGTATTTTCATGTATATCATCACAATTCAAAAGATCAGTTTGTATGGTGTTATGCGGGCTCAAGGGATTCGAACTGCCAGAATTATTGAATCGCTGTTTTATCAAATTTTAGTTTTGACAGCGACTGGTGCCGGGTTAGCTTTAGTATTTATGGGTGTGACACAGTTCTTCTTACCGAAGACGGTACCGTTTTATAGCGATTGGTTAGCCTATGGTGTCTTAACGCTTGCAATTATAGTTATGGCGTTGTTAGGTGGCTCCTTATCAATGCGTCGGGTTCTTAAAATTGATCCATTATCTGCGATTGAGGGGGAATGATCATGAATTTAGTTGAAATGATTAATGTAAACAGACAGTATGGTTCTGGACGAACTTTAGTGGAAGCTTTGCATCCAACTAATTTTTCCCTTAATAGTGGAGAATTTATCGGTATATACGGTCCTTCGGGATCTGGTAAAACGACCTTTTTAACTATTTTAGGACTGTTGCAATCACCAACCCAGGGGAAAATTTTTGTAAACGGACGTGATATGACCAAAATGACTTCACGCGAAAAAACAGATTTGCGATTCAACAAGTTTGGTTTTGTATTGCAGGCGTCAAATTTGATTCCTTTTTTAACCGTTAAAGAACAATTTAAAGTAGTCGATAAATTTACGACTTCTCGGCGAAGAAAAATGAACCAAAATGAGTTATTGAATTTATTGGATCTGCAAGATGTGGCTCATAATTATCCTAGTAGTTTATCTGGTGGTGAAAGACAACGAGCTGCAATTGCTCGGGCTTTGTATAACAATCCCGACATTATTCTAGCAGATGAACCAACAGCTAGTCTTGACTCTAGTCGAGCTGAACAAGTAGTTCAGTTTTTGGCCAATATTGCTCATGAGTCACAAAAAGGAGTTATTATGATTACTCATGATACTAGATTGCTAGCTGCCACAGATCATGTTTATGAAATGCGAGATGGCTTTTTAAGACAACAGAACTAGAGGAGGTAAAGATATGTCAAAAATTTATGAATTTTCAGAGACAGAGATGAATGGTTTTACAATTGATTTCAAAGATTATCAAGGAAAAGTATTATTGATTGTAAATACTGCCAGCAAGTGCGGCTTAGCTCCCCAATTTGAGGGACTAGAGGCTCTATATCAAAAGTATCATGATCAAGGCCTAGAAGTATTAGGATTACCTTCAAATCAATTTCATCAGGAATTAGCTGATGATAAAGAAACTAGTGATTATTGTCAGATGCACTATGGCGTTACATTTCCAATGACTAAACGAATTGAGGTCAATGGGAATCAAGAAGATCCATTATTTACATATTTGAAAGATGCAGCTGGTCATGGCAAAATAAAATGGAATTTTACCAAATTTTTAGTTAGTCGTGATGGTGAAACAATTGAACGTTTTGCACCAGTTACTAAACCTGAAAAGATTGAACCTAAAATTTTGGAAGCATTAAAAAGATAAAAGTGAAGCCCAGATTTATAAAATATAATAATAATTTAATGGAGCAATCATAAAAAGATTGCTCTATTTATGGAAATACGATTGGTGTTAACGTTTTTAAATCTAGTAAAATTAAAGTGATGGAGATAAATTTTAAGGATCCAATGATTTTAAATCATTAGGATCCTTTTTTAGGCGAATCATTATTATTTAGCAATTGAATCAAACGAATATTTAAAATAACAATAGAAGTATCTTCAAATTCAGCACGTCCCTTTTTCCAATCAAGTTTCTGCAGGTAACCTTTGAGATGCTCATAATAACCTGATTCGTCGTTGAAATAACTGATGTCTACTTTACGGGGATGATTAGTTAGATATTCTAGTTGTCGCTTAATTTTATCTTCTTCAGTTGAATTAAGATATTTTTTGCGAGCGTAGTCTTTAGTTTTTTGCTGAATCAAATCACTAAAACCTTCTAAGGCTCCAAAAGGAGCAAACTGGAAAGCACGATCTAATTGATTCATAGGTAAGTGGCGTTTGGAATGATGATAAGGAATAGCCATAATATCTTGATAATCGTCGGTATTATTGAAGATCTTTTGTTCAATTAATTTTTTCTCATCCATTAGGCGTGATGTCCTCCAATCTGATTGTTACGTTGAATAGTTGTTGAGCCTTCAACTAAGTCGGAAGCTTTTAAGATGATATTGCGATTATTAAATCTTTTTTGAAGGTCAAGAATGGTTTCTTGGATTTTACGATCTTGCAGACGTTTTGACTGAGCTCTTTGATCGTCAATGATTTCTTCTTCAGCATTGCCAAAGAGATCGATCTGTTTAAATTGTTCTTTTTGTTTAGCTTCAGATTCACTGATCAAATTATTAACGGTTAAAGTTATACGTCGAATCAACATTTTATTGTCGATATTGTTTTCGTAGAGTTGTTTAAAAGTATGTCGTAGTTCACTGGAAGACGAGGTGGGGGCACTTAATTTAATATGGGCATGAGCTGGTTTAGGAGTTTTTCTTCCGTAATAATCGGTAACTAATTTGCCATTAAAAGCATTATCTATTTGTAGACTAGCGATATCGTAATTGATGAAAATTCCAATACGATCAGTAAGACATTTTTTTTGAACCAAGTCTAAAGCCAGATTGTCACTCATCCCTCGAACAATTTTTAGACCGTCTTCATAGGAAGTAGGTTTCATCAGAACTTGCCCAGAATATAATCCATGGTCATCAGAGCGATAATTTTTGATATCGGTAAGAGTAGCAAATTCATTTCCCCAAGCGTGGTCAATCAGCAATTCGGCATTTTTACCAAATTCATGGTAGAGGACTTCTTCATTCATTTGATCGGAAAGCGTTCCTAATGAACATCTGGCAATATCGCCCATAGTGTTCAAACCTAATTTTTCTAAACGTTTGGAATAGCCACGCCCAACTCGCCAAAAATCAGTTAGGGGTTGATGTGCCCATAATAATTTTCGGTATTGTCGTTGATTCATTTGAGCAATTCGAACACCATCAGCATCCCCAGGAATATGTTTGGCGACGATATCCATGGCAACTTTAGCTAAATATAAATTAGTTCCAATACCCGCAGTTGCGGTAATGCCCGTCTCTGCTTGTATTTCTTGAATAATAGTCTTGGCTAAGGCATGAGCTGTTATGTTATGTGTATCCAAATAATCAGTGACATCCATCAATACTTCATCAATTGAATAAACGTGAATATTTTTAGCCTCAATAAACCGTAGATAAATTCCGTAGATTTCAGCACTTTTATGCATGTAAAAATTCATACGGGGTTTGACAGTTTTGTAGCCTATTTTTAAAGTAGGGGCATTGAGTAAATGCTGGCGGTTGATTGAAGAATATTTGGTTAAACGGTGATATTGATTATTATTCATTCGTTGACGGTTTAATTTACGGACGATTTGTTCCACTTGAAATAGTCGAGGACGTCCAGGAACACCAAATTTTTTTAAAGCAGGGGAAACAGCTAGGCAGATAGTTTTGTCTGTTCTGGAGTTGTCAGCCACTACTAAATTAGCATTTAGGGGATCTAAATCATGAGCAACACATTCAACAGATGCATAAAATGATTTTAAATCTATTGCCATATAAGTGTGTTGTTTTTCCATTTTTTAGTGTCCCTCCTTGATCAGTGAAAGTAAAAACGGGTGCAATAAATGCATCCGTTTTATTTTGAAATGCAAACTGTTGTTCGCATATTATTATATCATTTTTAGAAGTAAGTTTTGGATATTTTTGTTAGTTATTATTTAATGCATCAGTAACGCTCCATGAAAGAGTTCCGGTATATTGACCGGCAGTATTAGCACCAAGCTGCTTCAAAAGTAATCCGGTATTCTTATTCCAATCATCGGAAATGTTGTCAGTATTGCTAGTCTCGTAGCTAGTAGTATTTTGATCAATGAGAGTTGGCGTTGAACTGAGAGTGCTGTACGTCGAATTACTATCTTTGCGGTAAACTAAAGCCAAATTTTTATTGAGAGTTTGACCATTAAGATAGAGACCCTTAGTAGAAACACTAAGCAGCCAAGGCTCACGTAAACTGGTAACACTTAACTTGAAATTAGTTTTACGATGTAAATATTTGGTCGTATCGCCAGCATTGATATTTTGAAATGCTAAATTATTAGAAACAGTCATACTTAAAGTCTTATTGGGCTTGGTGATGACTTTATAAGTAAGAGTATTAGAAACTAAACCATTAGCTTGATCGATAGCTTTTATAGTTACTGTTTGAGTAGAATCTTCAGTAAAAATATTCCAGAATGTATCGTCGTCCATTAGACTCTTTAAATCAATAGTCTGATCATAACTAGTTCCAGATGCACTGGCACCAACTGTAAATTCTTTTCCACCAGCTGTAATCTGATAAAGAATATTAGTGGAATCTTCAAAGCTATGATTGTCGCTATAAGTCAGTTCAGTAGGAAGATTTAGAGTAGCATTGTCTAGTTTATACAATAAATTCAATTCATTAGAACTATTGGTGTTAGATAATTTCAAAGAGTAAGAAGGATTGGCTAAAATTGTAAAGGCGGGACTGTTAGTTGTAGATATTTCATTCGAACCGATAAATGTTGCAACAGATTTAGCAACATTTATGTTGCTTGAAGTTTTATTTTTAGCAGTAGCGTTAATAGTAATTGTAGCTGTTTTACCTGCTGCACTAGCAGTCGTCCCAATAGTTTTGGCTAAAGTATGTTGAATAGTACTATTGCTTAATTCGCTTGAACTGATATTTTCTGTTGTTCCGTCGCTATAAGTGATTGTAGCGACATTTCCATCACTGTCAGGTGTTACGGTAGTGTCGTCAGGTATTTTGATCTTAGCGGCAATATCTTTCCAATCTTCGTTACCAGAAATATAATTTAATTCGTAATTTAGTTTTAAGGAATCACCGTCAGCAACTGTATTGTCAGTTGAAGATTCAGTGATTTTTTTATTTCCCAAGGTTGTATCGACAATATCACTATCCGCATCAGCATAAAGAAGGCCAGGGGCTGAATCTAAGGCAACTAATTTTGAAGCAACATTAGAAGAAGCACCATTAGCAGCAGTGAATCCCCAACGAACCTTGCCATCAGAAGAATTCAGTTTGGACGTATCGACGGGAATTGAACTAGTCAATTCCTTGATGTCGCTTTTAGTTGAGGTATTGTCACTGTAGTCGATATTTTTATCATTATAAGAATATTCAAGGGTTGCTTTAGTACTGCCTGATGAAGCTGGAATCCATTTGATCGTTACATGATGCCATTGAAAGGGGTTGCCATATTCGTCAGTACCATCGGTTAACTGAGCTTGCTGAGCGCCATCGTGAGCAAGTACGTAGCCTTCGGTCCAAGGTGAATAAGCTGATGATAAACTGTCAATTTTTTTATAAGGGTTAGCAAAGCTAGGATAGGTTAAAGCAATGTGACCATAAGCGCCTCCAGCTCCATATTTAACTTTATCGGAAAAACCTGATGACGTTAAGCTGGTTGCTGAAGTTCCTAATTGAGTATCATAACCATCTAGTGAAAAATAGGCACCGTTAACTATTTGAGAAATGCTGGGTGGAACAGTGAGTCCGTCATTATTTATTGGTGCTGTTGGGGTATAAAAACTGTTATTGTCAGAATCGAATTCCAAAGCAATACTATTTTGAATAGCAGTTTTTTGGATATAGCTTTGACTAGCAGCAGTACCAGACACTATTGTGAACTGAGAAGCATCATAACCATATACTCCTAATCCTTCAAGTCCGGCCCCAAGGGCTGCAATACCTTTATCATCGTTTTGGAGGACAAAGGCAATTCCTTCACTGTTGACATCCTGAGAACCATCGCCAGAACCAAAATAAAGCCATGCCGAAATAGTTTGTTCCTTATTTATATCAAAGGTTTTATCATTCGACCATATGGAACCGTAAGTGTTTTTACCACTGGCCAAGGCAATAATATTACCATTAATTGAATTGTTTCCAGAGGTATCTAAGATTTGGGCTGAATTGGTAGTATAAATATCGCCTTTCTCAGGAACTGAGGGAGCAGAATTGGACATATATTTGTCGACAGAAATACCACTCGGTGCGGCCTTTAAAACAGATAGATCGGTACTATCCGTCAAACTTGCAGAAACGATTGTATTATCAAATGAAATGAAACTAGAAATACCTATTAATAGAAAAGTTACTACCAATAAATTTTGTTTTAAATTGTAATGCATAAATTGTTGCCCCCCAAGAATAAGAACAAGTATTATAACTATTATACATTCAAAAATAAGTTATAAATCAAAAATAATATTACAAAATAATAACATTTTTATTTAAAGACATATAAAATAAAGAAAAAATATTTGTATTTTGATTACTTTGAAATCAAATTAGTATTTAAAATTTTTGAGTTCCAGCAAATTTTTTTAAAAGATGTATGATGATCGTAACAACAATAAATTTTAGGAGACTATCATATGACATTCACCAAAATTGATTTAGATACTTGGACTCGTAAGGAAGTTTTTAATCATTATATCGGTCAGAAAACTACTTATAGTATGACGCATGATATTTCAATTGCTAAAGCAGTTAAGTTTGCAAAAGATAATAATTATAACTTTTATCCTTTGTTTATTTATACAGTTTTAAAAGTTATCAATTCTAACTACTTATATCGTATGGATTTCGACGATCAAGGTGAACTAGGCTATTATGATACCAGTGTGCCATTTTATTCTGTGTTCGATAGTCGTACGGAATTGTTTTCTAATATTTATAGTCAAGATACTTACACCTTTGCGGAATTTAATCGTAATTATTTAGTCGATGTAAAAGGATATCGTGGAATGGGTAAACTATTCCCTCAGGAAGAGATTCCTAAAAATGTCGTAAATATTTCCATGATTCCTTGGATAAATTATTCTAGCTTTAATTTAAACGTCAATAACAAAGATAACTATTTGTTACCGATCGTGACAGCGGGCAAGTTTGAGAGAGCGGCTGGCGATATTAAATTGCCTGTGAGTTTCCAAATTCATCATGCAGTTTGTGACGGTTATCAGACAGCACAATTCTTCAATAAATTGCAAGATTTGATGGATCAGCCTGAGAAACTATAAGTCTCTAGTTATATTGTATGATTAGTAAAATAGTCCTATAATTGAAAGTGAGATAATCATTTTCAGTAAATATATTTTTTAAATGTTACTTAGAATTTAAGACGTTGCACGTATGTGTAGGTCTTATTTTTTATTGACGAATTAATTGAGGGAAAGAAGTAGGGCATGAGTAGAAATCGTAAATTATTAGTCACTTTTGCATTGGTTTTGTCTAATATGATGGCCGGACTGGATGCGACTATTATTAATACCGCGTTACCAGCTATTATTAGTGACTTGCATGGGATTCAATATATGGGTTGGATCGTTGCTATTTTTCTATTGGGGATGGCAGTTTCTACACCATTATGGAGTAAGTTCGGTGAGAAGAAAGGAAATAAGGTTGCTTATATTACAGCCACGATTGTTTTTATGATCGGAGCCTTGTTTCAAGGATTAGCACCTAATATTATTTGGTTTATTACCGCTAGAAGCGTTATGGGAATTGGTGCAGGTGGTATGAACACGATTCCCTTCATTATTTATTCGCAGCTTTTCAAAAATATTAAACGTCGTTCACAAGTTATTGGCGTGGCATCAGCTGGCTTCAGTGGAACATCAATTGTCGGACCTTTAATTGGTGGTTGGATAGTTGATACATTTAGTTGGCACTGGGTATTTTATATTAATTTACCTTTAGCATTATTATCAATTACGATTGTGGCATTTTTCTTCAATATTAAAGAAAAATTGAATCAAGCTAGAGTAGACTATCGTGGTGCTATCCTGATGGTTTTAGGATTGACTTCTTTCTTAGTAGGAATTCAACTTTTAGGAGTTTCTTCAATCTTTATTACAATTGCTTTTATCGTTATTGGAGGATTATTGATATTTTGGATGTCTCGTGTTGAGAATAAAGTTGATGATCCGATTGTACCTAATCGCTTATTTAAAAATGAAAAATTAGTAATTGATTTGATCTTATTTGCCTTATTGTGGGGCTCGTTTGTGGCCTTTAATATTTACATTCCGATGTGGGCTCAAGGAATTATGGGATTAAGTGCTTTGATTGGTGGAATGACCCAAATACCGGGAGCTATTGCTAACTTCATTGGGTCGGAATTAGAGCCTTTGATCCAAAGAAAAATGAGCCGTTATGCGATTATTGCTATCGGAACATTCGCCTTTTTCATCTCATTTGCAGGATTGTATTGGGCCAGTCAAACTGCTAGCTATACTTTTCTATTGATTATGGGAGTTTTTGAAGGTTTCGGTGTTGGTGTCTGTTTCAATGCTTTATTGATTGCTGTTCAATTTGATGTAGAACCAAGAGATGTCCCAATTTCTACATCATTTGCTTACTTAGTAAGAATCCTTAGTCAAACATTTATGTCCTCAATTTACGGTGTTATTTTAAATTTAGCATTGATTCATGGTGTTAAAAATAGTGGCGGTCACATTACGATGTCAATGATGAATAAGTTGAGTAATGCGGCTGTAGCTAAGGAATTGCCTAAAGCTTATGTCCCTGAAATGAAAACAATCTTTTTCCACGGAATTCATAACATTATGTTGACGGCTTTGATATTGATAATTTTAGTTATCATAATACTGGGATATCTGTTCAGACGTGAAGCTGTTAGAAAAACGCAATTGAAAACAAATTAATAAAATGAGCAGAACAAAATATTGCTTAATTTTTTAGTAATTAAAAAGTTCCAGTGTAGTCAACCATCAGGGTTGGTACACTGGAACTTTTTTTGAAAATTATATTCTATATTTAACAAAAGTATATCCTAAATTATTTTTATTTTATAAACTATAATCTTAGCGAGATTTTTAAAATAAATATTGTTATAGTGAAAGCGTAATACATATGAGCTAGGGGGGAATCATATGAAGTATAAAGCTTTAGTATATAGTGGGATTTTATTGATATCGTTAATAACTGCTTCTAGTCAGATGGTTAAGGCATCTGACACAACAACGGCAGGGGCACTAACTACAGATACAGTAGAAAATAATGCAGATACTACTTCCACTACTGGGAGTACTAGCAATGAAAATAACCCAACAATTATAGCTAGTGGTAATCTTGGTACTACTGCAGATTGGACTATAGATAGTGACGGTTTATTGACAATTCATGGTGGAACTGTTGACCAAAAATATGTGGGCCTTACTTCTAATGGTGTGGATATTAAACAACCATGGGGTGATGACTATCTTGAAAAAATTACCAAAATACGGATTGTTGGTCCGAAAAAACTTGTGCTTCCCAAAGATGCATCAGGATTGTTTTGGAGAATGAATAATTTAACGAAAATTGAAGGTATGGAAAATCTTGATACAAGTCAAGTGGTAATTGCTGAATCGCTATTTCAACAGTGTTCTTCGCTTAAAAATTTAGATGTAACACATATGGATACTAGTAAAATGACGGATATGTTTCAAATGTTTAATAAAGATACCAGTCTTGAATCACTAGATCTTTCTAATTTTACAACTGATAAAGTAACTGATATGAGCGAAATGTTTGCTGGGGATAGTAGTCTCACCTCGTTAGATTTATCCAACTTTTATACATCTAAAGTTAAAAATATGAGGCTTATGTTTGAATATTGTTCTAGGCTAGAGGTATTAAATTTGTCAAAGTTTGATATAAGTTCCCTTTGGGATGATGATCCATATAATTATGCATCAATGTTTTATGAGGCTTCAAATCTAAAAGAATTGGATTTAAGCGATACTAATCGGGAGCAAATAGCTCAATTAGGTCCACTAGAATATTCAGAAGCTAAATGGATCTCAGTGGGTAAGGGGGATATTAACAATCCTTTACCAGAAAAGTCAGCTGTAGGAAAAGGGGCATCTGATAGTAATCCTAATGATGTTTTTGAGGATACAAGTGGTTGTACGTATATGGTTGAACCAGATACATTTTACGAGGGATCTGATAATGTAACAGTTAATTCAAATCTTGATAAGAATGGATTGGTAATTACGGTTCCCAAACAAATGGCACCTAGATATATTGGTAGCTCCTTATATGTTGATGTACCTAAGAAGACAGGCTATACTAACTCACCAACTCAAATTAAAGTTTCTGCAACTAAGAATGGTCTGGTAGCTGATCCAACAAGTGTTGTTTATACTAAAGATAAAGATACTGGATCTTCATCGCATCATTCCAGTGGTTCAACGCAACCAAGTAAGCCAGCTAAGAAGATTATGGAAACAGATCAGTATTTAACTGTTAAATCTAACACTAATGTAGCGCCGCTGTATAATACTTTTGAAACTGAATGGACCGATAGAGCCTTAGCACCAAGCTCTAGCTGGTATAGCAATAAAGTAATGACGTATGATGGTAAGACATATTATCAAGTTGCTACTGATCAATGGGTCAAATCAAGCGACGTTTATATTTATCAAAAATCTGATACCATTGTTAGAACTCGTGATAAGGAAATAACTTATCTCAAAAATATTTCTGATAAAGAAATTACCAATCGTGGATTAGCTGCCAACACTGATTGGAAAGCTGATCAGTTGGTTAATATTAATGGTCAAGATTATTATCGTGTGGCAACTAATGAATTTGTTAATGCTAAAGATGTTGATTTAATATATTCCAAATAAAATAAAGCCTTCGGAACATTAAGGTAAAAAAAACGACAACTCACTTTTGAGTTGCCGTTTTTTCATATTATGATGTAAATATTATTGATTATAAATATTTTTTAAACCATTAAGATCTGCTTCGGATAATTTAGAAACGCCTTGGTCAACGGGATACATAACTGAATTGGTGTAAGAACTGTGTCCTAGACCTAAAGCATGTCCTAATTCATGCATGGCTACAGAATTTTTAACTGACATATTCGGATAGGTCATATTTAGTCCAGCCCGGCCACTGTTAATAGCATAGTTATTGAGCTGTAAAGCTGATGGACCACCGTTTCCTAATTCAACCGTACTGGAAACAATGTTCTCAATTTTTTTGTGATAAATAAAGAAGGTCAAATTGTTTTGATTAGGCTGAGCAGTTCCTGGAATTATTTTAACGATACCGGTGTTATTGTATTCGGTTATTGCATTTTCAAATATCTGACGAACGTTTTGAGGAACATTTTGTTTGAAATGGTAATAATAAGTACTTGAGGTATGCATATTTTTTAAGGGCGATTCAATCGGAGTTGCCACTTTTCCTAGTTGGTTCTCAGAAGTGGTTTTAGTTTCACCACTAATTTCTTTATTAATATTAGCCCCAATTAAGTAAATATAAGGTTGAATCTGTGAATTAACTGCTTTTAATTCACTTTTGGCCTTTGGAATAATTTGGGGATTGATTTCGACGATGGCAAAAATTGCGGCTATACCGACTATCCAAGCAATCCATGAATTTCTTTTCATTATTACTCCTTAAAAACTCCTTTTTATGTCTAAGTAATCATAGTTTTTTAGACTACAATTGTCTACTCTAATGTTTAAAGAAGTGATTATTTATGATTTTGTAAGGAGCTTATTTTCGGACTGACCCAAGTACCTGATCCGAAACCTAAGATAGTTTTCATAGCAGGAATTAAAGTTGTTACAACTGTAAAGGGATTGACCATCCAATAAAACAACATGTATAGGGGCGCAAAAAAGGCATATTTAAGTTTGGCACCATTATGATCAAGCAGGAGGGCTGTGAAAAGTTGTAGGCAACCAGCAATTAATTCAAAGGTCACAAAGATAAAGGAAATACCAAAACCGTGGAATAAGCGTTCGTAATTGCCATGCAAAGCTAGCCAAATCATCGTGAATAAGAAGGCAACTGTGGTAATGACAAAAAAGAATGACCAAACGATTGATAAAGTAGAATCGATGAACATCGACATTTGATAACGCCGCTTAATAGGATGGAAAATAAATTTCTTTATATTAGTTAACCAAACTTCAGTACCACCTTGAGCCCAACGACGGCGTTGTTTATATAATTGACCAATTGTTTCTGGAACGTTCATGTGAAAGATAATGTTAGGGGCAAATCTAGGAATAGCACCGATTGATTGGTGGTCCCAAGCAATACTGATATCTTCTGTGGCCCGATCTTGTCTGAAACCACCGACATCAATGAGAAAATCTTTTTTATAAAGAGTGTTGGCACCGCTATAAGCATACATTGAGTCATTAATAGAGGTTTGACTACGTTTAATGACACCAACAATACTAGAAAATTCAACAGTTTGAGATTTTCCAAGAAGGGTACTTCGATTTTGGACATCCATATTAGCGGTTACTGCAGAAGTATTCATATCACGGTTATGTATAAAGAAATTCATATATTTCATTAAAGCATCAGGCTCTGGAATAGTATCGGCATCGTTACTTAGAATATATTCTCCTTTGGCAAAATGCATACCGATATTGAATGCATGGGCTTTACCTTTATTTTTTATAATGTTGATGGTTCTTAATTGAGGATACTTTTTTTGAAGCTGTTTAATGATAGCAGCAGTATCATCAGTTGAGCCGTCATTCATAACTAAGATTTCAAAATTACTATAGTTGAGATTTTCAAAAAGGTAAGTAATGGTCTCTTCTATAACCACCTCTTCGTTATGAGCTGGAATCATGATGATAATCATTGGCTGTTTTGATTTAGGCAAAACTTGCCAATCGTCATCGCGCTTATTTGATTTTAAGAAACGATAGCATAACGCGCCACAGAACCAAAAGAATGATCCTACGATCGGATATAAACATAGAATCAATAAACAAATATTAATCGTAGTAGCCAAAGGCGTTGATCCCAAAATATGATTAATAAAAATATTTGACATTTTTTCTCCTAATGTATGTCATCTAAATTTTTGTGAGCATATAGTTCTTGTATTTGATGTGTTTCCAAGTTTTGTTCTGGTTGAACGTTATATGTACGAACATTTTCCCGAAATTCTTTGTCGCCAAAACGTTTATCAAAAAAATCATCAATAACTTTCTTGCGCTTTTTTTGATTGATCGGATTATAAGTAGGCCATTGTTCAGCTAAACGATCACGTTTGCGGTTCTGGATCAAAGTTAAACTGATTGAAAAAATAGCCGTCATAACGAAACTAAAAAGTAGAATGGTACCAATAAAAATAATTTCATAGATTCCTTCATGATAATCCCAAATATGGGGAATACGGCTGTCAAAACTCGCCCATAACGAAGTTATTGTGATAGTAATAGGAAGAATGACGGCAATCCATCCTAAAATAGCTACTATAGTTTGTCGTATTTTTAGTAAAATATGTCCAGGTTCAAAGTATTTATCTGTATATAATTGTTGTTTTTTATTATTTTTTTTCATGATTGCTTTCGATTAGGATTTTGAGGATGTCCAAAAAGATATCCTTGACGTGTTTTGATATTTAGCTGTTCAGCTAGCTTTTCGTCTTTTTCGTCTTCAATACCCATTAAAATTAAATTGATGTTATTTTCTTTAGCTATTTTGTTCCAGGACTGCAAGTTTAAATCTAACCAAATATTAGGATTCTTTTTTCGAAAATTGCGCATTGAACATTTTATGTTATCAATAAATGGCAACATCCATTCAATATCTTTTAAATTTTTAGAATTGGAACCAACGTTATCAATGCTGAATTGCATATTATACTTACGTGCCTGCCGAATTCTTTTTTCAAAGAGATATTTATTTTGAAAGTGGATAACTTGACCAGGTGTATATTCAATTGATAGGTTCATCGGTTCTATTTTTGAAATAGCCCAACGAACAAAATATTGAAAATCAGGACTAATAATTTGATTGTATTCTAAATTGATTGAGAGGGTTATTGGTTTAGCCGGTAAGGATTTGAAGGTGTCTTCTAATAGAAAAACAACACGCTGCAAGGGCAGAGAATCTAAATTAGCCGGTAATGACCAAGTGTTGTCAGGCTTTTTTTGTCTTAATAGACATTCATAACCGATAATTTTACCAGAATAATCAACTTGTTTTTGGATAAAATAACGTAATTCGAATTCTTTATTTTCTAAATAATTATTACTAGATTTTCTTGAATGCCAATAGAAAATGCTAATCGTAAGTATAGCGGTAATCAAAGTTATAATAATTATCCAAATTAACATCCATTCAAATTGTAAAAAATTCATTATAGTCTCCTAAGAAATAAATAAGCATAAAAGTAATTATAACTCATGCTAGATAAAAATATTATTGAAACTAGTAAATCATATCTGATGAGGGACATTTTAAAAGCCTGCTGATTAAAAATATATTACAAAATGTAGATTATATTTTTGCCGATAATGAAATTAAATGAATTCAATCGAAAAATAACAAATAAAAGTAGGTTAAATTAATAGCAATTAAGCTTGCTCTTAAAGCAATACGAACTTTTAAGAAAAATTTATTCGAATAAATATTGACGACCAACATGTTTGAACATATAATGTAAGCGTAATCAAAAAGACTTAAGCAAAAGGGACTGAATATTATGAGCAAGCAGACGTTGATCTCATTGGTCGCACCGGCCAATGGTAAACTTTTGGCCTTATCTAAAGTAAATGATCCAGTTTTTTCACAAGGATTGATGGGCCAAGGTTTTGCAATTGAACCCACATCGGGTAATATCGTTGCTCCAGCAGATGGAATAGTTACACTTGTTTCAGAAACTAAACATGCCTTGGGAATAAAAACTAAAGATGGGGCCGATATTTTAATTCACCTAGGTATTGATACAGTCGAATTAAATGGAAAACCATTTGAAGTTGCAGTTAAACCAGGTGATGCTGTTCAAGCTGGCGATTCAGTTATTAAAATGAACCTGCAGATGGTAAGAGATGCAGGCAAAGAAACGACAATTATTTTGGCACTTACTAATAGTAATGATATTTTACAGGAGTTATTAACAACTAATTTTGATAAGGATGTTGTCGCTGGAACAGTGGTTGCCGTAGCTACAGTTAAAGCTGGTATTGATAACAAAAAAAA
Source organism: Companilactobacillus crustorum JCM 15951 (assembly GCF_001434585.1). Taxonomy (GTDB): domain Bacteria; phylum Bacillota; class Bacilli; order Lactobacillales; family Lactobacillaceae; genus Companilactobacillus; species Companilactobacillus crustorum. The sequence continues at coordinate 23,449 of NZ_AZDB01000021.1, forward strand.
TAGTACCGTCAAAAAAGGTAATGGAAAATACGCCGATCTAGCAGCGGATATTGTGGAAAATGTCGGTGGAACTGGCAATATTAACAGTGTTATCCACTGTATAACTAGATTACGTTTTTATTTAAAGGATGATGCTAAGGCAAACGATGACAAAATAGAAAATATGAAAGGCGTTATTACTGTTGCTAAAGCAGGCGGCCAATATCAGGTTATTATAGGACAAGCAGTTACGGATGTTTATGACGCCGTTATAAATCAAATTGGAACAGAATATACAGATGCGGAGGCAACTGCTGAGCAGTAGAAGAAACAACTAAAGCTGCTAGTAAAGAAAATTTAGGCTTAGGAAGTAAAATCAAACAGGGCGCAAGTAACTTTATTGGTGTTTTAACGGCCTCTATGATTCCCATTATTGGTATTTTAGCAGGATCTGGTATTTTAAAAGGTATTTTAGCTGCTTTAACTGGATTTAAAATTTTATCAGTAACAAGTGGAACTTATGTCATTTTAAATGCTGTAGGCGATGCGACATTTTATTTCTTGCCAATTGTTTTAGGATTTACTGCTGCCAAAAAGTTAGGATCGGATCCAATTGTTTTGGCTATTGTTGGAGGAATTTTAATTTATCCTCAAATTGTGACCTTAGCAAGTAAAGCAGGTACGGCAAGCACTAACTTTTTAGGTATTCCTACAACTCTGGTTTTATATACATCTTCAGTATTTCTTATTATTGTGGCGGCCTGGTTAGGTAAATATGTTGAACAATTTTTAAAAAAGATAATTCCAACATATATTAGAAGTGTTTTTGCACCTATTTTAGAGGCATTAATTCTTAGTTTAATTATTATAATCGGCGTTGGTCCAATCATTACTGTCCTAAGTAAAGGCCTATCTAATGGATTAGTTGCTATTTATAACTTTAGTCCTACTCTATGTGGCTTTGTAATTGGTGGAGTTTATCAAACGATGGTAATTTTTGGATTGCATTGGGGACTTATTCCAATTGTTATTAATGATATTGCCACTAATGGTCATAGCTATATTAATTCAATTCTTTCTATCACAATGGTTGCTCAAGGTGGAGCTGTTCTAGCTGTTTTCTTAAAAACTAAAAACAAACATTTGAAAGAAATGTCTTTAGCTGCTGCGGTTTCAGCTTTCTGTGGCGTTACGGAACCAGCACTTTATGGTGTTAATTTGAAGTATAAACGGGTCTTTGTGGTTGCAAGTATTGCCAGTGCTATTGGTGGAGCCTTGACAGGATTCTTAAGAGTTGATAACTATGCACTTTCGGGTGCTTTGATTGGTTTTCCAGCCTTTATAACGCCTGGAGTTGGAATCGGCAGCAATTTCTATGGATATTTGATTTCTCATTATGCTACATTAGTAATTGCCGTAGGAATGGTCTATCTATTCGGATTTACTGATAAAATGCTAATTAAGAAAAATGATCCGATGGATTTGAACAAAGTAAATGTAGCTTAAAAGTTAAGGAGATACGATGATATGGACGCAAAAGAGTATAATCTAGAGATCTCTGATCATGAATTTAAACTTAAAGGATATTGGCTGGATCAAATAGAAGATTTTGGTCAAGCAGTTGAATATCCAGTAGTGATTATTTGCCCAGGTGGGGGTTTTACTTTTCATTCAGAAAGAGAAGAGGAACCAATTGCGTTAAGATTCAATTCTTTTGGTATGCATGCGGTAGTTATGGAATATAAATTGATTGATGAAGAACCAGTTTATCCGACAGCCTTGCAGCAATTGGCTAAAACAATTGATTGGATTGAACGTCAGCCCGATTCTCGTCACATTGATAAAAAAAGAATTATCCTTGCCGGTTTTTCAGCAGGAGGCCATTTAGTAGCTGCTTATAACGGTGCTGGAACGGACCCTGAGTTGAGAAAAAGGTATCAAATTGACCAATACATCGGAGAACCAGCTGGAGTTATATTAGGATATCCAGTCATCGATATGACAATAAAGGGAAGCTTTCCTAATGATAATAAGGTTTTACATGAGATCAGCAACGATCCTACCTTTTGGAAAACTGAAGATCTTCTGAATCAGAATTCTAAGCCAGCTTTTGTCTGGCAAACTAGAACTGATAATTTGGTTTACGTTATTAATACTTTGTTATACGTTGAAAAAATGACTAAGTTAGGTTTGCCAGCTGAATATCATATGTTTGGATCGGGTATTCATGGTTTGGCATTTGGAACTTATGTAACGAAAAAGCCTGGAAAAGATAAATATTTGAATGCCTGGACTTCAAAATGGATTGAACTGGCTCTAAATTGGTTGCAGATGATGAAACTCCTAGGATAAAAAAGACAATTTCTAAAAATTCGGTTAATACCTGATTTTTTAAGAAATTGTCTTTTTTGATTAATATATTAGTATTTTTCCGGCATAGGTTTATAAAAGATAAAGATATATAGCAATATTTAAATTGAAAACGTTTACCGCCCTAGAGGCGTTGTTTTATTATTTAGCATTGTTATACTAAACACGTTAACCATAAGGAAGGTGAATATTTATCGTTAATTGACAGCAGTAATATTTCGGCTATTCGAGAGGGTAGCGTAGCAATGAATTCAAAATGAAATCAAAGCGAAGGGAAATATTACTCATGAAGTCTAAAAGGGTTCTCGGATCCATTGAATTAAGCATTGCCGCTGTTATATGGGGCGCAATGTTCGTAGTTGTAAAAATTGTTGTCGATGAGGTACATCCAATACAATTAGTTTGGTTGGAGTACTTAATCTCATTAGTATTTTTAATTGGATATTCAGTAATAAAGGGAGAAAAATGGCATATCAATTGGCCTGATCTAAAATTAATCTTCTGGATCGGAATAATTGGAAATACTATTTCTCTAGTTGCTCAAGAAATGGGTACAGGTTTGTCAAATGCTCAAACCGGATCGGTTATAACTTCAACCATTCCAGCATTTATGATTATTTTTGGATGGTTAATCTTGAAAGAACGACTTGATAAGGTCAAGATATTCTCCGTTATCATTGCCATTTTAGGTGTTGTGATGATTGTAGGATTGAAGATGACAGGTAGTAACGTCGTTATGGGAGTTATGCTTCTAGTTCTTACCGCCATCACTTGGGCCTTGATGTCCGTCTTAGTTAAAAAAGTAAAGACTTACAGTTCTTTACAAATTACTATTATGTCAACCGTAGTAGCTGTTGTTACTCTGACGCCATTTATTTTAAGTGATACAGCATCACTTACAAGCATCAATTTCTTAGATCCAAAAGTTATTTTTAGTTTGCTTTACATTGGAGCAGTTTCAACCGCTGTTGCTTATGTAATGTGGAATAAAGGACTAAAAGTTATCAGTGCCAGTTCTTCAGGCTTGTTCTACTTGATTCAACCAATTGTTGGTTCATTCTTAGGTTGGTTATTATTGGGTGAGCAAATTTCAGTTGGTTTTATCATTGGTTCAGCAATGATTTTGGCCAGCGTCTGGATATCAGTTAAATTTGATGATTCTGATGAAGAAGCACTTGCTAGTGCAGGCAGTTTAAATTAAAAATATAAAATCTTGAGCGAATCCGTAGGGTTCGCTTTTTTAGTGCGTAATTTTGTATAAAAGGAAAGAAAATTGAAAAATATCTCACTTACGCAACTAATAATGACTTGTCTTAAATTGCCACGTATCGGTCCTAAAACCACATTACATTATCTTCAAAAATATAATAATCTACAATTGATTGTTCATAAAATGATTTCAAAGTTTGGAGTAACTACTTGGAACAGGTGCTTTAAACTCGTAACAACTGAAATTGAACATGCTAAAGCTAGTAAAATCAATATTTTAAATTATCAGGAAGCATCTTATCCACAGAGCCTGTTAACATTAGCAAATTTTCCACTGATTTTGTATGCAAAAGGTAATATCGGATTACTTAATCAAAAGAAAATAGCTCTGATTGGAACCAGAAAACCAACTAGGATTGGTATAAAACAAGGTCAAAAAGTAACAAAATATCTAGTTGAAATAGGGTATGTCATCGTTAGTGGATTGGCAAAAGGCTGCGATACATGTGCTCATAGAACTTGTTTGAATAATGAAGGCCAAACTATAGCTGTTTTAGCGGCAGGATTAGATCAACCGGTTTATCCACAGCAGAATCGACAATTAGCAGCAGATATTATAAAAAACAAGGGTTTGCTTATTTCGACTTATCCACTGGGAACTAAATTACGTCCGCAATACTTGGCAGCCAGAGATGAATGGCAAAGTGGTATCGGTGATGGGGTCATAGTTATTGAAACGGGAAGAGCTGGCGGAACCAATATCACGATGAATTTTTGTTTGAAGCAGCACCGGCCGCTAGCAAGATTAGATACAAAAATTACTAAGAGTGTAAATAATACCGTTATATGGCCGTTACATTCGGAAAATGATATTCAAAAATTTGTTAAGCTATTAGAGTCTACAAAATAGTGATTTTATTATGATATAATGTTTTTCATTGTTAAAAAAGAAGGTGTTCGTATGATTTATTCACCATTGAATGAATGTGATGTTCCTGTTATCCGCTAATCAACGGATAAATCCGTTGGTTAATTTCAGAAGAAGTTAAATAGCGGAAGGAAATTTTTATGAATTCAAAAAAAATTTTAGGTTCAATTTTATTAAGTTTAGCAGCCTGCATTTGGGGCGGTATGTTTGTTGTCGTTAAAATAATTGTTGAAGAGATTCACCCAATTCAATTAGTGTTTTTACGTTATCTAGTGGCAATTGTTTTTTTAATTTTGTTCTCAATAATAAAAAAAGAAAAATGGCATTGGAATACGAAAGATTTTCGATTAATTGTCTGGATAGGTATTATTGGCAATGCAGTTTCAATAGTTGCTCAAGAAACGGGTACTTGGCTATCCAGCGCTCAGACTGGGTCAGTGATAACCTCGGCTACACCAACTTTTATGGTTATTTTTGCATGGTTGATTTTGAAAGAAAAATTAACTCGTGTCAAAATCATTTCAGTTGTCATGGCTACTATTGGAGTAATGATGATAGTGGGAATTCATTTGACAGGAAAGCATGTTTTAGAAGGCGTTCTGTCTTTAGTAGGGGCAGCATTTACTTGGGCCCTGATGTCGGTTTTAGTAAAAAAAGTTAAAACATACAGTTCCTTACAAATAACTATTATGTCAACTTGTGTGGCAATTATTTGCTTATTGCCTTTTTCCTTGAATAACACGACAGCTTTGTTGAAGATTAATTTTTTTGAGCCTAAAATAATATTTTGTTTATTGTATCTAGGTGCAATTTCTACAGCATTAGCCTTTGTAATGTGGAATCAAGGCCTAACTATGGTTGAAGCTAGTTCGTCAGGTTTATTTTTCTTGTTGCAGCCAGTTATTGGTACATTATTGGGCTGGCTATTGTTAAATGAGGATATTTCAATTGGTTTCATTTTGGGAACACTTTTAATTCTAGGTAGTGTCTGGGTTTCAGTAAAATTTGCAGATTAAAAAAGCCAGTGTGGTGATCATAAAAATGGTCACCATACTGGCTTTTTGAATACTTATTAGCTTTCAGCTTTATGAATATCGCCAAGAATATCCCAATCTGAAAAATCAAATTTCATATAATCTGTATTTTGTGTAGGTAGATGTTGTTCCAAAGTATCAAATTGCTGTAGTTTAACATCTCCTGTTGCACCATCAAAACTTAGAACATGACCACCAAAAGTATGATCGTCAGATAAGAAATGATGATGGAATCCACCAACGCCAGCACCGTCAAAAATCATTGGAGAATAGTAGCTTAGTAAGGTTCCGGTAATTGAATCTCTTTGGAAGACACTTTGATCTTCAGCAGTTTTGCTCAAAGTTGCGTAAGGTTTCTGAGATTTTTTAACAGCTCGAGTTTTAATGTTGGTAAAAGTTCCGTGAATTTGAGTGGAGAAGAACGTATTAGAACTAGTCATGGTTAGTAATTTTTTATTCAAATCTGATTGGGAAAGATCTTTTACCTCAGTTAGTTGTTGATAATTCCCAAAGTGACTATTAGCAAATGGAAGGGTAAAGTCATCGCTGACGATATTTACTTTTCCAGTGCTATCAACTTGATAAGGCGTACCATCAAGGATAATTAATTCGCCATCCAGACCCTCGCCAGTACCAATACCAGTATCGCCATGCTCAAGTAGTTCTTTCATCGTGATTGTACCATCTAATAATCCAGGGACTAAGAGAGCTAATGTTCCATGTTGATAGAGAATATTTGTTTTTGACATGAAATTTCTTCTTTCTATATATTAGTTCAAAACATCGTCGACAAGTTTGGAGGCTAGGTTAATGTTGTCAGAGTAATCAACAGGAATATGGATAACTACAGGTCCTTTGGTACCAAAGGCTTTAGCTAACATTGGCTCTAGATCTTCAGTTCTTTCAACACGCATACCAGTTGCTCCAAAGCTTTCAGCGTATTTAACGAAGTCAACAGAACCTAGTTTAACGCCAGCATCATGTCCGTATTTAGCAATTTCTTGGAAACGAACCATATCGTAGTAGCCATCATCCCAAATTAATTGAACAATATTGAGATTTAAGCGGACAGCTGTTTCTAATTCCTGACCTGAGAAAAGAAAACCACCGTCGCCGGCAACAGAGACAACTGGTTGTTCAGGACGTTCCAAAGCGGCCGCAATTGCCCAAGGAAGAGCCACGCCAAGTGTTTGCATACCATTACTGAATAGTAGGTGTCTTGGCTTATAGCTTCTGAAATGACGTGCCATCCAAATATAAAGACTACCGACATCAACTGTAACAGTAGTATCGTCATTTACTTGATTTTGTAGAGCATGAATGATTGCAAGTGGGTGAATACCATTTTTATCAGAGTGATTTTCAGGAATGGCATCCTTTTTGGTGAACTTTTCTTGTTGATCAGCAAGGTGCTGATGCATTTGGTCGCCTAAATCTATGTCTGCAGGTAGTTGTTCACTTACGGCATCAAGCGTCTTAGCAATATCAGCTTGTACAATTAGGTCAGGTTGATAATCATTAGTAATTTCAGGAGCAATGCTATCTAAGTTGATGATTTCGCCAGTTCTACCGACATTCCAGTTACGAGCTTCGTATTCAATTGGATCATAACCGACAGCGATGATCAAATCGCTTTCCTTTAAAATTGTATCGCCAATTTGATTTCTAAAAAGTCCTACACGTCCGTAATAATTTTTTTCGAGGTCTTGAGAAATAACTCCGGCACCTTGGAAAGTTTCCACAACTGGAATAGAAAATTTATGAAGAAACTTGTGGATTTTATGAGTTACTTCATTGGTTGATGAACGCATACCGGCTAAAATAACTGGTAATTTAGCATTTTTTATTTTTTCAACGATTTTATTGATAGTCTCTTGGTCCGCACCACCTTGAGTAATAGGAGATAAACTATTAATGGTTGGACGAGTTACGTTACCATTTAAAACATCTTGTGGAATTGAGATAAAAGTTGCTCCAGCTTTAGGTGCTGTGACATTTTGGTAAGCGTTTGCAAAGGATTCTGACAAATTGTTGGCATCTTGTACTTCGACACTATCCTTGGTAGCAGCTGACAATAATTCTTTACTTGAGATGCTTTGATGCGTTAATCTAGCAATATCGTTACGGGGAACTTGGCCTCCAAGAGCAACTACTGGATCTCCTTCAGAAGTTGCTGTGATTAAACCAGTTGCTAAATTAGAGACACCAGGACCTGAGGTAGTTGCGACTACACCAGGTTTGCCGGTTAAACGTCCGATACCAGCAGCAATGAAGGCTGCATTTTGTTCATGCCGAGTAATAATTAGTTGGGGCGCTTTGGGATCTTTATTATGTTCAAGCGATTCAAAAAGTTGATCTATTTTAGCTCCGGGTAATCCGAAGACATATTTTATCCCTTGATTTATCATCGTTTGAATTAGAGCCTGCGCTCCATTAGTTTTTTCTGCCATTATTTCTGACCTCTTTTTTTAAATAGTTTTGTTCTATAATCATTTATAGGTAAAAAATAAATCATTCGTGTTGATTTGTCAACACAGAAAACTTTTCATTGGAGTGTAAATAAATGAAAAATATTGGATATTTAGCACAAGATATCTCCATTTTACATCGACAGTATTACAAGGATACAAGAGAAGAATTCAATAAAATCAACTTAAATCCGACAGCCGCTTGTATTTTGCTGGCTGTAAGTGACTATGAAAACATTAGCCAAAATCAAGTAGCTCGTTCATTAGTAATTGATAAGGGTTTAGCAACTCGTGAGATCAATAAAATGGAAAAATTGAATTACTTGACTAAGACGGCAGGGGCTGGAAAAACAAAGGTTTTAGGTTTAACTACTGAAGGCAAAAAGGTTGTTGAAACGGTCCAAAAAATCCGTAGTCAGTGGTGGGAAGATCGATTTGCGGCTTCAGGAATAACTCCTGATAGTCCATTAGTTTCGTCTATCGAAGCAGTTGTTTCAACCGTGGTTGGACCAATCCAGTAAAATAAGCAATAAAAAAAAGCGTTTGACAACGCGTGATTTTATAATCATGTGTCCTCAAACGCTTTTTTCCATCTCATTTATTTTTTCAATTCGAATCATCTTGGTAATATTTTTAGGCAAAATCTGTTTTAGATTATTGCGTAAGTTTAAAACGACCATTGAATGATCATAGCTGTTGATATTGAGAATTTGAATTTTATCATCTAAATTAATATCAATATTGTTTAGGATTTGGAATAAGTAGTTGTCTTCAGTGAAATTGATTATTTTAAAGGTTGTTTCAGAAATTTCTTGATTTGCTAATAGAGAGTACTTAGAAAATTCAGGAATAGAACAGTTAATGGGGATAACGTTTCCATGTGGACAAACTTTTGGATAGTCTAAATAGATATTTAAGCGATCAATTAATAGTAAATCGGGATGATCGCTTAATTTGGTTGCCTTTTCGTAAATGTCATTTAAAGGAATGCTTAGTTTTTCATATAGCCACGTTTCAATTAAACGATGTTGTTGTACTAGTGGTATCACGTTGTTTAGTCCCTTTTTAGTTAACTTTGTACCATAGTATTTAGTGTATTTGACTAGTCCTAACTTTGCTAAATGTTGTGTTCGATCAGAGATAGAGGCTTTACTAACATTAGCTTTGACTGCTAAATCAATATTATTTACATTTTGAAAACTGCCACCTAATTCAAAAATTAATCTTAAAAAATTTAAATCGTTCAAAATTTTCACCACTTTTTTTAATTATGCCGTTAATTTTCTATAAGGAAAATATGTTATTTGGAAATTCCCTTAAAAATACGGTCGTCAGATAGAAGTACATTTGTGAATATTCTTGAATACATTCCAACTAAAACCTCGGATGTGATCCAATTATTAGTTAAATATTTTTGTTCTATTGCCTCTTCAGTTAACTTTTGTTTCATAAAAACAACCTCCCATAAGTGTTAATAATTAGCTTAACCTAAATAAATAAACTTAAATGCCCATATATATACATCGGGCATATCTAAATATTAGTGAAATGATATAAAAAATCGACCGATTGGATCCACAACATTTTTAATATAGCATATTTATTTTAAATAAAATAGTTAAGTAGGGGGTAATAATAAAAAAATATACCTCATATTATTTGCTTAAATGTCTTTATAATGGGCAAGTAAACGGTTTCTACATTTTTTTAGATGCAAATATACATATTTGCATTTTTGTTAGGTAACCTTAAAAAAAGGTTTACTTAGTATTAAAATGTGGTAGAATGGTTTTTGGAAAGACAAGCGAACTAAATCTTGCCTTGAGAAAAATGTATTGGAGGACAAACGAATGTCGAAACAAGATACCAAATTCGAACGTGTTTTAGTTGGTGTTGATGATTCGGATGATGCTCAATTAGCATTTAGATATGCTATGCATCGTTGTATAAAGGATGAATCGATTTTGATTATTACTTCTATTTTAGAAAGTAATGGAATGAATGTTTATCAAGCATTGACGACAGATTACGTTCATGGTGAACGCAAGGAACTCGAAGCTCATTTGAAAGAATATCGTCAAGTTGCATTAGACGCCGGAGTTAAAAAGGTTGAACTTATGGTTGCCGAAGGGGATCCTGGTGAAACGATTGTTAAAGATGTTATTCCTTCATCTGATGCGGACCTTTTGGTTATTGGTTCGGTTTCAAAAAAAGGTATTAGAAAGTATTTTGGTTCTCAAGCCGCATACATGGCGAAACATTCGCCAATCTCTGTAATGATTATTCGCTGACTTTTATTAAGAAATTTATTTAGAGGGAGATTAATACTATGGCTGAAAAGCATAAGTTAATCGAGTACGCTAACGGACCATCTCTTGAAGAGATCAATGGAACCGTTGACGTACCAAAAGACAAAGGATTCTTCAAAACGTTACTAGCATATTCAGGTCCAGGAGCATTGGTTGCTGTTGGATATATGGATCCAGGTAATTGGTCAACATCAATTACTGGTGGTCAAAATTTCCAATATCTATTGATGTCAGTTATTCTCTTGTCTAGTTTAATTGCCATGTTATTACAATATATGGCTGCTAAACTAGGCATCGTGAGTAAAATGGATTTGGCACAAGCAATCCGTGCCAGAACTAGTAAATCACTAGGAATTGTTTTATGGATTCTAACTGAGTTTGCTATTATGGCGACTGATATTGCCGAGGTTATCGGTGGTGCCATCGCTTTGTACTTATTGTTCCACATACCATTGGTTATCGCCGTATTTATTACTGTTGGTGATGTTCTAGTATTGCTATTATTGACTAAGATTGGTTTCAGAAAGATTGAAGCTATCGTTGTATGTTTAATTCTTGTTATTTTATTTGTTTTCGTATATCAAGTAGCTTTGTCAAATCCTAATTGGAGTGCTGCTTTTGCTGGATTAGTACCAACAGGCAAGACTTTCGCTACAAGCCCTACAATTGGTGGTCAAACTCCATTAACAGGTGCTTTAGGTATTATTGGTGCCACAGTTATGCCTCATAATTTATACCTTCATTCAGCTATTTCTCAAACAAGAAAAGTTAATCATGCTGATGAAAAATCAGTTGCTCAAAACGTTCGTTTCTCAGCTTGGGATTCGAATATTCAATTAACAGCTGCTTTCTTCGTTAATGCTTTGCTACTAGTTATGGGTGTTGCTGTTTTCAAGAGTGGTGCCGTTAAAGATCCATCATTCTTTGGTTTGTATCAAGCTTTATCAGATACATCTACTTTAAGTAATGGTGTATTGATTGCCGTTGCTAAATCAGGTATCCTTTCAACATTATTCGCCGTTGCCTTATTGGCATCAGGTCAAAATTCAACTATTACTGGTACGCTTTCTGGACAGGTTATTATGGAAGGCTTCGTTCACATGAGAATGCCTCTTTGGTTACGTCGTTTAGTAACACGTTTACTTTCAGTTATTCCTGTTCTTATCTGTGTTATGATGACTAGCAGCAAGAGTATGATCGATGAACATGTGGCTTTGAATGATTTGATGAATAATTCACAGGTTTTCCTAGCTTTTGCTCTTCCATTCTCAATGTTGCCATTATTGCTTATGACAGATAATGCTACTGAAATGGGTAATAAATTTAAGAATTCAACTTGGGTTAAAGGATTTGGCTGGTTCTCAGTTATTGCTTTAACATTCTTGAATCTTTATGGTTTACCAGGACAAATTCAAGCCTTTTATGGTGATAAATTAACTGCTGGACAAACAATGCAAGCTAATATTATTGCTTATGTTTTAATTGCCGCTGTTTTGGCACTATTAGTTTGGACAGTTGTAGATATGCATAAGGGTAATGAAAGACTTAAAAATGTTTTGGCTAAAGAAGATGTGTCTTCAACTTATGAACATCTAGCCAAAATGTCAGCTGCAGCTGCTTCAGAAGAAGAATTTGATGATCAAGCAACAGCTGAAAGAAACTCAGAACAAAGATAATAAATTTATTATTAGATAAGACCAAAAAGATACGTTGATAAATCAGCGTATCTTTTTTTTGCTCATTAAATCCTTAAAATAATCGAATAAATAAAACCTATTTATTCGATTAAACCGCTATACAGAGAACGTTTTCGTATGATATATTCAAATAGCTAAACATTTTCCTTAAGGGAGGAATAAAAAAGTTAACGAAGAAATTTCTTTATAAATCAATTATATTAAGTGCTGCCACTTTGACTATGGGAGTACAAACTAACAGTCTAATTACGGTTCGGGCTGCAGCTGTTCCTGAAAGTTCAACAACGATATCTTCAAGTGATGATAAGGTCTCTGTAGAAAAAAATATTCCTGAAAGAGAATCTGAAGATGGTTCTGTAGAAGGAAATAAGTCTGATAATTCAACGGAAGATATTACTGGCGATGCACCTGAGCTTGGAGAGTCTGGTAATCTGGATGAAAAAGATACCTCAATAGATGCTAATAAAGACAATTTAGAGATTGATAAAGAAGTTTCTGAAAATGAGGAAAATGGTACGAAAGAATTGGCAGATGCTGAATCGGATTCTGAAAATACAATTAAAACTCAACAGGCTACTAATAGAAAGAATGTTTCTGAAGATGGTAATCCATTTGTTGAAATCAAGCCCATCACTCCGAATTTAGGAAATACTGACGATCCAGCTGAACATGGTGATTTGATGGTTCCATATGTATATCACGGTAATGGTGCAGTGTATGTTTTGGATGAAAATAACCAACCGATTATTGATGAGTCTTCAGAGACTGGTTATAAGATGAGAAATGATGCTGAAGTTTATGCTAAATATCCTAACTTTAGAGAAGTTAGTGCTCCTTTTACAGGCTTAGTTTATTCAGCCTTGTATACTGATATAAAGGGTGAAACGCCAACTAAAAAGGAACAATTACTAAAAGCTTTGGGCAAAGAAGGGGCATTTTTCATGGAATTTAGAAACCATGGATATGATACCTTAGATGAGTTAATTTCCTATCAGAATGATTTTACTAATGTTTATAATAAAATAATGGCACTAAATGATGATGGAACTGCAGTAATAGAAAGCACTAATCATAGTAATAGCCACAGTTCTACTACAAGAAATAACCCAACCAAAATTGATATGTTTGTTACAACAACTCGTTCAGCTTATCTTCATATGCTTAATGGTAAGTTAGTAACCAATCGCTATTTAGATAATCAAACTTCTTGGCATGTTGATAAAGCTACCATGATTAACGATCAATTAATGTATCGTATTTCTGAAAATGAGTGGGTTGCGGCTAGTGATGTTAAATAGAACTGTCAAAAGTTGGACCAAGCTACGTTAATTGAATAATAACTGAAAAAAAGCCAATATTCGAATGATGAATATTGGCTTTTTTGGCGTGATTTATTTATCAAAAGCAAGAATCTTTCAATCTAACCAAATAATTTATAAGACATAATTATATTATTTATTTATATAAAAACTAATAATTATTGTTTACAAAATATTAATTTTTATTATATTAAATATGTTTAAATAAACTATTCTGTGAGGTATATTTGTTTTAGGAAGCAAATTTGGCTAATGATTATTACTTTTGAGAGGATAAGTTGATATGAGAAAGTTTAGAAAATTGATATTCTTTTTGGGAATTATTATTGCTGGAATTATCTTATTTTTGGCGACCGCCTCACATACAGTTAATGCTAGTATTCAAGCGGACGATATTGATGATGGAATCACTAATTGGCAAAATGCTGGGGGAACGAATGAAATCGGGATGTTATCTATCGCTAAGGGACTGGGCTTAGGGTATACCTTTGGTGATGCTCCGAATACCGGTTTGGATAATGGTGTACCAGGAAATGATGCTAGTATTTTGACTGATTCAAATAGTGAGAAAGGTCATTTTAACGTTTTTTTAGTCATTGATGGAAATTATTATGGAGCACTTTATGGAAATATTGGTGGGCCAGGAGGAAGCGGTCCATTTAATTCGCCAGATTTTATGATTGCACCACCAACTAATAAGACAGGATTGAATTTTTATACCAATGGGGTTATCAAATTTATGAAAAACAAAGTTTATTTTAAGGGGACAGATCAAAACGGAAATTATGCCTATAAAATAATGGGTGATTATAATAATAATACGGTAGATTGTAAAATTAATCCGAACGCT
>NZ_AZDB01000022.1 GCF_001434585.1 Companilactobacillus crustorum JCM 15951
CGGATTAAATTTGCAATCTACCATTTAATTACAATAATTGTTTTACTTTTAAAAAAATTATAGGAAAGAGAGACTGCTGTTAAAATAAGCTTATGTTTCTGTTTAATGGAGAACAGTGAGATTTGAAAGCAAAAAAAATAGATCAAAAAATATTCTATAAGAATATTTTTTGATCTGATTTGGGAATATTTAGGGATGAAAAGATAATAACTGACCAGTATGTAAATTTATAGTTAAAGATACAAAAAATCGCTAGTTAATTAAGACTGGTAACTTGCTCCACGTAATTATTCTCGTTTTCTCTTTTGCTAATTAAGACAACAAAAAAAGCCTTGATTCTAAAGGAATCAAGACTATAAATACTTGCTCTCACATATTTTTTGTTGCTCCAAATCTGCTCCAAAAACTCATAATTATCTGTGATACATCGAAACTTTTAAAATATAAAATGTTGATTTATCAGCATTTCGGGGGTTATCGAAACGTATCGAAACTTATATAAGCGAACTACGAGAATCGAACTCGCGACACTAGCTTGGGAAGCTGGTATTTTACCATTAAACTAAGTTCGCATTTGACACCTTATATATTATACAATAACTTTTCTTAAAAAGATAAAATTTGTTTAAAAAAACGTCAGAAATTTACAATATAAATTGATTTTTAGTTTTCATTACCATAGAATCAAAAGTGACGATGAATTTCTATCAATAAATTGCATCAAGGAGAAGATTATAATGAAAAAAACATTGGTTACTATATTAGCCGCTGTTTCATTAATGGGTGGTTTTGCTGCTGTAACTACTGGTTGTTCTAACCAAAGCAGTCAACAAGCAGAGCAACATTCTGCCAAGAAGATTACCAAGAGTGAAATCAAGAACCATGATTATGTTGGTGTCAGCAAGGACAACAAGAATGAATACATCACTTTCTTCACAGGTAAGGATAACAAGACTGTTCAATTCGTTCGTGTAAATAAAGATGGTTCAAAGAAAGTTATTACTGACTTTAAGAAAGCTAAGATTGTTCTTAACAAGAATAATGCTAAGAAATTTAAGATTGACGGCTTCAGAATCATCAAGGAACCTGACTTTGATTGGAACTTTACAAAGGTTGGTAAAACAACAATCAAGACTTCTGATGGCAAACAATGGAAGCTATATAACGGAACGCACAAACAAGCCGTTAAAGCAGCTCAAAAGAGCGCTAAATAATAATTAGTTTCGAACAAAAGCATAATCTTTGTTCGAAACTTTTTTATTATTTCATAATCAAGTTTCAGAGATTAAAGTTGTTATTTATTGAATTAATTATTAAAAGAGTCAGAATAACTTGATGCTTAAATTTCAAGAATAAGTAAGACCAGTATAGTAATCGTACTGGTCTTTTTTTGTGGAAAAAATTATTTTATATTCTAAGTCTGTTGTTTATTTAGAAAAAAGAATAGTAAGGCTGTAACTCTTTTTTTAATAGATAATTAGTTTTTAAAATGAGCAATATTTTATAAATAAAAATAATTTCAGAAAATATTTATANTATAATTAGTTATTTTGTGGTTCGAAGGATTTTTTTAAAATTAAAAAAATTTTAATTGGCGTAACTGCTTGCTAGATATAACGCGGATTAGGTTTACTAAAAAAATTAAAAAATATTTCATAATGAAATCGTTTTATGAAATCGCTTGCAAAACTTATGGCCGTCCGATATAGTGGGTGTTGGTAACGGAATACAAATTAAGGAGTGATTTTTATGACTATGCCAATTCATGTTACTTCAGAGATTGGAAAATTGGATGTAGTAATGTTGAAACGTCCCGGAAGAGAAGTTGAAAACATTACCCCCGACACAATGCCCCGACTATTGTTCGATGACATCCCATATTTGCCAATTGCCCAAAAAGAGCATGACAATTTTGCTCAAATCTTGAGAGATAGCGGAACAGAAGTTCTTTACCTTGAAGATTTAGCAGCCGAAGCTATCGATGCTGGAAATGTTAAAGAAGCATTTGTAGAAAAGATGCTTCGTGAATCAGACTATGCCGTTGGTGCAGATCATGACGCATTGAAAGAATTCTTGATGAGTCTTGATACTCACGCAATGGTAAATCAATTGATGATCGGAGTTCGTAAAAACGACATTGACTTCCACCCGACGGATCTTGTCAGTGCTGCTGAAGACTCAGATTATCCATTCTTTATGGATCCAATGCCAAACCTTTACTTCACTCGAGACCCTGCAGCTTCAATCGGTGACGGTTTGAGCATTAACCATATGACTTTTGCCGCAAGACAACGTGAATCAATGTTTATGGAAGCAATTATTAAATATCATCCACGTTTTGCCAACAAAGGTTTGCATGTATGGCGTGACAGAAACCATACTCACCGTATTGAAGGTGGAGACGAATTAGTTCTTAGCGACCATGTCTTAGCAATTGGTGTTTCTCAAAGAACATCAGCAACTGCTATTCAAGATATTGCTAGAAACCTATTCAATGACAGCAAATACGATACAGTTATTGCTATCAAGATTCCACATAACCACGCTATGATGCACTTGGATACTGTCTTTACAATGATCAATTATGATCAATTTACAGTTCATCCAGGAATCCTTGGCGAAGGTGGCAAGATTGATACATGGACAATTCACCCAACTAAAGATGGTGATTTGACTTATGAACATAATCAAGATTTGAAAGCGGTTCTTAAGAAGGAACTAGGTCTTGATGATCTTGACTTGATCCCAACCGGAAATGGTGACCCAATCGTTGCACCTAGAGAACAATGGAACGATGGTTCAAATACACTTGCAATCGCACCTGGTGTCGTAGTTACTTACGATCGTAACTATGTTTCAAACGAAATGTTAAGACAACACGGCTTGAAAGTTTTGGAGACAATTTCAAGTGAATTATCTCGTGGTCGTGGGGGCCCTCGTTGCATGAGTATGCCATTAGTACGTGAAGACTTAAAATAATTTTAATTTAATTAGAGATTTTGTGCTAGACTAGTTCTAACTCATCATTTGGAGGGATCATATTGGATTATAAGGGTAAAGAAGAATCAGTATTTCAAGGTAGAAGTCTTTTAGCAGAAAAAGACTATACACCAGAGGAATTAGAATATTTAATTAATTTTGCAATTCATTTGAAGGCTCTAAAGAAAAAGGGCATTCCACATCATTATCTAGAAGGTAAGAATATTGCCTTACTATTTGAAAAGAATTCAACTAGAACACGTTCAGCTTTTACAACGGCTGCAATTGATCTAGGTGCACATCCTGAATTCTTAGGTTCAAACGATATTCAACTTGGTAAGAAGGAAAGTGTTGAAGATACAGGACGTGTTCTTGGTAGCATGTTTGATGGTATTGAATTCCGTGGATTTTCACAACAAGTTGTTGAAGATCTTGCTAAGTTCTCAGGCGTTCCAGTTTGGAATGGTTTGACAGATGAATGGCACCCAACACAAATGTTGGCTGATTTCATGACAATGAAAGAAACATTTGGTGAAATTAAAGGTAAGACTTTGACATTCGTTGGTGATGGTCGTAATAATATGGCCAACAGTTTCTTAGTTACAGGTTCAATGTTGGGTGTAAATATCCACATTGTTGCCCCTAAAGAATTGTTCCCAGATCAAAGCGTTATCGATACAGCTAAGAAGTATGCTGACAAGTCAGGTAGCAAGTTCATGATCACTGACAACATCGATGAAGGTGTTAAAGGAACAAACGTTATCTATACAGATGTATGGGTATCAATGGGTGAAGAGAGTCAATGGGAAGAAAGAATCAAGCTTCTTAAACCATATCAAGTAAACATGGATATGATTAAAAAGGCTGGTCAACCTGATGACCAAATTATCTTTATGCATTGTTTACCTGCATTCCATGATACAAATACAAAATATGGACAAGACATTAAAGACAAATATGGTCTTAGTGAAATGGAAGTAACAGATGAAGTCTTCAGAAGCAAATATGCACGTCAATTTGAAGAAGCTGAAAACAGAATGCATTCCATTAAAGCCATTATGGCAGCAACTCTAGGTAACTTGTTCATCCCTAAGGTTTAATTAGTTATTGAAGATGGGGCTAATCATGATGGTTGGCCCTTTTTTCATTCTAAATTTTTAAAATATAAGGAATGATTAATATGGAAGAAAAGAAGGG
This sequence comes from Companilactobacillus crustorum JCM 15951, assembly GCF_001434585.1. Lineage (GTDB taxonomy): Bacteria > Bacillota > Bacilli > Lactobacillales > Lactobacillaceae > Companilactobacillus > Companilactobacillus crustorum. The sequence continues at coordinate 4,177 of NZ_AZDB01000022.1, forward strand.
TCTATCACTAGGAGCTTTGACAGCGGCAGTTGTTACTAGTTCCATTGGTTCAGGGGTATTTACCTTAACCAGCTCATTAGCTTCAGGAGCAGCTCCTGGTCCAGTTTTGTTGGCATGGGTTGTGGTTGGTTTTGGAATCATGATGTTAGCTATGTCGTTGAATAATCTTCTTTTGAAACAACCGGAATCAGAAGGAATTCAAGCCTATGCACAAGTAGGTTTTGGAAATTTTGCTGGATTTGTTAGTGGCTGGGGTTACTGGCTGTCAGCTTGGTTAGGGAACGTGGCTTTTGCGACTGTTTTAATGAGTTCGTTAGGTTATTTCTTTCCAATTTTCAAAGGCGGACAAAATATTCCTTCAGTGATTTTTGCTAGTATCGTTTCTTGGTCACTGACTTTTATTGTTAATCGTGGCGTTGAATCAGCAGCAGCAATGAATACAATTATCACAATTTGCAAGTTGATCCCATTGTTTGCCTTTATTGTTGTTGGGATATTCGTCTTTAAAGGCGGAATTTTTACAGCTCACTTTTGGTCCAATGTGGCTTCTGGTGTAGCCGGCAGCAGCAATATTGCCACACAGTTTAGATCATGTTTGATGATTATGATGTGGGTTTTCGTTGGTGTTGAAGGTGCCAGCATGTTGTCATCACGTGCAAAAGATAAGAATGATGCCGGAAAAGCTACAATTATCGGAATCATCAGTTTATTAGTAATTTATGTTTTGGCTTCAGTTTTGCCATATGGTTACTTATCACAAAATGAATTAGCTAAAATTAATCAACCAGCTATGCTTTATATTTTCCAAGATATGGTTGGAAAATGGGGCGGAGCTTTCATTGGAATTGGTTTAGTCATTGCTATTTTAGGCTCTTGGCTATCTTGGACAATGTTGCCAGCTGATACAACTATGTTGATGGCTGAAGAAAAAATGTTGCCTTCATCATTTGGTAAAAAGAATAAAAATGGGGCACCAACTTTCTCATTAGTCTTAACAGCAGCTTTGATTCAAGTCTTCCTAGTTATCCTCTTATTCTCATCAGAGGCTTATAACTTTGCATTATCGCTTTGTACAGCAGCTATCGTAGTGTGTTATATCTTCGTTGGTTTGTATCAAATTAAATTTTCACTCCAAAATAAAGATACAAAACAACTCTGGATTGGAATATTTGCGGCAGCTTTTCAGATAATTGCAATTATTTTAGCTGGTTTACATTTCTTAATGTTAGTTTGTATCGGCTATTTACCAGGAATTTATTTCTATTATCGAGCTAAAAAAGAATACAATCTTGATGGTGGAAAATTAACTAAAGCAGAAATTATGTGGTCAATAATTATTGTGGCATTAGCAATTATTAGTATTGTAATGATTGCAACAGGCTCAATAAAAATCTAGGAAGTGTTTATATGAAAATAGCAGGATTTGGTGTTGAAGAGTGGCTTAATGTTCATGAACGGGAAGCCAAGTATGACTTAGCTCAGAGTACGATTACCTCGTTTTCAATGGATGAAATTAAAAAATTGACCCAAGCTGATATTTATAATCAGCTTAACGAACAAAAAATGAATTATGGTTGGATCGAAGGATCACCAACTTTTAAAAAAGAAGTTAGCAAAATGTATCAGAATGTTGCTCCCGACAATATTCTGCAAACAAATGGTGCCACTGGAGCCAACCTTTTGGCAATCTATTCTTTGATCGAACCAGGAGACCACGTCATTAGTGTTTATCCAAGTTATCAACAGCTCTATGATATCCCGAGATCATTGGGTGCTGATGTTAGCTTCTGGAAGTTACATGAAGATAAGAATTGGTACCCCGATATCGAAGAATTGAAGAGTTTGATTCGTCCAAATACTAAGATGATCTGTATCAACAATGCGAATAATCCAACTGGAACGATTTTAGATAGGAAGTTCTTAGAACAAGTCGTTGAAGTTGCTCGTAGCGTCGGTGCTTATATTTTGGTGGATGAAGTTTACTTGCCTTTTGATAAGAACGTTGATTTTGCACCAATTGTCGATTTATATGAAAAAGGTATTTCAACTAATTCATTATCCAAAACTTATTCAATGCCGGGAATTAGAGTTGGTTGGACAGCTACTAATTCCGAGTTGGCTGATCTTTTCAGAAAATATCGTGATTATACGATGATTTGTTCTGGAGTTTTCAGCGATCAGATGGCTTGTTTAATTTTAGAAAATAAAGATAAAGTTTTAGATCGTAATAAAAAAATTGTGTTAGATAATTTAGCATATTTTAAAGATTGGGTTGAAAAAACCGATAAAATTAGTTGCGTCTTTCCAAATGGGGTGTCGACGTCATTTGTTAAGTTAGAAACTAAGAAATCCAGTTTAGAATTCTGCCGTGATCTATTGAAGGACACTGGGGTCCTACTTGTTCCTGGTGAAGCCTTTGATACTCCGGGATATGCTCGTTTAGGATATTGTGCGCCACATGAGACCTTGACTAAGGGTCTAGAAGTTTTAGGAGAATATTTGCAAACTAATTAAAGGCGATTTATCGCTCATTTTGAGGAGAACTGATATGACAAAAGAACGTGTTGTAGTTGCTTTAGGTGGGAACGCTATTTTAAGTACGGATGCTAGTGCAAAGGCTCAACAAGCAGCTGTTAAGAAGACTTCCGAATCACTAGTAGAATTCGTTAAGAATGATAAAGACTTGATCATTACTCATGGTAATGGTCCTCAGGTTGGTAACCTATTGTTGCAACAGGCTGCAGCTGACAGCGAAAAGAATCCAGCTATGCCTTTGGATACATGTGGAGCAATGACTGAAGGAAGTATCGGTTATTGGTTCCAAAATGCCATGAAAGAAGTTATGTTAAAAAATGGTATTAATAAACAAGTTGTAACTTTAATTACTCAAACGATTGTTGATAAAAATGATCCAGCTTTCAGTGATCCTACAAAACCAATTGGACCATTCTATACAGAAAATGAAGTTCCTGGTTTACAAAAAGATCATCCAGATTGGACAATTGTTGAAGATGCTGGTCGTGGATATCGTCGTGTTGTTCCATCACCAAAACCCGTTGAAATTAACGAATATCCAGCTATTGAAGCTATTTCAAAAGCTGGCGTAATTCCAATCGTTGCTGGTGGTGGTGGTATTCCTGTTGTTAAAGACGGGGATAGACTAATCGGTAAAGAAGCCGTGATTGATAAAGATTTTGGTGCTTCTAAGATTGCTCAATTAGTTAATGCTGATCAATTGATTATTTTGACTTCAGTTGGTGGAGTTTTCTATAATTTTGGTAAACCAAATCAAGAAGAAATTTTTGACGTTACTGCTGATGAAATTCAAAAGCATATCGATAACGACGAATTTGCTAAGGGTAGTATGATGCCGAAAGTTCAGGCAGCGGTAAGTTTTGTTAAAGCAACTGGCAAGCCTGCTGTGATCGGTGCCTTAGATGACGTTAAAGAAATTATTGCTGGTAACAAAGGAACAGTTATTCATAAATAAATATTGTTATTGGTAATTTTATGTGCTATTATACTTGTGCAAAAGAAGGATTAATTAATCATGAGATTTAAAGCGAGGTCAAGTTTTGGTGAGAGTTGACTATTTCGAAGATTAAGTCGCACCTTTCTTATAAAACTAAATAATTCAAGTAATGAGTGGATATTAATCAATTAGAGTGGTACCGCGGGAAAATCTCGTCTCTTTCAATAAGTTTATTGGAAGAGGCGTTTTTTTTATCTCAAAGGAGGAAAATATGGATTTTAAAAAACAAGTAGTAGATGCATTAGGCAAAGTTTTACCAGAAGAAATTACTGAGGAGCAAGTTACTAAATTAATTGAAAAGCCAAAGACTTCAGATCTTGGTGACTACGCTTTTCCTACATTTATTTTAGCTAAGACTTTGCACAAAGCACCTAATATGATTGCAGAGGATCTAGTAGGCAAGATTGATACAACTGGATTTGAAAAGGTTGTTAATACTGGCGCCTATATCAATTTCTTCTTAGATAAGAAATCATTTTCAAATGATGTTTTAAATGAAATTCTTACTAAAAAAGACGCTTATGGTAATGCTGACGATGGAAAGGGACGTAACGTTCCTATCGATATGTCATCACCTAATATTGCTAAACCAATGTCAATGGGACATTTACGTTCAACTGTTATTGGTAATTCAATTGCCAAAATTATTAAGAAATTAAATTACCAACCAGTAAAAATCAATCACTTAGGCGATTGGGGAACTCAATTTGGTAAGTTGATCGTTGGTTATAAATTGTGGGGTTCAGTTGAAGAAGTTGAAGCTGATCCAATCAATAACCTATTGAAGTATTACGTTCGTTTCCATAAAGAAGCCGAAGAAAAGCCAGAATTAGATGACGAAGCTCGTGCCTGGTTTAAGAAGATGGAAGATGGCGACAAAGAAGCCCTAGCTCTTTGGACATGGTTTAAGGAACTTTCATTGAAAGAATTCCAAACAATTTATGATCGTCTTGATGTTCAATTCGATCATTTCACTGGTGAATCTTTCTACAATGATAAGATGGATGCCATCGTTGATACATTGGAAGAAAAAGGTCTTCTAAAGGAAAGTCGTGGAGCTGAGATTGTTGATCTTTCAGAATATGATCTTTCACCAGCACTAATCAAAAAGACTGATGGGGCTACGCTTTATATTACACGTGACCTAGCTGCTGCTAAGTACCGTAAAGATACTTTTGATTTCGTTAAGTCACTTTATGTGGTTGGCTCTGAACAAGCAGAACACTTTACTAAACTTAAGATTGTTCTTAAGAAGATGGGCTACGATTGGGCTGATGATATTGTTTATATTCCATTTGGCTTAATCACAACTGGCGGTAAGAAGCTTTCAACTCGTAAGGGTAATGTTATCTTGCTAGACAATGTTTTAAACGATGCCGTTGATCTTGCTAAGAAGCAAATCGAAGAAAAGAATCCAGATTTGAAGAACAAAGATGCCGTTGCTGAAGCAGTTGGTGTCGGTGCGGTTGTCTTCCATGATTTGAAGAATGATCGTCGCGATAGTTTTGACTTCAATTTGGAAGAAGTTGTTCGTTTTGAAGGTGAAACTGGTCCTTACGTTCAATATACTAATGCACGTGCATTAAGTATTTTGAGAAAAGCTGGCGATATTGATTATACTGACGCTAAAGAATTTTCAGTTACTGATCCAGAAGCTTGGGATACAATCAAATTATTGCAAGACTTCCCAAATGTCGTAGAACGTGCTGCTAAAGAATATGAACCTTCAGTAGTTGCCAAGTATGTTTTGAAATTGGCTAAGAGCTTTAACCAATATTATGCACACAGCAAGATTTTGGCTGATGATGAAGGTTTGAAAGCTAGACTTTCACTTGTTAAATCAGTTTCAATTGTATTGCAAATGTCACTTGGATTACTTGGTGTTAAGGCTCCTGAAGAAATGTAGGGTGAATTTATTTTGGATAGAAAACTTTTTAGCGAACTATCAGAAATGAAAACAACCGTGTTAGATCTAGCATGGTTGTTGCTAGCAATTGCTTTTATTTATTTAAACTATGGAACTTTTAATATTTTATATGGCGTTTTAGGTTTTATTGCGGTGTTCTTTATTCATTTATTCATTAATTTTCATAATAATTATATGGATTATAAGAATTCAACTGATGAAGAATATCGTAAGAAGATTAGTACGATTGGTATTAATCGTGAATCATTGGCAATAGTCAAAAAATGGATGTACGGTTTGGCCATTTTTCCATTAATTATTGGGGCTTTTCTGACATATAAAACTGGATGGATAACTTTAGCGATCGGGGTCGCTGGCGTTATTATCGGGTTGTCATATTCGGCAGGTCCTAAGCCATTGAACTCCACTATGTTTGGAGAGATCGTGGTGGCTATTGCCATAAGCCAACTGATTCCAATAGCCTACTCCTATCTAGGGCTAGCGGGAACAGGAAAGTTTGATTCTAGCACTGCCATTTCAGTAATCTTAGTCAGTTTACCGAATACTTTCGCCTTCTTATGTGCGGAGTTAAGCAATGGTACCAGTGATCTAGAAGCAGACTTAAAAAATGGTCGTCATACATTGGTTAGTAAAGTAGGGAAAGCCAATGCTTTGAGTTTGTTTAAAGCTAGTTGGTCCATAGCCTTCCTGCTAGTTCCAATCCTAGCGGTTTTAAAAGTAGTACCTTACATTACACTATTACTCGTACTGCTTTATCCAAATATTTGGGATGAATTTCGACCTTACTTAAAAAAACAAGTAAAGACAGAAACATATCCTTTAGTAATTAAAGCTGTAGGTAAATTCTCCGTAACGTATATTTTATTGATTGCTGTCGGGGCAATTATTAAATTAGTTATGTCAGTATTTTAATTGCAGCTCCTCAGAAAGAGTCAAAAAATCACTCCTAAAACTTCTTTCTGAACATAAAAGAAGAGCTCACCTAATTGTCGGGATTAGGTGAGCTTTTTGGTTGCTTTTAAATAAGCACATATTAAATTATACATATTTTGAGGTAATTTTGCTGTAATAATTTTTAAATTTTTACTAAAAGGTTGATTAAAGGTCAATTTGTGAGCAAATAAAAGTAACTTTCCATCTTTAGGATGAGGATTATATAGCGGGTCATTAACGATGGGCCAGCCATTATGGGCCAAATGCACTCGTAATTGATGTGTTCGACCAGTTAAGAGATTTAATTTTAGAAGAGCATATTTATCATTTTTTTGGACAACTTCATATTTTGTTAGGGCATTTAAACCAGTTTTGACAACCATTCTTTTACGGACATCGTTTGGATTTTGACCGATAGGCAGGTCAATTGTGCCAGAGGGTAGAATTGGTTGATCTAAATTAACCAGTGCTAGATATTCTCGATGCAAAGTTTTGCCGCTCAATTGACGATTGAAGATGGGTACAAGATATGGTGTTTTTGAAATCAGTACTAACCCAGAAGTTTCCATGTCGATACGATGAACCATATAAGGATGATCATCTTTAAGGTATGTTTCTACATCGTTCATCAAAGAATCCGATTCAGAAGCTAGGTTGGGATGTGTTTTTTTACCGGCTACTTTATTGACAACAATGATATCTTTATCTTCATAAACCACGTCAACCGGATCTTTTCCTGGTAAATAGTGTTGTTCGGTGCGGGGAGGAAAATTAAAGTTTAAGGTCACAACGTCATGATCGCGTACAATCGTATTGAAAGAACGATATTGACCATTAATTAAAACATCTTGTTGAATACGAAAAAAATGCTGCCATTTTTTGGGTATCAACCATTTTTTGAGAAGTTCACGAATAGTTAAATTTTCGTCGTTTTCCCGCTGGTAAGTAATAATTTTTTGATACATAAACAATTTGCTCCTTAAAGATTTCAGAGTAATTTCAAAAATGGTCCAATAATGTGATAAAATTTGTTTTTATATAGAGGTATTTGCATAATGAATAATAACAATGGTTTTTGGGAGTGGTTTAAACCCAAATTACTAGTTGCTTGGTCTTTTATAAAAAAATATTGGAAGAGATTTCAAATTACTCGCTGGTTAATTTTAATTATACTAACAGTAATTCTTATTTTAAGTAGTTATTGGACTTACAAAGCAAAAACATCCAATGTTGAAGATCTGCAATCATCTTTGCAGACAAAAACAACTATTATGGATAAAGATGGCGACAACGCTGGTCAATTATACGCTAACAAGGGAACTTATGTTAGTTATGGGAAGATTTCTAAGAATATTCAAAACGCCGTTATATCGACTGAGGATCGAACTTTTTGGACTAATCCTGGTTTCAGTATTAAAGGTTACTTAAGAGCGGCCTTAGGTTATTTGATTCACCATGGTATTTCTGGTGGTGGTAGTACTTTAACGCAACAGCTGGCTAAAAATTCGCTTTTGACACAGAAACAAACTTTATCTCGTAAAGGTGAGGAATTGTTCCTATCAATTGAGATTAATCATGTTTATTCAAAAAAAGAAATTTTAACGATGTATTTGAATAATGCTTATTTTGGTAATGGTGTTTGGGGTGTTCAAGATGCTTCTGAGAAATATTTTGGTAAGAATGCATCTGAATTGAATCCGGCTGAAGGTGCAGTTTTAGCAGGAATCTTAAAAGCTCCTAATTTTTATAATCCCATCGATAGCATGTCCAATTCGACAACTCGCCGTAATTTGGTATTAGACTTGATGGCTCAGAATAAAAAAATAACTACCGCTCAAGCTTCATATTATAAGAATACTGCAATTAATTTGAATGACAATTATGAAGTAAGCAGTTCTTATAAGTATCCCTATTTCTTTGATGCAGTTATTAGTGAAGCTGTTAATAAGTATGGTTTAAAGGAAGACGATATTTTAAACAAAGGTTATAAAATTTATACAACTTTGGATCAAAAGATGCAGAGTTCTATGCAAGATACCTTTGACAATATTTATCTATTCCCAGGCAATGCAGCTGATGGTACAAAAGTCCAAGGCGCTTCAGTGGCGGTTGATCCTAAGAATGGGGGCGTTTTGGCAGTTGTTGGTGGTCGTGGAGATCATACCTTTAGAGGTTTTAATCGAGCAACTCAAATGAAGCGTCAACCTGGATCTACTATTAAGCCTCTAGCGGTTTATACGCCTGCAATTGAAAATGGCTATAGCTATGATTCAGAATTACCTAATGAAATTACAAGTTTTGGTAAAAATAAGTATTCCCCAACGAACGCTGATGGCTTATATTCGGAAAATATTCCAATGTATAAAGCTCTTTATCAGAGTGAAAATGTTCCAGCGGTAGCTCTATTAGATAAAATTGGTGTTAAAAAGGGTGTCAGTTCTGTGGAAAACTTTGGTATAAAAGTTCATAAGAATGATCAAAACTTAGCTCTTGCTTTAGGTGGATTGGAAACAGGTGTCTCACCAATTCAAATGGCTCGTGCTTATACCGCATTTGCCAATGAGGGTAAGTTAGCTAATACGCATTTTATTACCAAGATTGTGGATTCGACTGGTACCGTGATTGTTAATAATACTAATCATTCTACTAAGCAAATTATTAGTAAAAATACAGCTAAAGAAATGACGAGTATGATGCTAGGCGTCTATAATGAAGGTACTGGTAAGTTAGCTAAGCCAAGTGGCTATCAGATTGCTGGTAAAACTGGTAGTACGGAAGTACCTGATTCATGGGGATATGCTGGAACTAAAGATCAATGGATGATCGGATATACGCCTGATGTCGTCGTAGCAAGTTGGATGGGCTTTGATAAGTCAGACCAGAATCATTTCTTAACATCTGCGAATGAAAATGGCATGTCGACGCTCTTTAAAAACGAGATGACCAATATTTTGCCTAACACAGATGGAACAAGTTTTGGCGTAAAAGATGCCGCTAAATTGGCTAAGGATAATACGACTGATACAGGTAGCAATGATATTACTAAATCTATTCAAGATGGAGTAAATAACGTTAAAAATAAGGCTACGGAATGGTACAATAATATTAAGAACTTTTTTGGTCAATAGGAGGACTATATGAACATTTATGATAGCGCCAATCAACTGGAACAAGATTTAAGAAAGACAACAGAAGTTGCTGAATTAAAGCTTGCTTTTGAAGCAGTTAAGGCCAATGACTTGGCTTACAAACTTTTTGATAAAGTTCAAAACAAACAATTTGAACTTCAACAAAAACAAATGCAAGGTCAAGAAATTTCAGATGATGATATTAAAGCAATGCGCGAATTAACAGATCAACTTTCAAATTACAGCGAAATCCAAAACTTAATGGAAAAAGAGCAAAAGATGAATTCAATGATGGATGAATTGAACAAAATCATTTCAAAACCAATCGCAGAAATTTATCAAGATAAATAACAAGGACTTAGGGCTTAAGTAATTTGCTCAAGTCCTTTTCTTTTACAGGGGAGTTTAGAATGAAGTTTTTGCATGCAGCAGATTTACATTTAGATACACCTTTTGTTGGTGTTAGCAATTTTTCAAAGGAACTTCAAAGTAAATTGCACGATTCAACTTATCAAGCAGCTAAAAAATTATTTGCAACTGCGTTATCAGAGCAAGTTGATTTTGTGATTTTAGCAGGCGATATTTTTGATGATACGGATAGTTCATTAAAGGCGCAAATGTTTTTGAAGGACGAATTTGAAAAGCTCAATCAAGCTAATATTAAGGTCTATTTAATTTACGGTAATCATGATTATTACCGCAATAATTTTGCTGTGGTCAAATTTCCTGAAAATGTAACAGTTTTTGGTTCAGATGTATCAACCGCAGAATTAACATGTAAAGATGGTCAGAAGGTCGGCCTCACTGGCTTTAGTTACGACCAACAACATATTAATCAAGCAATCGTAAAGAATTATCCAGCTCGAGGAGAATATGATTATCAGATAGGTATTTTACATGCTGGCGTAGGCGATGATAACTATGCTCCATTTCAAATTTCTGACTTGTTGAGCAAAGGTTATGATTATTGGGCCTTAGGTCATATTCATAAACGTGAAATTATTAATCAAAACCCTTTGATCGTCTATCCAGGCGATATTCAAGGACGTAACCAAAATGAAACATCTCCTAAGGGATTTTACTTAGTTTCAGTTGATAACGGCGTTACGGACCTTAAATTTGTGAAGAGCAGCATTTATACGTGGGATAAGATTAATTTAAATGTTAAAGAAGAAGAAACTGTCGATTCATTAATTAATAAAATTAAAGATTTTTTGAGAACACCGGATACTTTGCTTACTTTAACTATTAATAATGCTCAAAAATTAGATACTGATGTGTTGAAAACTTTGCAGAGGAATGAAATTCTCCAACATTTTGAGCAGATAGCAACAGAGAGTGTGCTTTATAAAATTTATTTGAAATTCAATGACAACCCGCAGTTAGCCCAAATTGACCAAAAATATTGGGATGAAGCGCAAAAGTCAATTATTGATTTGAATAAGATTAAAGATTTAGATAGCAAATTGTATTCATCTGCCATTGTGCGAAATCATATAAATGAACCAGATTTTTTGGAACATATAACGGAAATGATCAAAAATACAATTAATCAAAAATATACTGGAGAATAATCGTGAAATTAGTTAAAGCAAATATATACGGTTTTGGTAAATGGGTCGACCAAAAATTTAACTTTGAACAAGATTATCAAGTTATTTTTGGTTCCAATGAAGCTGGAAAGACTACGTTACTGAACTTTATTCAGAGTATTTTGTTTGGTTTTGCTTCAGCACGTGGCGATAATAAGTATTTGCAGTATAAACCTAAAAATAGCAGTAAATACGGTGGCGAGTTAATTTTTAAGGCCGACGATGATAGTACGTGGACGGTAAAAAGAGTTACTGGCAAAGGTGATGGGACAGTAACACTGTTTCATGACGATCAACAAGTTCCAGAAAGTTTATTATCTGAAATCATTGGCAATTTTACCAAAGACGATTTTGAAAATACCCATGTTTTCGACGACCGCAGCATTCTATCGATTTATAGTTTAGATGAGGATAAGTTGGAAACAGAAGTTATGTCAATCGGTGCTGTGGGGAGTAAAGAATGGCTAGCTACAGCCGAAAAATTGAATCATGATGCTGAGGATATTTATAAACCTCGCGGTCAAAAACAACCTTTGATAGTCAACTTAAAGAAAAATGATGAATTACTTGAAGAGAAGTCTGAAATTGAGAATCAACAAGTGGCTTATCAAAGAGTTAAAAATCAGTTGAATCAAACTCAAGCTGAATTTAATGAAAATGAATCGCTATTGAAACAGGCTAGCGATAGGGAGAATAATCTCCAAGCGCTGGATAAAAAATGGTCCCGTTATGAGCAATTATTGCAGAATTCTAATCCCAGCAACTCAACTGATCAAATCAGCGATGAGGACTGGGAAGACGTTTTAAAAGCTAATCAGGAATTGAGTACTCTTAAAGAAACCTCTGATTCTAATAAAATAGCAAATTTAGATAATGTAGAAAAAAGTATTTTGGATAATTATCGGAAGAATCAAACTCGATTAGATTATGTGCGCAATCAAAAGTTTGAATTGCAGAATTTACAATTTCATCGAGATGATATGAACTCCAAGTTGTTAAAGATTGATACGCAAGTGGATCAATTATTTAAAAATCATCCAGAATTATCTGAACGGATGTTGCCATTGATTGGAGAAGAAATTGATCAGTTAGCGCCTCAAACTAATAAAAATAATTTGCCATTAATTATCTGTGGGATTGCTGTAGTATTGGCTCTAATAATAAATCCCTGGCGTTGGATATTTGTAGCAGTGGCCCTAGCTAGTGGTTTTTGGTATTGGTATCAGGAACGACTGAACCATCATAATAATTTAGACAGCTATTCGTTTTTAAAAGAAAAGGGTTATGCTAATCTGTCGCGAGAAGCTGTCTTAGGTATTCAAGGTACTGTGATAGCTTTAGATAATTTTCATACAACCCAGACTAGTTTGGTAGATGGAATTAAGTCTATTGAGGTGGACATGAATAAGTGGCGAAACATTTTGATAGAGCTAAATGTTCTAGACGATTCTTACAAGGGCGATAATTATAATGAGCAAATTGAAAAATATTTTGCTCGATTAGATCAGATTATGGCAAAAGCCGATTTGGTTGAACAGACTCAGGCTCAGACCCAAAAAATCACTGATGATCGTAAACGCCGCCTAGGAGAATTAAATAAAGCCATATTTGCTATTTTGCAAAAGTATCAAATTGTAAATATGGAAGACTTTATACGGATGCATACTAGTCAGGTAGAAAATCAGCGAATCAGAACGCAGATCAAACAAGATAAAGACTTTTTGGGAAATGACTTGGCAGAGCTGCAAAAATATTCTAATCACAGTGAATTGATGCAAAAGTTAACTGAGGCAGCCGCTAAAAGAACAGAATTGTCAGAAAAAAATAATCAATTAAGTCGACAAATGGGTTCCTTAAAAGAACAAATGCAACAGATTTTTGATAATAATCATTACCAAAGAGTCATTGCCGCATTAGCTCAGAATAAAGCCGATATTATTGAAAACTATGATGAATGGTTAGCTAAGAAATTGGCTAGTCAGTGGATTCGAAGAATGCTCAATATTGCGACGAAGAATCGTTATCCTAAGATGATAAAAAAAGCTACTCAGTATTTTGCACTTTTGACGAATCAAAATTATATTAAAATTGATTTTAATAAAAATGATTTAGTAGTTATCAGCAAGGCTAAGAATAAATTCGATGTTCATGAGTTGTCAAAGGCAACTACGATTCAATTATATTTGGCTCTACGATTAGCATTTGTTACCGAGATTTCGGATTTGGTAAAATTGCCAATTTTGATTGACGATGCTTTTGTAGATTTTGATATTTCAAGAACGGAAAATGTTTTTCAATTAATTAAGGAAATTTCTAAGACCAATCAAGTTATTTATGTAACGGCCAATGAACCCCAGGAAATACCTGAAGAGCATATTTTGAATTTGGAGGAAAAAGAGATTGTCCAATCGTATAAATGATTTTAATAAAGGCGATAATATGAGTTTGGAAGTTATTATCAAACGTTCTGACTTTCGTTTAGCTAAAAATGGCAAAAACTTTCTATCACTTGTTTTTGAAGATAAATCGGGACAGATTCCTGGTAAGTATTGGGATGCCAGTGAAGAAGATGCTAAGAAATTTAGTATTGGAACAATTGTTCAATTAGAGGGGCGTCGAGATGTTTATCAAGGCAAACCACAAGTTAATATTACTCGTTTGGGATTGTTAGACCCCAAAACGGTTGATATGTCTCAGTTTGTTCAAACAGCACCAATGAAACAGGTCGATATGGAAAATGAATTTGATGATGTTTTTCTTCAAATAACAAATGGTGCTTGGAATCGAATTGTGAGATTTCTATTTAAAAAGTATAAGGATCGATTTTTCACCAGTGCAGCTGCTAAAAGCAATCATCATGATTTTCAAGGAGGACTAGCTTACCATACTTTGAGTATGGTAAGAATGGCAGAAAGTATTTCTGATCAATATCCTCAGATCAATCGAGCTCTTTTAATTGCCGGAGCTTGTTTGCATGATTTTGGTAAGATTATTGAATTGTCTGGCAATTTGGATATTGAATATACTTTTGAAGGTAATATGTTGGGACATATTACCATTGTAGATGAAGAAATTGTTAAAGCAGCTCAGGAATTAGATATTAGTCTTGAAAGTGAAGATATGATTCTTTTACGTCATATGATTTTGTCACATCATGGTTTATTAGAATATGGTTCGCCAGAGCGCCCTAAAATTTTAGAAGCTGAAGTATTACATAACATTGATATGATGGATGCTTCAATCAATATGATTTCTAAGGCTTTAGATAAAACTGAAAATGGTAAGTTTTCTGAACGAATCTTTGGTTTAGATAATCGTGCTTTTTATAAACATAGTTAAATAGAATAAAGCCCTGATGACTATTTAGTCATCAGGGCTATTTATATACTGTAATTAATGTAAAAATGATGATGTTTCTTGCAAGTTTAGCAGTTAAAAAAATAATTGCTTGAATTTAAAACAGTGTTGTCCAAATCAATTGAATATTCAAAATAATCAAAATAACCGCTACTATCCATGAGAGATATTTGACCCAAGGACGATTTACAAAGGCTCCCATCAGCTTCTTGTCACTTGTGAAGAGAATTAGAGGAATCATTGCAAATGGTAGGGCAATGGATAAAAAGACTTGTGAGAAGGTTAAGAGGCCTTCTATTTTAGCCTCATTGCCATTGTAGTAAATAGCAAAGGCCAAAACTGGGGCAATTGAAATCAAACGTGTTAATAGACGTTGTGCCCAAAGAGGCATTCTTAAATGAATAAAACCTTCCATGATAATTTGACCAGCCAAGGTACCAGTAATAGTTGAACTTTGACCAGAGGCTAACAGAGCAATTGCAAAAAGCATGCTTAAAATAGGACTTGCGATTGCACCAACAATCTTAGAATTGCTTAAAGCATTAAATAAATCGACGAAACGGCCTAATTCACTATTAGTACCGAAGAAAAGTGCTGCACCTAAAATTAAGAGCAAACTGTTAACAATAAAAGCAATTGTCAATTGAATATTAGAATCAGCAATTGTAAAACGAATAGTTTTTTTGACCGAGTCATGATCATTAATATCATATTTACGTGTTTGAGAAATAGATGATCCTAAGTATAAATCATGGGGCATAACGGTAGCACCGACAATACCTAAGGCCATATAAAGCATCGGTTGGTTCGTTAAAATCTTAGCTCGAGGGACATATCCACCTAAAACACCTAAAGCATCAGGTTTGGATAGAAATACTTCATAAGCAAAGACAAATAAAATTACGGCTACTAATGTAGCAACAATTGCTTCGATTTTATGAAATCCTAATTTCATTAAGAAAAGTAGAATCAAGACATCAAAAGCAGTGATAGTAATACCAACAATCAATGGAAAACCGAAGAGCAATTCTAGAGCAATACCAGAGCCAATGATTTCGGCAACATCGGTAGCCATGATTGCTAATTCAGTAATTACCCAGAGGATAAAGCCTCCAACTTTAGAAGTTCTATCTCTCGTTAGTTGTGCCAAATCTCGGCCAGTAACAATTCCTAATCTGGCAGACATAGCTTGTAAAAGCATGGCAATTAAACTAGATAGCAAAACAACACTTAAAAGGCTGTACTTGAATTGGGCACCACCACCAATTGAAGTAATCCAATTGCCGGGGTCCATATAACCGACGGCTATTAAAGCACCTGGACCGGTATAAGCCATAAGCGTTTTAAAATAGCCAGCGTTATCAGGGACATCAATTGAACCGTTGATCTCATCGAGACTTTTACGCTGGGTTCCTGTATCCTCGATGAATTTTTCGTGCTTTTGATTTTTTTTATTTTTGCGTTTCAAAATGCTTTGCCTCTTTCCGTAGTAAATTAATCCTACTTGTGAGGTTCCATCTTTTAACGGACAACAATTACCGAAACAGGAGCTCGTTTAGCTAAACGTGGACCAATTGTCCCAGAAATTTTAGAATGAGGCATTTGGGTATCAGCTCCAGTTACAATTAAGTCGGGCTTAAAGTCTGGAATCACACGTTCTAAGATAGCGTCATCAATGTCGCCACCTTCATAGACCAAAGGTTCAACTTTCTTGAGACCATTTTCTTCTGCCATTTTAACGTAATTATCAACTGCATTTTTGAGATCGATTCGTTTTTCATTTATCTTTGTTGGCGTTAAAGAATCAAAAATATTGATGTCTTCGTTTTCTAGAATAGAAACAATACCCAAAGTAGCATCGTAGTCGTGGGCTAAGGTAATAGCAAATCTAAAAGCACGTGTATTCGATTCGCTGTCATCCTCGTCAATTGTCAATAGAATACGTCGATAGATCAAAGGTTCTTTAACTGATAGATTATCCATGAAATAATTCCTCCTCATCGTTTTACAATTCTTATAATACATGTGTTTAAAAGGGCCAACAAGCGATAAGGCAGGGGGCTTTAGAAGTAAAATTAGGGGAAAATTAATGGGTAATAAATGTAAAATAGCAGAAGACACTGATTAAAAAAGTTTCTCTTAGTTAACTTAAAACTAAAATTAAAACTTTGCGTCTAAATTAAATCAATGAATCATTATTGATTTAAAATCAATAACATCCTCTCTAATTATAATTATAATTTTTAAAAATGTATCACTTATTAAAAATTTATTTTCATTTTTGAAAAAAATTTGTTCGTAAAACCTAATTTTAACTAAATAAAGGCGAAAAAAATAACGTTGATAACTATCAACGTTATTTAATAATTCAATTATTTTTTGCTTGAGCTTGATGAAACGTAACCAGAAAGAACATCCTTCAAATCGCTGTCCTTGATAGAAACGTCGGCTTTCTTAAGAACCTTAGAAACAACACTTTGCATAACTGTTGAATCTTGCATCCATGAAGCATAAAGCTTAGATTTTAGTTCAGCTGTATGATCACTCATCTTACCCTTAGAAGGTTTGCTGATAAGTTTGATAACACTGTAGCCGTAACTTGTCTTAACTGGTGTATCTGTGTAGTCGCCAGCCTTATCCAATTTGTATGCGGCTGTCTTAAAGTCAGTATCAACACTTGTACTATCGTTATCGAATGCTGCCATCTTACCACCCTTGTTCTTTGTGGCAGAATCAGTTGAGTATTCTTTAGCTAGCTTAGAGAAATCTTCGCCGTTTTGAAGTTTAGTAATAACTTCTTCAGCAGTAGATTTTTTGCTTACAAGAATTTGAGCAACTTGGATCTTAGGTTGGTAACTCTTCCATTCTTTCTTAAGATCTTTGTTTGTAACTGTCTTGTTCTTTCTCAAAGCAACCTTTGTTAGAAGGTTAGTACGAATATTCTTCTTGAATTGAGCGGTTGTCATACCGTTTTGTTGAAGAATTTGGCTAAATGAAGAACCATATTGACTCTTGTATTTGTTGTATTCATTATCTACTTGCTTAGTGGATACATCTTTACCATATTGGTCTTCAAGAGCCTTAGTGATAATCATCGTTTGAAGTGTTTGCTTACCAGATGATGAGCTCTTCATTTCCTTGTAGTATTCATCTTGGGTAATTCTTCCACCCTTAAGAGTAGCAACTGTCTTGTTACCAGAACAACCGGCAACAACTGTTACCATAAATAGACCGGCAATAGCCAAAATCCATTTGGTTAATCGTTTATTCATCTTTACACATCCTTAATTAATATGTCTACAATTGAAAAGACTACCATAAAATAAAGTGAATAGTTTATCATTTTAAGAAAAAATCACAAAAAATTCATAATTAATATCATTCTTTATGAAAGTTATCAAGGTTTTGCTGCATGTCATGAATAGATTTTTGTAATTCCATAACGTCTGGCTTGATATCTTCAACGTAGGTAGTTAAGTCTTGCTGAATGTCTGATAATACTTCGGGCACAGCAGTTGAATTCTTTTGTAGTTCGCTTAATATATCTTTAAAATCTTTAATATTCTGAAATAACTTGTTATCATTAATATTATGTGTGGAGTTTTTTGCTTGAAATAATTGCATAGCAACGCCAGAAATCGTTCCAACCATGAATCCAGTTAAGAATTTCATATTAGCCCTCCAAGTTTTGTTTGATTTTATCGGCGCGAGCTTGTAATTCATCATTACTTGCTAGGTCGGTATTGTCACCCCAGTGCATTGAAAAATCGTCATCGTTGGAGTAACGAGGAACTAAGTGAATATGAGAATGCATAACGCTTTGGTAGGCAATCTTTCCATTATTTTGGCAGATATTCATGCCAATGATCTTAGGATTAGAAGCTTTGATGGCTCTAGCAATCATTGGAACCTTTTTGAAGACACGTTCTGCTAAATCTTCGTCGTATGCAAAAATATCTTGAACATGTTTCTTAGGTACCACTAGAGTATGACCAGGGGTTACTTGAGAAATATCAAAGAATGCTTTGATATCGTCATCCTCATAAATAGTAGTACTAGGTATTTCATTATTGATTATTTTGCAAAAGATACAATTTTCATCCATACAAAAATCTCCCTTCAAAAAACAGCATTATATTTACTATAATGCTATCATATTAACATTATTAAAAACAGATATAGGTGGCTTAATCCATGACTTTAGAAGTAAAAGAACTGACCGGAGGATACGGTCAAGTATCAGTCTTAAAAAAAGAAACTTTCACAGTTGAAAGCGGACAAGTTGTAGGTTTGATTGGACTTAACGGAGCGGGTAAATCGACTACGATCAAACATATTATTGGTCTATTGACGCCACGTGGGGGTCAAATATTGATCGATGGTACTAGCTTGCACGATGATGTTGAAAAATATCGTAAGAAAATAGCTTATGTACCAGAAATGCCAATTCTTTATCCTGAATTGACTTTAAAAGAACATATTGACTTAACAATCATGGCCTATGATTTGGATCATGATAAAACTTGGAAAAATGCTAATGAATTATTGAAGACTTTTCGCTTAGATAATAAATTAGATTGGTTTCCACAAAACTTCTCTAAAGGTATGAAACAAAAAGTAATGATTGTCTGTGCCTTTATGACCGACGCTAGTTTATTTATTATTGACGAACCTTTTACGGGGCTTGATCCTTTGGCTGTCAATGATTTATTAAATATTGTGGAAGCTAAGAAGAAGGCTGGCTGTTCAGTTTTGATGTCAACTCATGTGCTAGCTACAGTCCAAAATCACGCTGATAAGTTCGTTTTGATCAATCATGGTCAAGTTAGAGCTGATGGCAGTTTGGACCAATTAAAAGCTAAATTTAATATGCAAGCTGATTCTAATCTTGATGATATTTATCTCAAGATGTCAAATGAGGATCTCTAATGTTAAAACTATGGAATGAAAGATTAAGAAGACATCAACTTAATCAGTTTAAATATTTAAGATTGATTTTTAATGATAATTTTGTATTGGCCTTTATTGTTTTGATTGGAGCGTTAGGTTTTTGGTATTCTAATCTATTGGGCACAATTCAACATCAATTAGTTTTGGGTAAGCCGATTGTGATTGTTTTACTCTTATTGGCAACTCAAGTTGGTGGAATAGCAACATTGCTAGAGGAACCAGATAGTACTTTTCTTTTAGTAAAAGAAAAAGATTTCTACCAGTATTTTAAAGCTGCCAAGAACTATAGTAGTTTTATGCCAGTAGTTACCTTGGCGTTGGTTAATTTTTTGTTGTCAGCTTTTGCTTCACGCGGGGCAGGGTTGCATATTTTGGACATTGTGGTCATTGCAATAGGCTTGATTATTTTTAAATTAGGTTCGCTTAATATCAATCTGATGGAAATTTATAGTCGAGCTAAACTAGGGAATTTTAATCTACGGCTAATTTCCAATGTGGTCTTGTTGTTAGCTCTAATTGTTTCAACTTATTGTTTTAGTTGGACAATGATAATTGTGGCTGTGATTTATTATTTCTTTTTGAATGCTCAAACAAAGCCTCTAGAAATGAGTGGTCAATTGAATTGGGATTATGCAATTGAAACCGAAAATCAGCGTATGTTTCGGATTAAACGTTTTTATAATCTCTTTACTGATGTTCCTGGCGTTAACAGTAAAATTAAACGCCGCAAGTGGCTAGATGGACTCTATCGACCAATTAAACTAGAAAGTAAAAATACTTATCTTTTCTTATTTGCTCGTGGGTTTGTTAGAAATAATGAATATATCGGATTGTTCTTGCGCTTAACAGTTATTCAGGCTATCATGTTAGCTCTGATTGATAATTTCTATATTTCACTGATTGTAGAAATGTTATTTATTTATTTGGTAGGTTTTCAGTTGAAGCCATACTTTAAAGAAGTTATGCAAAATTTGATGCAAAGACTTTATCCCATCAGTGGAAAAACTAAAATTGCTGACTTCACTAAATTAAGTACTGCGATTCTTTCGATTCAATGGGTCATTAGTGCTTTGGCAATTTTGTATAAATTTGGTTTAAGTGTGAATAGTTTGATTATTATTGTAGCCGGATTGGCTGTTTTGATCTTCGTCAACTATTTCTATATGCCAAGACAATTAAAAAAATATCTAGATTAATGGAGAGTATTAATATTTATGCGATTAAGAAACAAACCTTGGGCTAAAGATATGATCAACGATAACCTTGATTTAATCTCAATACAGCCAGAGAATATGCAAGGCAAATGGCAAGGCCGATTTGAAAAAACACAGCCGTTATTTATTGAAGTTGGTTCAGGTAAGGGAAGATTTATTACAGAATTGGCTAAGAAAAATCCTCAAAACAACTACATTGCGATGGAAGTTCAAGAAGGTGCCATTGCTTTGGTACTAAAAAAGCAAGTTGAGTTAAAATTACCCAACCTGCAATTGTTATTAGCTAACGGTGCTGATTTATCAGAGTATTTTGCTGAAGGTGAAATTGATGGTGTTTACTTGAATTTCTCTGATCCTTGGCCAAAGACTCGTCATGAAAAACGTCGTTTGACATATAAATCGTTTTTGAAACAGTACCAATATATTTTGAAAGACGATGGTTATTTACAATTTAAGACTGATAATCAAGGCTTGTTTGAATATTCTTTAATCAGTATGAACAATTATGGTATGAAATTTGATGAAATTTCCTTAGATCTTCATAATGATGAAGATTTAAACCAGAATAATATTGAAACTGAATATGAAGAAAAATTCTCAAAAAAAGGCTTCAGGATTAATTACCTGAAAGCCCAGTTTAAAAATTAAATTTTAAGTTGCTTATTGTACTTTTTTAATATTTAGTAATTCGCCGGAAATAGCATCAGCGATGAAGTGATATTGGGCGACATCAAATTCGTCCATAGTAGTAACTCCGCCGACGATTCCCCATGTGGAACGGCCATTAATGTCAACACGTTGGTAGAATGGTTCAACCCATGATCCGATTACTTTACTGTCTTCGCCCAAAACGGACTTAACTTTGTCAATAATTTGCTCGCTATCTAGATGGTGTTTTACTAAAACTGTAGCAGCTGCACCAGCAACTAATACAGTACCAGCAACGATTAATGAACTGATACCCTTTTTACTCATAAAAATTACTCCTTGATTTCGATATTTACTGATATATTACCACTATTATATATCATTCGAATACTCAGGAGTACTTAATTGACCGTTTAACAAATAAAAAGTATCTTATTGAAGAGGTGAAATAAAATGAAAACATTTGAAGACTATGGCGTAAAAGATTGGCACGAAGTTACTAAGGAAGGTAAACACATTATGTTCTGGCATGCCGACTGGTGCCCAGATTGCAAGTTTATTGAGCCTAAGTTGCCTGAATTAGAGCAAGAATATTCTGACTTTAATTGGATTAGTTTTAACCGTGATGACAACATGGAAATTGCACAAGAATTAGGAATTATGGGTATTCCTAGCTTTGTTGTTATTGAAAATGGTAAAGAAATTGGTAGACTAGTAAATAAAGATCGAAAAACTAAAGAAGAAGTTGAGACCTTTATTAACAGTGTTATTAACAAATAATTAATCAAGTGAGGGAAAGAACTTGCTATTAAGCTTTTATAATCCAGATGTTTTAGGGGATGTTTTGCTTGTTGAGACAGCTGAAGATGTTGCAACACAAAATACTTCTCAAAAAGATAATGTAGTCCGTATTTTTGATGGGGAAACTGATAAAACAATCGGTTACAATTTCTTTAACCTAGGGAATGAACTAGGAATAGAAAATGATTCAGGTCAAGTATTTCTTGATGATAAGCAAGTTGACATTTTGAACAAAGCCATTGCTCAAGCTGGTTTTTCTGATAAATTAGTGACTGATAACAGTCCAAAATTTGTTATTGGTCATGTCGATGAAATTAAAGATCATCCTGATTCAGATCATTTGCATATTACTAAAACTGATGTGGGCTTGGATCAACCAGTTCAGATCGTTTGTGGTGCACCAAATATTGACCAAGGACAACTCGTTGTTGTGGCTTTGCCGGGAGCGGTTATGCCTACAGGAAGCGAGATTTGGCCTGGTGAATTGCGCGGTGTTGATAGTTACGGAATGATTTGTTCTGCGAGAGAATTAGGAATTCCTAATGCACCACAAAAACGTGGCATTTTGGTACTTGATAAAGGTACTGCTGGCCAAGCATTTGATTTTGAAGCAGCAAAGAAATTGTTTGATTAGGAGCTATTATGGAAAAAACAGTCTATCATTTTGTTGGAATTAAAGGTACAGGAATGAGTGCATTAGCACTTATTTTGAAAGACCTAGGATATGAAGTTCAAGGATCAGATATTGATAAATATACATTTACTCAACGTGGTCTAGAACAAGCAGGAATCAAGATTTTACCTTTTGATGAAAAGAACATTCACGAAGGTCTTACAATTGTTAAAGGAAATGCCTTTAGCAATGATCAAGTTGAAATTAAAAAAGCTAATGATATGCATCTAACTGTAGTTACATATCCAGAATTAGTTGGTAAGTTAGTTTCAAATTATACATCTATTGGTATTGCCGGATCTCATGGTAAGACAAGTACAACTGGTTTGCTAGCTCATACATTAAGCGGTATTGCTAAGACGTCATACTTGATTGGTGATGGTACTGGTAAGGGTATCAAAGACGCTAAATTCTTTGTTTTTGAGGCTGACGAGTATCGTCGTCACTTCTTGGCTTATTCACCAGATTATTTGATTATTACTAATATTGATTTTGATCATCCAGATTATTTCTTTGGTGGAATCGACGATGTTGTCGATGCGTTTGAATCAGAAGCTAGAAAGACTAAGAAGGGTATCTTCATCTGGGGTGAAGATAAACATGCTAAGTCAATCAAAGCTGATACTCCAATTTATACATATGGATTAGATGAATCTGATTATATTCGTGCTACAAATATCAAGCGTACTGTTAAAGGGTCATCATTTGATGTTTCTATTGACGGTGAAAATATTGGTAACTTCCAAGTTCCATTGTTTGGTGAACATAATGTCTTGAATTCATTGGCCGTAATTGGTGTAGGTCATATGGAAAAGCTTGACCATGCATTAATTAACCGTGAGTTGCAAACTTTCAGTGGTGTTAAGAGACGTTTCAGTGAAAAGAAAGTTGCTGATCAGGTTATCATTGATGATTACGCTCATCATCCACAAGAAATTAAGGCTACAATTGATGCTGCTAGACAA
This sequence comes from Companilactobacillus crustorum JCM 15951, assembly GCF_001434585.1. Classification (GTDB taxonomy): domain Bacteria; phylum Bacillota; class Bacilli; order Lactobacillales; family Lactobacillaceae; genus Companilactobacillus; species Companilactobacillus crustorum. The sequence continues at coordinate 27,897 of NZ_AZDB01000022.1, forward strand.
AAGTATCCTGACAAAAAAATCGTGGCTGTTTTCCAACCACATACTTATACCAGAACTTTAGCGTTAATGGACGATTTTGCTAAGTCACTTGATTTGGCTGATGAAGTTTACTTAACTAATATTTTTGGTTCAATCCGTGAAGTTCATGGCGATATTACAAGTAAAGATCTTGGCGACAAAATTCATAAGGGTGGTAAAGTTCTAACATTAGATGACTTGTCACCATTATTGGATTATCACAATACTGTTATGATTTTCATGGGTGCCGGAGATGTTCAAAAGTATGAAACAGCTTATGAACAACTTCTAAGTACATTGAATCCTAATCAACAATAAAAAATTAAAAGCGGAACAAAACATGTTCAGCTTACGAGCATTAAAATGAAAGGGATGACAACTCAATTTTGAGTTGTCGTCCCTTTTTCATATTAAGCAGAGTGAAGTTATGTTCCAGATAAATTTTTTATAATAATTTTAAGAAGATTGAAGCAATAATAACGGAGGCGACTGAAACTGTGGCGAAGCCACCCACTAACATTTTAGGAAGCATATTTTCAGTTAAATAAATTTCTTCATTTTCGTTTTGAGCAACGGTATGACAAATTTCTGTAGTGAGAATAAAGTCAGCTGGGAAACCAAAAAGTGCAGTAAGTGAACAAGCAAATGCCATTTCTCGACTGAAGCCAAATGGTTTGGCCAATAAGAATGAAGCGATAAACATACCGAGAATACCAAGCAAAATTAGGGCAACGATTTGAATAATAATATGTCCAATAATTGCTGGAGTGGTCAAACTAAGTTGAGAAAAAATATAAGCTAATAATCCATACATTAACCAATTAAAAATTTTAGCTTTATCGAGTGCATTAGTTTCAATAAAACCTATCTGATGAGCAATAACGCCAAGAATTAAACAAATGACATTAGCATTGATAGCGCCATGAAGTAGAAGCCCAATCCAATTAGCTAGTAGGGCTACTATTGCCACCCGAGCAATAATAAAAATTGGCGTTTGATATCTATCAGGAAGTTTTAAAAGTGACTTTTCCGTGGTTTCAGCATTTTTATGTTGTTGAATAACTTTGGTAACTTCAGAATTGGGATCATCTTTGCCTTGGTTGTAAATGACTGAAAGTCGTTTGCCTTCTTTTCTTAGAAGAACTGCCGTTAACGGATAACCAATCATAGAATGCATGATAAACATGGAGACCGGCAAGGCAACTAACGAGGTTATGCCAGCAGCCTTTAAACCATTAGTCATTAGTAAAGCAGCTACGATGCCACCAGTTAAAGGAGGGACCGCTGCTATAACCGTTTTCCAATTGAAGAAAAAGGAACCGATTATCAAAGTAAAGAGTAAAGTTCCACAGATACCTAAAAGAGCTATACAGACCGCTTTCCACTGATTGAGCAATTCTTTTAAGTTCATCAAGCTGCCCATTTGAACCAGCAATAATGACATGGCAACGCCGACAAATTGGGGAGTATAGGATGCTTGAGTAACAATATTCTTGGGTACAATTGTCCAAAATCCAATTGCAAATAGTACGGCTGCAATAAAAATTGAAGGAACATAAGCTTTAGTGGCAGCAGAGACCCATTCCCCAATTAGCAGAAAAACCATAACAATGGTAAAAGAGAGCAAATAAGTCATAATTTTTAGCCTCCTAATAAAAAAATATTCGTTTTCTTATTGCAGAATTTATGCTAAAACGATATTTAAATCAATTAATGTATAAACAATTAGACAAAAAGTATTTTTTTGATAAAATAATTTTTAATTTTTGACAATGAAAATAATTCCCATTAAACTCAAAGCAAATTTAAATTAGGAGGCTCTCTTTTTATGCAAACATTGTACAAGAACTTTAGTCTTTTTGATGGTAATCTTCCTGAGATGCAAACAAATGCTTGGTTTGTGGTGGATAGTGAGACAAGTAAAATTATAAAAATAGGGTTTGGTGAAGGTCCGGATGCCGAGAAGATAGTCGATCTTAGTGGAAAATTCGTTATGCCTGGTTTGATTAATTCACATGTCCATTTAATGTAATAAGCTGGAATACTTATCTGAGGCGGAAGTTACCTTTAACGCTTTGAATAATCTTCAGGATGCTTTAAAGGCTGGCGTAACTTATGTGAGAGATTGTGGCTGTGCCTTTAATGTGGACATTAAATTGCATAAATTACAGACAGAGGGGCGACTGGGCGGAACTGAAATCGTACCTTCAGGTCGTCCAATGTGTATTACTGGTGGACATGCTGATTTTACTGAAGGCGTATATGGAGATACCACCTGGGGAAATTTAGTTGATTCACCAGATGAAATGAGACATGCTGTTCGAAGCGAGTTCAAGTTAGGCGCTAAAAATATTAAAGTGATGGCAACTGGAGGTGTAATGTCTTCTACTGATAAAATTGAAGATGTAGAATTTTCCGAAGCTGAATTGCAGGTAGCTGTTGCGGAGGCTCATACAAAGCGTATGACAGTGGCGGCTCATGCTGAAGGAACTGCAGGAATTCATCGGGCAATTATGGCAGGAGTTGATTCTATCGAGCATGGCTGTTTGATCAGCGACGAGGATATCGATTTATTAAAGGAAAAAGGAATTTATATTACGCCAACAATTATTGCCTCTTATTCAATTCCTACTTATGGAGTCGGAAAGATTCCAGATTATATGATAGAAAAAACTAAGGGATTTCTTGATGAATTTTATGAAAGAATGCATGCTGTAACTAAGGCTAAGGCGGCTATTGCCTTCGGTACTGACGCAGGGACACCCTTTAATAGTTTTAGCGATATTCCTAAAGAGTTAGAGTTATTGGTACAGGCAGGTGCCTCTAATGCTGAGGTATTACTTTTGGCAACTAAAAATAGCTCGCATTTGTTAAGAATTGATGATAATTATGGTTCGCTTCAAGTTGGGAAAGTTGCAGATTTTCTAGTTTTAGATAATGATCCTTTCGTTGACATTACTGCAGTTCAGCAAAAGGACAAGTCGGTTTATAAAAAGGGTGTTAAAGTTTATTAGATTCCCATTTGAAAAAGGTTATGATTTATCTATAATAAAGTTAAAGATAGTAATATTTAAGCTATGACAAAGCAATTGTCATAGTTTTTTTATTCATGAAAGAGGGGAAAATTTGTGAATGATTCTGTATCAACACGAGTTAAATTATCAATCTTAGCTGTAGGTTTGCTATCATTCACGGGGATTTTGATAGAAACATCGATGAATGTGACTTTTCCAACTCTAGTTCAGCAGTTGCATGTGGATTTAGCTACGGTTCAATGGCTGACGACAGGGTATTTACTATTAACGACCATTGTTATGAGTACGACAGCGTATATTTTGAAAAAATTTGATCCCTTAAAAATTTTTATTTTTGCTGCATCATTATGTTTTGTGGGATCCATTGTCTGTCTATCGGCACCTAATTTTGCTGTTTTAATGATTGGACGGCTCTTACAAGCAGTATCAACCGGTTTATCGACACCTTTGATGTTTAATTTGATTTTTGAGGAAATCCCTGATTCTAAATTGGGCTTATACACAGGTTTGGCAGGAATTGTTATCTCTTTGGCGCCAGCCTTAGGACCTACCTATGGGGGAATTGTCAATCGAATTTGGAGTTGGCGAGAAATCTTTGTAGGGGTAATTCCATTGATTATAATTTTGTTCTTGCTTGGTTGGTGGACCATACAAGGTAAGGCAAGAGGAACAGGAAAAATGTCGTTTGATTATGGCAGCGTTGTAGGCTTAGCAATCATTTTTTCGATGATCCTCTTTACGTTTGATCAAGCTGGTGCTCATGGGTGGTTGTCAATTCGCTTTCTTGTTTGGATAATCCTGTCACTTATTTTGATAGGACTATTTGTTTGGTATAGTCAGCATAGTTCTCGACGATTAATAGATTTTTCAATTTTAAAATTACCAGTATTACGCTTACGTTTATTTAGTTATTTTAGTTTACAATTTATTAATATTGGCTTGTCTTTTGTTCTACCGGTTTTTGCTCAGACAGTTTTAAAATTAAATTCAGCTCAAGCAGGTTTAATGCTGCTGCCAGGTTCATTATTAGGCGCTGCAATTGGTCCAGTTGCTGGATATATGTATGATCGAAAAGGCGCCACGCTTCCATTGTTATGTAGTGGGGGATTGATTACTTTAGGCTCAGCTCTTTTTTGGATCAGAAGTGATGGCCTTAATTTGGTAGATTGTAAAATTAATCCGAAC
>NZ_AZDB01000023.1 GCF_001434585.1 Companilactobacillus crustorum JCM 15951
GTTCGGATTAATTTTACAATCTACCATAAGCTCACCTACAATTTAGAATTATGCAATTATTCATAAAGTTAAAATTCCTTCATATAATATATGATCACCTTTAAAAGTTTGATTAAATTTTATGATTCAACAAAAAAAGAGCTTCGGATTACTCCGAGGCTCTTTTTTGATATTTTTTATTTAACAACGATGTTAACAATCTTATTAGGAATAACGATAACTTTTACGATTTTCTTGTCGCCGATAAATTTTTGAATCTTTTCATCATTTGTAGCAATTTTCTCTAATTCATCCTTAGAAGTACCCGTAGCAACTTCCAATTTGTCTCTTAATTTACCATTAACTTGAACGATAATTTCAACAGTGTCAGAAACTAATTTACTTTCATCGTATGTAGGCCATTTAGCATAAGAGATTGATTCTGTATGACCAAACTTGCTCCATAATTCTTCCATCATATGTGGTGCAATTGGAGCTAAGAGTTGAACTAATCCTTCAGCATAGGCCTTTGGCATTGTCTCAACCTTATGTGCTTCATTTACAAAGACCATCATTTGAGAAATAGCTGTGTTAAAATGCATGGCATCGTAATCTTCAGTAACCTTTTTAACGGTTTCATTGTAAATTTTATCCAGCTTACCATCATTTGACTCCGTTAAGAAATCATCCTTGAGAGTACTGTAATCATCATCATTAACAAACAAATTCCAAACGCGATCCAAGAACTTAGATGAACCTGATAATCCGTTTTCTGACCAAGCAATTGAAGCATCCAAAGGACCCATGAACATTTCATAAGTTCTTAAGGTATCAGCACCATATGAATCAACTACGTCATCAGGGTTAACAACATTCCCCTTTGATTTAGACATCTTTTCATGACCCTTACCAAGAATCATTCCCTGGTTAAAGAGCTTTTGGAAAGGTTCTTTGGTTGGAACAACGCCCAAGTCATAAAGAACTTTGTGCCAGAAACGAGCATAAAGCAAGTGCAACACCGCATGCTCAGCCCCACCAATATAAAGATCAACTGGTAACCATTCTTTCAAAAGATCATAGTCAGCCAATTCCTTATCATTATGTGGATCAATATATCTTAAGTAGTACCATGAAGAACCGGCCCATTGTGGCATTGTATTAGTTTCACGACGACCTTTACGACCATTTTTATCCACAACATTTACCCAATCAGTCAAGTTAGCTAATGGACTCTCGCCAGTACCAGAAGGCTTAATATTTTGATCAGCTGGCAATTCCAATGGCAATTCATCTTCGGGAACAAGTGAAGTTGTACCATCTTCCCAATGAATAACAGGAATTGGTTCTCCCCAGTATCTTTGACGACTGAAGACCCAATCACGTAAACGATAATTGACTTTCTTCTTACCAATACCCTTGTCTTCAAAGTATTCAACTGCGCGTTTAATGGCATCTTCTTTATTCAAACCATCTAAGAAATCAGAATTAATGTGCTTGCCATCGCCAGTAATTGCACCATTTTCTAATTTTCCTTCAATAACCTGTGTCATTGGCAAATGGAATTTAGTTGCAAAAGCAAAATCACGATCATCATGAGCTGGAACGGCCATAACCGCACCAGTTCCGTAAGTTACTAACACATAATCGGAAATCCAGATTGGAATCTTTTTGCCACTAACAGGATTAATAGCATATGCACCAGTGAAGACACCAGTCTTTTCATCATTCAAATCTGTTCTATCAAGATCAGACTTATGAGAAACTTCCTCTTTATAAGCGGCAACTGCAGCTTTTTGCTCTGGTGTTGTAATTTTGTCAACCAAATCATGTTCAGGAGCCAAAGTCATATACTCAACACCAAAAATTGTATCTGGTCTAGTCGTAAAGATATTGATCTTATCATCTGAATCAGCAACTGGGAAAGTAATTTGAGCCCCAACTGAACGACCAATCCAATTTCTTTGCATTTCTTTAATACTTTCAGGCCAATCAATATCATCCAAGTCATCAATTAATCTGTCAGCATAAGCTGTAATTTTTAACATCCATTGGCGCATTGGTTTTCTGATAACGGGGAAACCACCACGTTCAGTCTTACCATCAATAATTTCCTCATTAGCAACAACAGTTCCCAAATCTGGCGACCAATTAACAGGAACTTCAGCTTCATAAGCCAAGCCTTTCTTATACATCTGTTCAAAAATCCATTGTGTCCATTTGTAGAATTTAGGATCGGTTGTTTGAACTTCACGATCCCAATCATATGAAAATCCTAATGAATTAATCTGACGCTTAAAGTTTTGAATATTTTTTTCAGTAAACTCAGCTGGATTGTGACCAGTATTCAAAGCATATTGTTCTGCTGGCAATCCAAAAGCATCAAATCCCATTGGATGCAAAACATTATATCCTTGTGCACGTTTCATTCTGGCAATAATATCCGTAGCTGTATATCCTTCAGGGTGGCCAACATGTAGTCCTTGACCTGATGGATATGGAAACATATCCAAAGCATAAAAGTTCTTCTTCTTCGGATCATTAGTAGTTCTAAAAGTATCGTTTTCCTTCCAATACTTTTGCCATTTCTTCTCAACGGTATTGTGATTGTACATATTTCTCCTCCTATACAAAAAAAGTCCTATGATTATTAAATTAATCATAGGACGAGTTATCGCGTTACCACCTAAGTTCCGTACACAAATAAGTACGACTCTCAAAATCCTTAACGAGGATAAATCGTAGTCACTTACTCTAAGTTCGGCAACTATTATCAGTGGACGAGTTCGAAAATAAAAATCTACGCATTCACATCCCCATGCGCTTTCTGAAAAGTATTTTTATAATCTACTACTTCCGTTGTTTTATATCTTATACCATTAATGTTTGTCCGACAACCAATAAATCAGAATTTAAATTATTTAATTTTTTAACATTAGCAACTGTAGTTCCAGCTTGTGAAGCAATCGAATCAATTGTATCGCCACTTTGAACAGTTACTGAACTATTCTGACTACTTGAATCATTAGAATCATTTGAACTGTAATCATTTTGCACATTGATGGCAGAAGAATCAGAATCTGAATCATCTGATGCTACATATTTTTTAACGCCATTACGTTCATCTTGTACAACAACTGGAGCTTGTTGACTGCCATAAGCATCCCCAACGCTGCCAGTATCACTTGAACTAGTATTAGTTGTTGTCTTATTAGATAAATTAGTCATAGATAATGGCTGACCGCCTTCACCAATAACTTGCGTTATAGTCAAGGTCTTACCTGGATAAATGTAATTATCAGTCTTTAAATTATTCAAATTCATCAAAGTATCTGTTGTCATATTGAATTTATCAGCAATTGATTGTAAGGTATCGCCTTGAGCAACTGTGTAAGTTTGATCCTTATCAGAAACGGTATCGAATTGCGTCAAATTATATTTTTCAATGACACTATTTAACTTATCCGCATAAGTCGTATCAGTCGCATAACGTCCTGTAAGATACTTAGTAGCATCCTTATATGACTTGGTATTACTCTTCCATGTTCCTGCATACATTTGTGAATTTCCTGAAGTACCACCACGTAGCAATGAAACATAATCTTCAAGAGATTCTTTATATGAAGGATATTTCTAAAATTAGAGCTGATTGAATAAAGATTACCAGTTCCATCGTCTTCTTGAGTACCCATATTTACTGACGAGCCATTGTAATCCCCTTTAATTCCAAAGAGATTATAATTAGGCGCACTAGCTAAGCCACTAGTTCCCCAGCCACTTTCTACCATAGCTTGAGCAATCATAACAGATGCATATAAGTCATTGTTAGATGCTAACTTACGAGCGGAGTTCCCAATATAATCAATAAAATCCTGATCGCCGACACCTTTAGAACTAACCGGTGTAGTTGTTACGTTAGAATTTTGATTGATCAAATTATTAACTGACAAAGCTTCAGCCTTAACTGGCGTTACAGTAGAAATATTAGAAATTTCAGCCACTGCAGCTCCAACGAACATACTTGACCCTAGAATTGTCATTTTCCTACGTAAGTTTGCGTTCTTACTTTTTTTATTATTTAATCTAGTCAAACGACTATCTTCGATTTTGCGTTCATGACGTGTAATAATCATAAATATCTGCTCTCCCTCAAAATCTTTATACTTTATTATATTTCTTAACAAAAACTTAAACAATAGAGAGATCAAAAAACATGAAAATATCTAAGAAAATATCACTTTTGAATATACTTTTATTAATTCTATTCATCTTCTGGACTATTAATGTAACTTTACAGACAACTCTAATTAAAAATTACGACAATTTTTGGATTGCTCAAATCTACCACCATAATAATTTTACGATTAAACTTTTCAGTTTAATTACCAATTTTGGTGATACCTACGAAACAATTTTCTTAGCGGCAGCAGTCTTTTTAATTCTAATTATCAAAAAATACTACTACGCTGCAATTTATCTCGTATTTAACAAAGTTGTTATTTCCGGATTGAATAGTTTTATAAAGAATATTGTTACTAGACCACGCCCTAGCCATAGACATTATGTCTATGCTGGAGGTTACAGTTTCCCTAGCGGACACTCAGCAAGTTCATTTGCACTTTACATTTCGATTTTAATCATCAGCCTTTATATTTTAAAAAAGGCTCGTACTAAAATAATTGTCGGTACACTTTGCATTGTTATGGTGCTAGCAATCGGATATAGTCGTATATTTTTAGGTGTTCACTATCCTAGCGACGTCCTTGGAGGATATCTTCTAGCAGCTACTATCCTGACTTTCAATACTCTATTATTCAGAGCCCAAAATCTTTCGATTTTTCAGCTCAAAGGCATTAAGAAATAAACCCAATATTAATAATACAAGAGTAGCAACATAAATATTGTGCAATCCTGAAAAAAGAATTTGTCGCATTTTGGGTAAAAGCTGCTGTGGCAATGAGTTAGCGGTCTGAGGATCAATCAGTTTATTCATCATATCGACAGTAATTCTACTGTCTGAAGCAGCTCCCTTTGCCAAAGCTGTATTGAGAACAATTCCATAGACTGAAACCATCATAGATTGACCAATAGTTCTCAATAAGGTATTGAAACTTGTAGCAACCCCCACATTCTCTGGTGCAACAACTGTCTGTGAGGTTACAGTCGTAGTTGTAATTGTCAAACCGAATCCTAAACCCGCAATTCCAGCTAACATACAGAAATACCAAAATGGTGAAGTTGGATTAGCCAATAACAATAAACCATTGGCGATTGCTAAAAAGAATAAACTGATATAGATAATACGATTAGGTGCCATTTTTTTGATTAATGATCCTGCCCAGAATGATCCAAAAATCCACACAATAGAACTAGGTGTGACAGCAAAACCACCCATCGATGGACTTAATCCTAAAATTCCTTGCATCCAAGTAGGAATATATGCTTCAAAACCAATCAAAAAACCACTAACTAAAAGAGCTAAAATATTTTGAATAACAAAAGTTTTATTTTTAAATAATCCCAAAGGCAAAATTGGATCATTAACTCTTTTTTCAATATGAATAAAAGCAAAAACTGAAATAATTGACACTACTACTAAACCTAATGGCAAAATCAGGTTACCAGTACCAATATTTTGAAGAGCCAACATTAATGGCAATAAAACTAAAATCAACATAATGGTTCCCATATAATCGATTCGCAGTTTTTCATGCTCACGTTTTTCTTCTTTAAAGAAGAACCAAATTAATCCCATCGTAATTAAACCAACTGGCAAGTTAATTAAAAATACCCAGTGCCAGCTTAATTTTTCAACAATAAAGCCACCCAATAACGGTGCAATAACGGCGGCAATTCCCCAAGCTGATCCATTCAAGCCAAGAATCCGAGCTCTTTTTTCGAGTGGATAAATATCGGCAATAATTGTGAAGGTCAATGGTTGAATCGCTCCTGAACCAATCCCCTGAATTACACGGGCCAAGATTAGGGTCAGCATTGAATTAGACATTGCACAAAGCGTTGATCCAATTACAAAAATAACCAAACCAATCAATAAAATTGGTTTTCGACCGACGATATCGGATAACTTTCCATAAATAGGTGTTGCTACGGCGGTCATAAGTAAATAAATTGAGAAGACCCAATTCATTAAGCTAACCCCATGTAAACTACCAATAATTGTTGGCATAGCCGTTGAAACGATTGTCCCCTCGATTGCGGTCATAAAAGTTGCTATAAAAACAGCAATCGTAACAATAACAACGTTCGACTGATTTTTCTGTGCCATTAAATAATTCCTCCCATAAAAAAAGAGACTATTCCTAAAGATAAACTTTAAGAACGCCTCTGTAATCACCGATTAAATTTTTAGAAAACTCTTGATGTCATCAACTTTATCAAGTCTTTCCCAAGGTAAATCGATATCTGTACGTCCGAAGTGACCATATGCGGCCGTCTTCTTATAAATTGGTCTTTGTAGATCCAACATTTTGATGATACCTAATGGACGAAGATCAAAGAACTTATTAATAACTTCTTCGATTTGTTCCTCAGTAAAATCACTTGTACCAAATGTATCAACATGAATTGAAACTGGTTTAGCAACCCCGATAGCATAGGCAACTTGAATTTCAACTTTTTCAGCAACACCAGCTGCTACTAGGTTCTTAGCAATATATCTAGCAGCATAACTAGCTGAACGGTCAACCTTAGTAGCATCTTTACCTGAAAAGGCACCACCACCGTGACGGGCAAAGCCACCGTATGTATCAACGATAACTTTACGTCCAGTTAAACCAGAATCACCTTCCGGTCCTCCAATTACGAAGCGACCAGTAGGATTGATAAGAATTTTAGTCTTATCGTCCATCATATTTGCGGGAACAACTTCATCGATAACATACTTTTTAATATCTTTTTGAACTTGTTCCAAACTTGCTTCAGCTTTATGTTGAGTACTCAAAACAATTGTATCAACACGAACTGGATGATCATTTTCATCATATTCAATTGTTACTTGTGACTTAGCATCAGGCATTAAGTAATCAATTGTTCCATTCTTTCTAACTTCAGCTGTCTTTCTCATTAACTTATGAGCTAATGAAATTGGCAAAGGCATAAATTCTTTAGTTTCATCTGTAGCAAAACCAAAGACAAAACCTTGATCGCCAGCACCGATTTGATCCAAAGGATCTTTATCATCATTGCCACGTTCTTCAAGCGCATCGTCAACACCTTGAGCAATATCAGGAGATTGTTCATCAAGGGCAACTAACACGGCACAGCTGTTACCATTAAAGCCAGGATTTGAACCATCATAACCGATATCAGTAATTGTCTTACGTACAACACTTTGAATATCTACATATGCAGTAGTTGAAATCTCACCAACAACTAATACTAAACCAGTTGTTACAGTCGTTTCACAGGCAACACGTGCATCTTTATCCTTTGCAAGAATAGCATCGAGAATTGCATCACTTATTTGATCAGCAACTTTATCTGGATGTCCTTCTGAAACTGATTCAGAAGTAAATAAATAATTTTTTGACATATTTTCTTTTCCACCTTCTCGGTTACAGGGCCTCTCCTTAAACAAAAAAAGGATCCCATCAGGAACCTTTTAATAGGTTAACACAAAATTAATTCATTTTCATGAAAAAAATCGGTTTGACGTGATTCTTCTTCTACATTAATATAATTTTATAGTCTAAAGGAGTTTCTATGGATAAGTTAAAATCTAAAAAATTATTAGCAGCTTTTATTGAATTTATTAGTTATCATATCTTTCCATTTATTTTTATCTTTGTACATAATCTGAATAACTATTCACTTCATGGATTTTTGATAATCATGGTCGCCATGGTTGCTCTGTATAAAGAGTATATTTTAACTTTAAATCCTAATAAATACTTTCACATTTTGTACAGTTTCATATATTTAGTTTTAGCATTGCTTTCAATGCATTCATTGAATATTTTCGTCACAATTTTGATTTTTACACAGCTAGCTTTCTTATATATGACTAAATATTTACCTGAAAACTATCAAAATATCGTCGCACTAATAAAAAATTTTATCGTACCAAGTTTTATGTCAATCGCCCTTGCCTTCACTTACATGCACTTTATTTCAATTAACTTCATGGTACCATTATTATTAGTCAATTTGGCTACAGTACTTATTAATTACTTCGAAGGTAACAAATTCGACTATGCTGGTTTGGCAACTATTTCTGGATTAAGTTTTATCCTATTTTTATTGAACTATATTAGCCTCTGGACAGCTCTAATTATTATTTTGTTTGTAGTAACAATGTGTCTTTTAAAACGCTATCGCAATTTTTCACAGCCAAATTTATTTTATCGAGTGATTGGTAATCTTATCTTAATAATTTAGTGAAATAGGAAGCAATTCTTATTTCACCCTTTTTTATAACAAAAAAAACATCCAACCGAAGTTAGATGTCTTTTTTCTTTTGATGGAGGATACAGGGATCGAACCTGTGACCTCCTGCTTGTAAGGCAGATGCTCTCCCAGCTGAGCTAATCCTCCAAAAGTGACCCGTACGGGATTTGAACCCATGTTACCGCCGTGAAAGGGCGGTGTCTTAACCACTTGACCAACGGGTCATACAATTTATTTATATATTGCTCTCTCAAGCACAAGAAATATAATACAATAATAATAAAGGTCTAGCAAGCTTTTTTTTACATTTTTTAGAACTTTTTTCAAAAATAGGAGGATAATTAATTTTGAACGTGCAAAAATACTTTGAAACTGCTCCAACCATGGATTTGGCACAAGATATGTTAGGTCACACTTTTACCTACCAGTCAGATCAAGATACCTTTTCTGGAATAATAGTTGAAACCGAAGCCTATTTAGGACCAGATGATATGGCCTCTCATAGTTATAATGGTCGTCATACTCCAGCTAACGATCCACTTTATCAAGTTGGAGGGACAATTTACATTTACTCTATACATAGTTGGTTAGATATGGATATCAGCATTCAAAAAGCCGGTACTCCTAATGGAATTTTAATTCGTGCTCTACAGCCACTTGAAGGTATCGCTACAATGGAAAAGAATCGCAATCGAACTGGTTTTGAAACTACTAACGGTCCAGCTAAATGGATGTCCGCTTTTGGAATAAAAAATAAGGATCTTTCAGGTACTATGTTAAATGAAGGTAACTTTTCTTTTTCCAGCAAAAAAGTCCAAGTTCCTCAAGAAATACTCGCTACACCTAGAATTGGCGTAAAGAATAAGGAACCTTGGACTTCTAAAAATATGCGTTTTATTGTTAAAGGCAATCCTTATGTTTCTAAATTACCTAAACGCGATATGAATCTTGACACTTATGGCTGGTTATAAGCGATCGCTACGAGCTCTTAAAGCATATAGAATGGCAACCGTATCAACAACCTCCTGTAACAACGCTCCAATGACTGTAGGAATCAATCCAAAAGCAGCTACTATCATTAATGCTACACAAATAAAAATTCCAATTAAAACTGCTTCACGGGCAACCTTCATTGTATCGTGGGCAATTTTCACTACTGTACTGACTTTACTAAGGTCATCTTGCAGAATAACGGCATCGGCAGATTCACTAGCAGCATTAGCACCTTTATATCCCATTGCAATACCAACGTCAGCTAAAGCCAAAGCTGGAGCATCATTGATACCGTCACCTACCATAATTGTAGGATGATATTCTTTATCCAAATTTTTTATGATTTTCACTTTATCAGCGGGTAAACTTGAAGGATAAGCTTTCGTAATACCTACTTCAGAAGCAACCATTTCGGTTGCTTCTTTTTTATCGCCCGAAATCATCAAAATATTCTTTATACCAAAATCTTTTAACTTTTGAATTGTTGATTTAGATTCGGGACGTATTTGATCTAATAAGCTATATACTCCTGCATATTGCCCATCAATTGAAATGTAAACTCCTGAACCCTTTACCGAATCGACAGACTGGTCTGTAACAAACTCACCTTGCCCCACTTTTATAACCTTACCATCAATTGTTCCCACAATTCCCTCAGCAGTTACTTCCTTTAAGTTCGTGGCATCCTGCAAAGACAGTTGATGTTCTTTAGTAAAATTAACAATAGCCTCAGCCATAACGTGACTAGAGTTTTGCTCAATTGAAGCTGCATAAGACATAACTTCTTTTTCATCAAAGTTATTTACTGCCTTAAATTCATCAACAACTAATTGTCCTTTAGTAATGGTCCCAGTCTTATCAAAGGCAATTGTTTTGGCAGAATTTAACTTTTCTAAAGCCGTACCTGATTTTATGATAATACCGTTACGACTAGTCCGACTCATACCAGAGACAAAGGCAATTGGAGCAGCCAAAATTAAAGGACAGGGGGAAGCTACTACTAATACTTGGGCAATTCTAACGGGATCTTTAGAAAAATACCAAGCTAAGCCTGCAATAATATAGGCTATTAAAGTAAACGGCACAGCATAACGATCAGCTAAACGAACAAAATGAGCTGGATGCGTTTCTGATTCCTTAACCAATTTAAGAATGGCTTGATATTCAGAATCTGCCGCAACCTTTTCTGCTTTGATCTTAAATGGATTTTCTCCATTGATAGATCCAGACATAACATGCTTGCCCTGATTGACATTTACCGGAACAGATTCACCAGTTAGAGATGATTCATCGACCTCTGACTGCCCTTCAACAACCACTCCATCAACAGGAACTTGTTCCTTAGGACGAATTAACAGTGTATCGCCAATAGCAACATCATCAATATCAATATCTTTAATCTTGTCATTGACTACGATATGGGCCTGCGAAGGCGTATTATCAAGCAATGATTTTAGTTCACTCTTAGCTTTATTGGCAGCATACTCTTCCAAAGAGTCCCCACCAGTGAGCATTAAAAGAACAATCCAACCAGCCCAGTATTGGCCTAAAACAATTGTCGCTACAATAGCCGTTATAGCCAGCAAATCAATTCCAAAGTTTCCTGATTTTAAAACTTTAACCATATCTATAAACATAATCAAGGCCAGAATCAGACCCAAGACGCTAATAATCAACTGTGCATAACTTGGCAAATGGAAAATAAATTCTAAAACTGCCGCAATAACACCAATGGTTAATGTCCCATAAAGCTTGATCTTATCTGAGTTCATAAAATCACAATCCCCTCGTAATATAAATTTATCTTTATCTTGATTATACATGCTTAAGATATTTTTTAAAACGTTTATCTGGAATGATTCCTATTTAAATATCATTTTAATAAAGACTCTTTATAGATTACAGCAGTAGATTTAAGAATTTGAATCCTGTTATTTAATAAACATTATTACAAATTAAATCTATTTCAAGCAAACAAAAAACACCCATACCTTTTGTTTGATATGGATGTCACAATATTTTCGTTTATCATATGATAAGCGCATTATTACCTAACTAATTTATCCCAAATCACAACTTTTCCGCTTTGTAGTGATTTAGGTACATCAATAACTCTTTGATTAGATGAACCTCGGAATTGTAATGTTAAATCTTTCTTTCTCAACAAGAATCTACCATCAATTAAGATATCTATTAACGACAGCATTTCTAATTTATCATCAGATTCTTTCATTAGCTCTTCCCAAGAATAGCCAGTCCAGGACCAAATATTCTTAGTATGTCCGAATTCTTTTCTGACACGCTTGCATAACGCTAAACAAACCTCCGTATTTAAAAATGGTTCTCCTCCTAAAAGCGTCAAGCCCTCTACATAGCTGTGGCTGAGATCGTCAATAATTCGATCTTCAAGCTCTTTAGTATAAGGTTTACCATAACGGAAATCTTGAGCTGCAACGTTATAACAGCCAGGACATCGAAACAAGCAACCTGAGACGTACAAACTGCATCTAACCCCTTCACCATCAACAAAATTAAATGGCTTATAGTCAGCAATTTTTTTAAGACTGTGGTCCTTGCTTAACCATTCTTTGGGAGTCGGATTGTTTGGCTCTCTCATATTTTGCCGCATGCTTTATCATCTCCGAAGTCATATTTTTTCTACGTGAAGCTATTTCAACGTGACGACCATGAATCATTGGACGTTGTTGAGGATTACCAAGGTATCCACAAGTTCTCTTAACCACATCGCAAGTTTGAGGATCATGATTACCACATTGTGGACAAACAAAGCCCCGCGCCGTTGCCTTGAATTCACCTTTAAAACCACATTCGAAACATTGGTCAATTGAAGTATTAGTACCTAAATAGCCAACATGATCATAAGCCCAATCCCAAACTACCTCGAGTGCTTTAGGATTTTGACGTAGATTTGGGTATTCGCAATAGTGAATGAATCCACCTGAAGCGTACTTAGGAAATACCTCTTCAAAAGTAAGTTTATCAAAAGGTGTAGGATGTTTGCGTACATCATAATGGAAACTATTAGTGTAGTATTCCTTCTCGGTAATATCAGGAATTGATCCAAATTTTTCCAAATCATCTCGGCAGAAAGTATCAGTCAACGATTCAGCTGGAGTTGAATAAAGACTATAGTGATAGCCGCTTGCCTTAGCCCATTCAAGACATTTTTCATGCAACGCTTTAACAATACTTTCAGCAAAGTCATGTGCTTCTTGATTATTTTCCCATTTGTTGCCATAAAATTCGGTACAAACCTCATATAAACCAATATATCCTAATGAAACAGTTGCTCGTTCATTTTTAAATAACTCATCAATACTGTCATTTTTTTTGAGTCGTTTGCCAAAAGCACCATACATGTAAAGTAAAGGTGCATTCTCCGGTTTAGCCTGCTTCGTTCTCTCAATCCGATAAGCTAAGGCAGCGTGACAAATCTTCATTTTTTCATCAAAGATTTCCCAGAACAAATCCTTATCTCCCTTAGATTCCAAAGCAATTCTCGGTAAGTTGACCGTTACAACGCCAAGATTCATTCGACCAGAATTAACCTCTTTACCAGTCTCATCTTTCCAACCTTGTAAAAATGAACGACACCCCATAGGAGTTTTAAAACTCCCTGTAATTTCCTTGATTTTATCGTACATTAACAAGTCCGGATACATTCTTTTAGTTGAACATTCCAAAGCCAGCTTTTTAATATCGTAATTGGGATCGCCTGGATCAAGATTCAAGCCCCGCTTAATAGTAAAAGTCAATTTAGGAAAAATAGCTGTTCGATGTTCTTTGCCCAAACCTTTAATTCTAATTTCCAAAATAGATTTTTGAATTTCTCGTTCGATCCAACTAGTCCCTAAGCCAAAATTGATTGTCGTAAAGGGAGTTTGACCTTGTGATGAATACAGAGTATTGATTTCATATTCAAGTGCCTGCATGGCATCATAGATATCTTTTCGAGTCTTTTCTTTGGCAAATTCCTCTTGCTTATCAGCATCAATCCACTTTTTAGCATCTGCCAAATGTTTTTTGTAGTTAATTTCAGCATATGGTGCTAACAATTGATCAATTCTATTAGCCGAGCACCCGCCATACTGTAACGACGCTACATTGGCAATAATTTGTGACATTTGGGCTGTTGCCGTTTGAATTGAACGTGGTGAAGCAACCCAAGCATTACCAATTTTAAAACCATTGCTTAACATTTCATCAAAATCAATCAAACAGCAATTGGTTTCAGGCGTTACTGGTGAATAATCCAAATCATGCCAGTGAATATCGCCACGTAAATGGGACTTAGCAACCAATTCAGGCAACATTTTTAATCCCATAGCCCTACTAGCTACCCCTGCTTCCAAATCACGCTGAGTGTTAAAAATATTGCTATCCTTATTAGCATTTTCATGGACAACGTCATCATTTCGATTAAATAACCGTTCGATGTTTAATTGAACATTCGTTGCTTTGGCAAACTTTTTTTGATCATTTACAAAATATTCTTCATACTGATCAGCCGCTTGCTTCATATCATTTTCATTTAAAGCTTTAACAATGAAATCATGAATCTGGGTGGTAGTTACCAGACTCAAATCACTTATTTTTTTAACTAGTTGATCAGTGATCAAATTAATTTGATCATCATTTAATCCTAATTGATTCAAAACGAATTCAATCTTGTAAGGATAAAAGTCAGTTTTTACGCCGCTTCTCTTTTCAACTGAAATTGTTTTTAGACTTTCTAATTGCATCGTCATAAGTATTCCTCCTAAACCAAAGTCTCGGCAAAACTAAAGGCTGCCACCATTTTACAAAAATATAATTTAAAAAATAAGACTACAAAATACAATATGATGTGGTATATAACACAATCATACAATATATTGTAGTCTCATTTAGATTTTTTTGAATTTATAATTATATCGGATTCACAAATCGTCGTTATGATTCTAAAGAAACGAGCTGTGGCAAACATATATTCTTGTTCAAATTTTTTGCAATTAATTTCACTTATAACGTTGTAATGGAATAATTACTCTTTTTCACGAGCAAAATAAAATGTGACAGCTGCATATAGAAAAACAATTGCTGTTATAAAAATATGTACCATATATAGAATCGAATTAGTAGGACCTGCAGCAACATGACTATTGAAAAATCCTAAAGCATTTATTTTCGTAAAATAACTAATAAAATAAATTGTCGTCATATAAACTAATTGCTGCGATACATTACCAACACACGACAATTGATATTTAATTAAGAAAGCACGTTCCGAATCCAAATTAGGATGATTATATAAAGTATTATTCAAAATTCGATTATCCATCCCTACAAAAATGGCACATAAGAATAAGCCAATAAAGTAAGTATAATTTAGCAATGCTAAAACCAATCCTAATAGCAATAATGGATAACGCCATGATTGATGTTTTTTAAGCAAGACTGGTCCTAATTCAAAGCCAATTAAGTATAGTCCATATATTGGCATTAACGTATTGAATCCAAACCGAACTGTACTGTCAAAAATGGCATAAAGCATAACGTAATTCATTACGACACCACGATTAATAGCTACTAAACTGACTGGAAAAATCTTTTTATGAATATCAATTTGATAATAAGCTAAGAACAAAAACAATACGATTGCAATAATACTGATAACTAAATCAAACGTATTAGAAACTGCTTTTAATCGGCTATATCGAATAATGAAAATTAACATTACCAAACTAGCTAAAACAATCAAACTGAATAACGAATTGATCTTAAATTTAGGCTTTTTTTCCATTCCTTGATAAAAAGTTAAACGATGCGTTATTTGCATCCCGCCAACCATTGCAGCAAAGAATAATACAGCCAACAATATAAACGATAAATCTAATAATTTAGTCTTTGTAGCAATCAACTGCACAATTACTAAAATCAATAATGTCAAAACAACTGACAAAGTATGCATTTGATTGAACTTAAATTCTTTATCCAATTTACCTCGAGATCTAACCGTTAAATAGTAAGGCCAGATCCAACTCGAAGCTAAACCTAATAGGACACCGCCGACTATGCCTAAAATAGGATTGCTTGCACCCAAAATACATAACGAGCCAATTACGCCTAAAAGGCTCGACATTGCTAACATGGTTGACGCTGGCAATGTAATAAAGGTCGTCAGCAACATCCCTAAGGCTCTGAAAGTATACAGCATCAGAAATGGCAATGCATAGACAAAGATATTTTTATTTTGATTATATAAAGTCAAACAGAAAAAATACGGTATCGCAACTCCGGCATTGGCCAATAAATCCAAAACGCCTTCGTTAAATATACTCATTATTCGCTTCATTTTTTTCTCACCTGAAATTAAATGTCTTTAAATATTTTAACAGAAATAGGCAAAAAAATATGGAACATAGGTTAATTTCTATGTCCCATATTTTTTATTTAACGTGAACTAGATCATCAGCTACAAGTCTCTCTGCAATTTGAACCGTATTCCAAGCCGCACCCTTTAATAAATTATCAGAAACGACCCACATATTAAAAGCCCCTTGATTTTCTAAATCTGGACGAATTCGTCCCACATAAGTTTCACGACTGCCAACTGCTGCAATTGGCTGAGGATAAACTTGGTTTGCTGGATCATCTTGCAATACAGCACCGGGAGCTTTTCTAATAAGTTCTTGAATCTGTTTTGTTGTAGCTGACTTATCATTTACTTCAATATAAATTGACTCACCATGACTAATTGGAACCGGAACCCTGACACAAGTAGCAGTGACTTTTATCTCAGGAGAATCCATGTCATCTAACATAATTTTCTTAGTCTCGTGAATCATCTTCCATTCCTCATGAGAATAAAGATTATCTTCCAAAACATCAATCTGTGGCAATAGATTGAAAGCTAATGGATAATGCTTTTTATCACCCTTTGTTGGAAAGATATCAGCCTTCATATCTTTGCCATCTAAATAATCCTGAGCTTCAGAGTACAGTTCATTCAGTGCACTCTGACCAGCACCACTTGCAGCTTGATAAGTTGAGACAATAATTTGCTTCAAGCCAAAAGCCTTTCTAACCGGCTCCAACGCTACCATCATTTGAATAGTTGAACAATTAGGATTAGCAATTATTCCATGATGATTATACAGTGCAGCTTCATTAACTTCAGGAACAACTAATGGAACATCTTTTTCCATTCTAAAAGCACTCGTATTATCGACACAGACGGCACCTCTTTTAACAGCCTCAGGCAAAAGCTTTTTTGAAACTGCTCCACCAGCTGAAGCCAAAACTATATCAACATTCTCAAAAGATTCTGGTTTAGCTTCTTCTACAACCACTTCTTTACCTTTGAACTGCAATTTTTTCCCAGCCGAACGATATGAAGCCAACAGCTTCACTTGAGAAACCGGAATGGTTGATTGTTCCAATTGTTGAATTAAACGTGTTCCTACGGCACCTGTGGCACCCAAAATTGCTACTGTATATCCATCACTCATAAATCTTCATCCCTTAAATAAAATTTATAAATTATTTGTAAACTTTCTTAATCGTTTCATAGCTTCTTGAATATCTTCCATCGAAGCAGCATATGAAATTCTAAAGTGACCTTCGCCACCATCTCCAAAAGCAACACCAGGTGTTACCCCAACTAAACCTTCGTTGGCTAATTTATTAGCAAATTCAATTGAAGATAAATGATATTTTTCTGGAATTTTTGAAAATGTGTAAAAAGCTCCTTCAGGCATCTTAGTTACATATCCCATATCATTCAACTGATCTACTAAGAAATCACGACGATCTTGATAAATATCTCTCATATAAACTGGATCTTCAATACCATTAGTCAAAGCTTCTTCTGCTGCAAACTGTGCTGGATTAGAGGGAGCTGTAACCGTAAAGGCATGCATTTTATTAGCTTGTTCAACAAAATCTTTAGGTCCAGCAATGTAACCAATCCGGTATCCCGTCATAGCATGCGACTTAGACAAGCCATTAATTATAATTGTTTTGCCAGGCATCAACTCTGCTAAAGAAACATGTTTATGACCATAAGTTAATTCAGCGTAGATTTCATCAGAAATAACAAACATACTCTTATCTTTTACTACATCGACTATTTCTTGCAATTGATCCTTTGAATAAACAAAACCAGTTGGATTACCGGGAAAATTAAGTACCATAGCCTTAACTTTATCAGGACCCTCCTTTTCAATAACTTGTTCTAAATGTTTACCTGTTAGACGAAAACCATCAGCTGTTGTATTTACTTGAACTGGAATTCCACCTAATATCTTCACAATTGGAATATATAAGGCAAAGGTTGGCGTAGGAATAATTACTTTATCACCGGGATTGATAATAGCTCCTAAAGAATCAAAAATTGCTTCAGTTGCACCAATAGTAATGATGACTTCTGACTCAGGGTCGTATTTCAGATTGAATTGTTTGTTCAAATAGCCAGAAACTGCCTCTCTCAAACTTAGGAAACCTTTTTGATCTGAATAATGTGATTTATTTTCTTTAATACTTTCAATTGCAGCATCCTTAACGTGCTCAGGGACATTAAAATTAGGTTCACCAAGCGTTAATTTAATCAAACCAGGAATTTTAGCAAATTTTTCAGCAAATTCTCTGATCATTGATCTCCCCATAGGGGCAATTGTTTTATTTACTACATCGACTACTGATGGATCCAATTCTGTTTTTACTGACGAATCTAATTCTGGCATTTTGAACACTCCTTAAAAATTAATGTAATTTAATAATATAACAAAGTTGCTTCAAATATTAGAGCTTTTGTAATATTTTTAAACATTTTCTAAATAATCTGTTCTAGGCCGATAACTAAGTAATTTAATTTCACTATTTTATATATGGCTAGCTTTACACCTGTCATAAATGACTCTCGATCAGTTGTACTTTGCGAAATAGTCAAAGTCTCCCCGGTACCACCAAAAATGACTTCTTCGTCAGCAACAAATCCTGGTAAACGCAAGGCATGAATCTTTATTCCATGATAGTCGCCGCCTCTTGTTTGCATAGGATCCTCATTATTAGGCTGGGCTTGATCCTTACCCCGAGCCTGATAAATCAACCGTGCTGTGTTCAAAGCCGTTCCTGAAGGAGCATCGATTTTGTCAGCATGGTGCTTTTCAATGATTTCCGATTCAGAGAAATACTGCGCCGCTACTTGAGCAAATTTCATCATCAAAACTGCTGATAGCCCAAAATTAGAAGCAATAATACCACCTAAACTTTTAGTATCAGCCAATTTTTGCAGTTGTTCAGTTTGTTCTTCACTCATTCCACTAGTACCAATAACAGGATGAATATCATGTTCAATAGCATATTTAGTATTCTCAAAAACTGCGCTAGGTGTAGAAAAATCGATCCAAACATCAATTTTCATATCAATCTCAGTTAGTTTATTAAAAATTTTCACATTTTTATTCAGACCATAACTTGCTGGATTTAAATTATTAATTTGAGGATTATAGCACGCTACTAGCTCCATATCATCAGCATTATTGACCATTTTGATAGCTTTTTTGCCCATTGATCCGTTAAAACCTGACACAATTACTTTTATCATCAAAAAACTCCCTAAAGATCCAAAATTTTATATAACTTTTCTTGCTCAATTTTATTTAATGGCAAAATTGGCAAACGACAGCCACCGACATCAAAACCTAAATAATTTAAAGCAGCTTTAACTGGTGAAGGTGAAGGATACATGAATAAAGCATTCATTTTAGGAGTCAATTGTCGTTGAATATTTCCTGCAATTTGATAATGGCCTTCTTCTAAAGCACGATACATCTCTGTCATTTCATTGCCATATATATGAGAAGCAACCGAAATAACGCCATTAGCTCCAATAACTTTAGCAAACAAAGCCTGAGTATCTTCACCACTATATACTGCAAAATTATCATCCGTATGTTCAACAATATATTCCAAATCTTCTAAGGTATTGCACTGTTTGATCCCTAAAATATTTGGATTTTTAGCCAATTTTACAACGGTTTCCTTTTCCATCAAAACACCTGTCCGACCCGGAATGTTGTAAATCATAATAGGCAAAGCCGAGTTTTGGGCAATGGTTTCAAAATGAGCTATCATCCCGCGTTGATTGGGTTTGTTGTAATAAGGTACAACTACTAATACCAAATCAATTCCAGATATCTGCGCTATTTGATCAATGAATTTCATTGTTTGAGCAGTATTATTGCTACCTGCACCTGCAACAATGGGCACTCGACCGTGTACAATTTGAGCGAACTTCTGATATAACTCGATCTTTTCATCATCTGATAAAGTTGGAGTTTCGCCAGTAGTACCACCAATAACAAAACCTTGGCTGCCAGTAGACAATAAATATTCCGTTAATTTTTTCAAAGCTTCATAATCAATTTGCTCATGCTCATCAAAAGGTGTAATTATGGCTGTCATTAAATCAATTTTTTCAAACATTAATTTTCCTCCAAATTCATTCGATAATTTAAGAAACCAATTACCGCATCAATACCCATCTTAATAGCTGATTCTTTAGGTAAAAAGTCAGCCGAATGCAAACTTCCTTTGCTTTCCACTCCCAGCCAAAACATTGTTCCCGGAATTTTGTTAATTAAATATCCAAAATCTTCGCCGGTCATTTTAGGATCTGTTTCTTCAAATTCGACTTTAGTGTTATTTTTCATGTAAGTAATAAAACGTTCAGTTAACCTAGGATCATTTTCCACTGGATAATAACCGCCTTGATTATATTCAACTGTAATTTGACAATTAAATGATTTCTCCAAACCGCTAGCCACTTCAAGAATTCTTTGACGGATAAACTCAATCATTTCTTGGGTCAATCCTCGAATCGTTCCCTCAATTTCTGCTTCGCCAGCAATAACGTTTCGAATTACCCCAGCTTGCAATTTTCCGAAAGTAATTACGCCACATTTAACAGGATCAATATTTCGGGAAATAATCGTTTGAACTTGTTCAATAAAATTTGCTGCTATCACAATTGCATCATTAGCCAGATGAGGATACGCAGCATGACCACTTTTTCCTTGAATTTTTATATTAACTTCAGTTGTACCAGCAAATAATGTTCCCTTTCGACAACCAATCACGCCGGCTTTTAGAAGAGGATTATCATGCAATCCATAAAATTCATCTACCCTAAAATCATTCGTAAATGCTCCCAGGTCATAGGCCACCTTACCGCCACTTTCTGATTCCTCCGCTGGCTGAAAGAAGAAGATCATATTGTCTTGTGGTTGATGCTCACTATAATAATTTAAAATTCCTAAACCAACTGTCATATGAATATCATGTCCACATGCATGCATAATGCCTTGAGTAGCTGATTTAAAACTTAAATCGTTAGTTTCATTAACCGGCAAGGCATCCATATCGCATCGATAACCAATATTTCTTCGAGGATTTTGTCCCCTAACTAACACCAACAGAGCGGTTGGTAATTCTGGTAACTCTTTAATTTCCAAATTAGTTTGAGGGAAAGTTTTGATAACTTTTAATAGGTATGCTTTAGTTTTGACTTCATGCATTGCTAATTCTGGTATGGTGTGCAAATATCGTCTGATTTTAATTAACTCAGTTTCTGACAATGTCATAATTAAAGCTTCCTTAAAGTATCTTCAATTTGAGTTTTATCAGTTGTCTTTTGATCCTTAACTTTCAAAATTTTAGCTGGAATACCTGCTACGACTGAACCAGGTGCAACATCTTTCGTAACTACTGCACCTGCACCAACTACAGCATTATCCCCCACTTGAATACCTTCTAAAACAACTGCGTTAGCTCCAATAATGACATTATCTCCTACCCTTACAGGTTGAGCCGAAGCGGGTTCAACGACTCCTGCCAAAACAGCATTAGCTCCAATATGAGAATTTTTACCAACAATAGCACGGCCACCGAGTACAGCACCCATATCAATCATTGTTTTCGCACCGATCTCAGCCCCAATATTAATTACCGCTCCCATCATAATAACGGCATTACTACCAATTTCAACTTGATCTCTGATAATAGCCCCCGGTTCAATTCGAGCATTAATATGTTTGATATCTAGCATCGGTACACCTGAATTTTGAGCCACTGTTTCAACATAATAATCAGTTAAATCATGATTATTTAAAATTGGTTCAATTACTTTGAAATCACCAATAATAATTGCTAAATCAGAACTTTTAAAAACCTTAATTTCATCTGGAAAATCTACTTGTTTTACATCCCCTTGTAAATAAACTTTTACAGGAGTTGTTTTCTTAGAATTTCCTATATAATTGATGATTTCTTCAGCATTCATTTTTGTCATTAAACTTTCCTCCATTTTAATAGTCACAATCCAAACTAATTAAATCTTGATAAGTTTCCCGTTTAACTACCAATTTATCCTGACCATTTTCCACAAAAACCACCGCTGGTCTAGGATTACGGTTATAATTCATAGCCATAGAATAACCATAAGCACCCGTATCTAACATTGCTAAAATATCACCCGGTTCAGTAGTAGGTAAAGCTTGTTGATCAATCAATATATCGCCTGATTCACAATACTTACCAGCAATATGGACAGTCTGAGTAGTTGCTTGATCCATCTTATTAGCGATAACTGCTTCATACTTGGCTTGATACAATGCTGGCCTGATGTTATCACCCATACCACCATCAACTGAAAGATAACTTGACAAATTAGGGATATCTTTTCTTGAACCAACTTTATAAAGCGTATATCCAGCAGGACCAACAATTGATCTTCCGGGTTCAATCCAAATTTCAGGGATTTCTTCACCGCTATTTCTCAATTCAGCTGCTATTTGAGAAATAAATTCGGTTGGAGAAATAGGATCGTCATCTTCGTTATAGCTAATTCCAAAGCCTCCACCCAAATTAAGAATCTTAGGCCAATAATTAAAATCAGTCTGAAAATTCTGAGCAATCTTAATCATTTTTTGTGCTAATAATTTAAAACCTTCGGTTCCAAAAATTTGTGATCCGATGTGAGCATGGTACCCAAGCATTTTCATATTAGGATTGTTTAGCACCATCTCCAATGCTTTTTTTGCTTGACCTGATTCGACATCGAAGCCAAATTTACTATCAGTTTGCCCTGTCTGATCATACTTATGCGTATGAGCAGAAATCCCTGGGGTTAATCGCAACATAACTTGGATTTGTTGCTGTTCACTCTTTAAAATACGTGCTAACAATTCAATTTCATGAAAATTATCCAACATAATAACTCCAACGTGATTCTTAACTGCCATTGTTAATTCTTCAAAAGATTTATTATTTCCATGAAAACTTATCTTATTACTAGGAAAACCAGCTGCTAAAGCGGTGTATAATTCACCGCCAGAAACTACGTCAACGTGAACATTTTCTGTTTGCATAATTTGATAAATAGCTTTGACAGCAAAAGCCTTGCTAGCATAACTTATTTGATACTTTAAATTATTTTGTTCAAAAGCAGTTTTATATTTTTTTATTTGGTCGCGAATTTTTGATACATCAAAGACATACAATGGCGTTCCATATTTTTTCACTAATTCAACACTATCCACGCCGCTTATCGTTAAATGACCGTTCTCACTTGTTAAATCATTTATAATCATATTTTCCACTCCTCCAAATAAAAAAGGACCTCTTTGCTTATTAACAAAGAGATCCACAAATAATCTGCATCAATTAGTCATAAGCTCAACGTAACCCTTCAGTTACGACAGTTCGTATTCTCTTAGTAACACGCCCCAGCTCGCTGAACTCTGTAAAATCCAGTGCTTCGGCAATTTCCCCTTTCAATAAGTTCATAGCTTTTACAGAAGCTCCCTCATTTACTGATGTCAATTGCGACCTCTTTTGTTGCTACTAAGATTATAACAACGCTCATAATTCGTCAAGCAAAATTAATAAAATTCTCATTTTTCTACATTTAATTTATGTTTTCCTTGTCATAACAACAAAAAATGATACACTCATCATTAAAAACTATTTAATTTTAGAGGTGCATTGTATGAAGGTCATCAAGTTTGGGGGCAGTTCCCTTGCCACTGGCGAACAATTTACCAAGGTCATCAAAATTATCAAAGACGATTCTGAAAGAAAGGTAATTGTCACATCTGCTCCCGGAAAACGTTACACTGGCGATACCAAAGTTACTGATCTACTGATTGAATACGCTAAAGCAGTTATGGACAACCAGGATTACACTAACGTAATCAAAAAAATTATCTCAAGATATCATGAAATAAGTGATTATTTTAAACTCGATGATAAATTTATTGCCTTACTAAAAAACAAACTTTTGAACCTAGCTACTGAAGAATTCTCCGATGATGATCATCTTCTAGCAGCATTTAAAGCTCATGGAGAATTATTAAATGCTCTTTTACTAAATCAAATTCTTAACTTTCAGGGAATTAAATCCATCTTTTTAGATCCTAAATCCGCCGGAATTATCGTTCATGGACAACCTAATGATGCCGATATCTCGCCGGAAACTTATTCAAATTTAGCAAAATTGGATTTACCAGAAGATAGTCGTATCGTTGTTCCTGGATTTTTTGGATATACCCAAACAGGCAATATCTATACATTTTCACGAGGAGGTTCTGACATTACCGGTGCCCTTTTAAGCTGTGGGCTCAAAGCCGATCTTTATGAAAATTTTACTGATGTAGATGCCATTTACACGGCCAACAATCATGTTGTGAAAAATCCTGAGGCCATTAAAAAAATGTCTTATCGTGA
The DNA here is from genome assembly GCF_001434585.1 of Companilactobacillus crustorum JCM 15951. Taxonomy (GTDB): domain Bacteria; phylum Bacillota; class Bacilli; order Lactobacillales; family Lactobacillaceae; genus Companilactobacillus; species Companilactobacillus crustorum. Next base: position 24,163 of record NZ_AZDB01000023.1, read on the forward strand.
AATGCGTGAATTATCCTATGCCGGATTTTCAGTTTTCCAAGATGAAGCAATCATCCCTGCCGTTAAAGGGCAAATTCCTGTTAACGTCAAAAACACTAACAATCCTAATGCTGAAGGCACTTTAATCGTTCCTGAACAATTTCTATTTAATCCTGCCAATGTCATTACTGGAATTGCTTGTTCAAAGCGTTTTTCTGCCCTTTATATTCATCGTTATCTTCTAAATAAGCAAGTTGGCTTCACCTTAAAGTTGTTACAAATATTTTATAAATATAATATTTCTTATGAACATATGCCCTCTGGAATCGATGATTTAACCGTTATTTTTGATCGTAGCAAACTAGACAAAACAACCATTAATCATCTTTGTCATGATGTTAAAGAAATTTTACAGCCAGATTATTTGGAATGGATAGATGATTATGCAATTATTATGGTGGTTGGTGAAGGCATTGCCCATAACGTCAATACAATCGGTCAAATTATTGATTCCCTAACTCAAAACAATATTGCCATTCATATGATCAACCAAGGTGCCTCGAGGATTTCTATCATGATTGGAATTCAAGAAGCTGATGCTGACAATGCAGTTAGACAGATTTACAAAACATTCTTTAAGTAATGGGGTAAAAAAATGGTAAAACTATTAAAGGTACACGGATCAGAAAATAAATTTTTTATCTTAGATCAAACTATGCTTGAAAAACCATTAACAGATAAAGAACTAATCAATTTAGCAATCAACCTCTGCGCTAACATACTAGGCGGTGCTGATGGCCTATTAGTAGTTGATGCTAGTGATACTAGTTTAGGAAAAATGCGTGTTATTAATGCTGATGGCAGTGAGGCTAAAATGTGTGGTAACGGTTTAAGAACTGTCAGTCGTTATTTATCAGAAAAATATCAACTTGATAATTTCAAAATTGAGACAATGGAATCAGATCTAGCGGTTTCTAAAGCTGAAGACTTATACCCTGGTGTTCCCACATTCAGTGTTGAAATATCACCAATTTCATTTCAAAAAAAAGATCTACCCTTCTCATATAAAAATTTCAATGAGATGATAGATCAAAGCATTCCTGAATTTATTTCTGAACAAACTTTTTCGGCCGTAGCCGTTCCTAATCCTCATTTGATCAGTTTCGTTTCTGATATTAATCAGCTTGAATTGAAAAACTTAGGACAAAAACTCAACGATCAAAATGATTATTTTCCTGAAGGAGTTAACATCAGTTTCAGTCAAATTCTTAAAACTAATACACTTTTTGTTCAAACCTATGAAAGAGGCGTTGGCTTCACTAATGCTTGCGGCACTGGAATGTCTGCTGCTAGTTTAATTTTCGCGTTGCTTAACCCAGACCAATTCGATGCCAACAAAGATATCTCTGTTTACAACCCTGGCGGTCTAGTTAAGACTCACATTATTTTAAATCGTGAACATAAGGAACAAAGTGAAATTAGATTAATTGGTAATGCAACTTTTACCCATGAAGTAAATGTTGTTGAAAGTAATTTGCATAACAATAAATTAAATCAGCTTGAAATCACTGAAACCGATGAAGAAACAGCCTATCAAAATTTTGTTAAAACCATTTCCAATTAAATATAAAAAGAATTGTAAAGAATCTCAGTAATTGAAGCCAATTATAAAACAACCTAAGTTTAGTTCTAAGTAAAGATTAAATTCTTTGCTTAGAACTTTTTTTGTACATATGATTCTCTATATTTAGACATAAGAAAACCCCTCCATTGAATATCTCCAACATGAGGGGTTCATTATAAATAATACGCTCGCCTAAAATTGACTCAATTATTTTTTATTACAGAGATCAACAATTTTACATTATATTAAAACTCAATTTATCCAAGAGAAAAGTTTACGAACTTGTCGCCAAGAATTGCTCCAGGAAACAGTCGCTAACAATAAAAATGCTGGTAAATACTGAATCAAATAACGGCTACGACCACCTTCAAAAATCAAAAGAAATAGAAAGCCACCGATAATAGTTAATCGCAATAATTGAACAATTCTACGATTATCATGCCAATTAAAGAAAATAATTGCCAACAAAGCGACCCACCATACTTGAGTAACGTAACGAAAATCTCCTAAATTTTTACCATACAAATAAACAAAGTTGCGTAATTTACCATTGAATCCTTTCGATGATGGATTAGGATTTCCTTTAATAAAATGACCTTCTTTGATCCAAGCAAAGGTTCGATCAGCAGTATTATTCGATTGCTTCTTAAAGAGAAATTTTAAACAACCAATTGGTCCCATTTTCTTCAATCTTTGTTTCAAGACTTTTTTTGAATAATCTACTTGAGCCTGTCTATTCGGTACTTTAGCCATCATCAGAGCATCTTTAGCATTGTATCCACCATCGCCTGAAACACCCATACCAATAAAATGAATCGGTGGAATTGCACGTGATGTATCAATTTCCATATATTTTTGATGATCGATCGCATAATTTGTAATCGAATAAGTTGGCACCATTCCTATAATGATGATCAATAAAAAGATTAATTCATTGAGAACATTCTTCTTACCAGCTTTTACTTTGAACAAATACAAAAATTCAATTAAAACAATGGCAATAAAACCGACAATTGATGACGGCTTAATGAAATAAGAAAAAATAACTGTCATGCCCAAAAGAACGGCTATTGGGATTTTGTATCCCCAAGCAAATTTTCCGTAATGCAACAAGCAATAGAAAAAAATATACAGCGAAACTAACGGTAAAACCCAGGCATCAGTGTACGGTACAATGATCATCGGAAACAGGAATAGCCATAAAGCATGCAAATAAACTGCCAACGGCAATTTATCTTTATCAATTACCAGAATACTACCAAAGTTAAAAGCAGCTGACAAATCAACTAAAATCATCGTTACTATATCAAAAAATAACCACGAACGACTGTGAAAAATCACTGCCAATTGGTGCTGTAAAAGCATTATCGGAATATTATTAGGATTCAATGAATAATATCCTTTTGTTTCCGCATCAGTCGTATTAAACATAGCCTGATGTAACGCTCCAGCATCAAATCCAATTCCCGGATGGATATTCAAAACAAAAATGATTTGAAATATCACTGCTAAACCTAAAATAACAAATGAAGTTATCAAAGCCCGATCGACAAAAATAAACCTCAAAAAATCAGCAAACTCCTGATACGTAAAGAAACAAACAATCAAAGCTATTACTATAATAATATAGAAAGTCGTATAAAGCGTAGTTCCTGCTCCAGTGATATTATTGTCTCCAAGAATCAAATTAGGCGATGTTATAGCAAAATAAAATGTCAGTAAAAATAGAAAATAAAAGAGATATTTTACAAATCTACTACCAAATTTAAAGAATTTATCCTTCATACGCTACCTCTAATGTTTCATTTCGATACAGTAAAATCTAGTTGGAGATTCGCCAATTTCTAGACGTGTTAGAACCGCATTGTTTTTACGCAATAAATCATTAATAACTTGGAAAAAGTAAGTCGTTAAATTTTCTAAAGTAGGATTAACATGGTCGAATGGCGGTACCTCGTTCAGAAATTTACCAGAAACACGTGAAGAAACCTCTTTAAGCTGATTTTCAATTTCGTTAAAGGGAACCATTAAATCATTATTTACGTGAATTTCGCAAACAACCGCCCAAGTATGCATATGTTCTTTACCCATACCACCTTCCCAACGTACAGCATGGCTTGCATTGATATACGATGTTAATTTATAAGTATTATAAGTTTGATATCCTTCTATATTCAATTTCATTTCCTCTCTAAATTGCGAACGTCACCTTTAACAACTTTTACAATATTCCCTGATTCTTCTTTGAATCCTCGTGAATTCCAATTTTTATTTTCGGCCGATTCATTCAATGATCCAATCAATCTAAACCAAGAACAGATGAAGTTGTACAATGGTAAGCAAAAAACGACCCAGAATAATTTGGAATAAAAGCGACGTTCATTTTCAAATTTTTTTAACAATAATTCCACACATAAAAAATTAACTATCGACACTGAAACATACAGTCCATAAATAATCAGATATGATAATCCCAAGATAACAGGAGAATAACGCAAAAATAACAGGACAACACTAGCAAACATCCAAATCATCTTCGGAAAAATAAAAGTGTGGTCGATCATCATTCTTCTGACTAAAAAATTACTAAAGAAATATTTTAAGCCAGCACCTTTACCCATATAATCCTTCGCAACTTCCAGTTCACCACGCTGCCAACGTTGGCGTTGTCGATACAGTTCATCTAAACTTCCGATAGGCTCGATATAAAAAATAGCATCTGTACAAATAAGAACCTTTTGTTTCATGCGATCACGAATTTGAAATGTCATTTCAGTATCTTCACCCAACCTTCACCCAACGTTTGCGTATCGTACATAAAAGTTTTCATCAATGTTGCTTTACGAAAAGCTGAAAAAGCCCCTGACATTGTAAACAGTTGATCACTGTATGATTCAATTACTCGTCCCGATAAAAATGCCTGCGCATATTCAAAATATTCATTATCCCTTAACAGACGTAAATGAAACTTCTTTGTCCGTTTAATCATATCTTTTCTTGGCAAAATAGTTCCTGTCATTGCCGAAATATCCAAATTATTTTCAAACTTCAAAACCATATTCATCAAAGCATTGGTTTCCAAGGTTCCATCACTATCGATATTGAAAATATAAGTTCCAATTGATTGATAAATAGACGCATTTAAAGCATTAGCTTTACCTTTTTGTGTTTTAAGCAACTGCATATGTAATCCAAAATCTGTTTGGGCTCGGGCGAATTCTCCAAAACTATTATCAGTACTTTGATTATCTGCCAAAATGACCTGTATCAAATCACTAGGATAAGTTGAATCCTTAATTGATTTAACACAGTTATAAAGTGTTGCTTCCGAATTATAGACAGGCACGATCACCGTTATGAAAGGCAGTTTCATTGGCATTTCTTCCCTATCTTGATGTTTATTCTTCATTACCAAGACAAATGCTGAAATAAAAGCCGGAATAATTTCAACTACAATGGGAATTAGGATCCAAGTCAACCAAAAACCCATTTGTCTGACTGTTAAATACCAAAAATATCTCATGTACGTTTTATTCTTTCCTTAAAGATTTGATAAATTCCCTGTGACAACCGAGAATATGTAAAAACATTATAGTAAAGCGTAATTACTAGGAAATAGAAAATAATTCTTCCTAAAATTGAATGAGCCAAATAAAATAAAGAGGCTCCTCCAAAGTGAACCATTAATATCACGATCATCAATCGAATAATATTCGACAAATAGATCCATAAAGTCCCAAAAACTAAATAAAAAACTTTTTCCTGACGCGAATAGGTTGGATAAAAAGCTAGTAAACTAGTATAAGCTGCCGTTTCAATAATTCCTGAGCATTCATAATCTATCGTCATCGTCACTGGATTCAAATTATTGTTAATATAAACAATACCGTACTTAGGAAAACATTGACTCATATGCGTTATACTGCCAAGCCAATCGACTCCATTGATAACGGCATGCGTAAAGAACCAGATCCAATACGGCATACTCAAAGCCATTAAAATGAAGAACATTCCGACGCTTCCGACAATAAAAGAAAATGCCGTCAGCTTAGCTCTTTTCAAGACTGACAGCATATATATCCAAATGATAATACCCAATAGTAAAAAACTATTCATGTAGTGACTTCCTCAATTCACTTAGCTTTGGTACCTTGATTACTGCTAACAATGCAATTGCAAAACCACTGACAGCAAGCAAAATTGGTCCAGTACTACCACCAGTAGTATGTAATGTCTGATCACCTAAGTTATGATTTGTCATAGTAATATTTTGCGAAGCAGTCCCCTTAATCCCTAATTCTGACAAAGGTAATTTGAATTCCATTTTTTCTGTATAACCTAATCCAACGCCACTATCTACTTTAATAGGTACCCGATTAAGACATGCGACGTTATCCACTTCTTTATTTACATTACCTATACCATCATGCTCATAAACCCACAAGCCAACCTTCCTCGGATGATTTACTTGCAAATTATATGGATTTTGAACCGTTAAGCTGAAAGTCTTATCGCCCACAGTCAACTCATAACCTGATGGTTGAATAGTCTTATAGCCATATCCATGCTCCGGCGACATATCCAAGAAAAAGTAGACATTATCTTCATCGCCCAAAAGTGACTCATGTTTGATATTATAATTATCATTTGGTAGATTGCAAATTTAATCCGAAT
>NZ_AZDB01000024.1 GCF_001434585.1 Companilactobacillus crustorum JCM 15951
TCATTTACACAAGATTCTTGACGCTACCTTTTTATCATTTATACCCAGAAGATATTCGTTTATCGAAAAAATATGGCTTGAATGCTATACGTGTGTCAATTTCTTGGACAAGAATTTTTCCTAAGGGTTATGGTCAGCCAGTTCAGGCTGGAGTCGATTATTATCACCGATTATTTAAGGAGTGTCTAGATAATGGGATTGAACCATATGTATCGTTGCATCATTTTGATTCTCCTAAGACACTTTTTGACGATGGCGACTGGTTAAATAGAAAGAATATTGACTATTTTGTAGATTACGCTAAGTTTTGTTTTGATGAGTTTCCTGAAGTTAAACATTGGTTCACTATTAATGAGCTAATTTCTTTGGCCTATTCGCAATATATCCAAGGAAATTTCCCACCTAACCACAAATTTGATGTTTCAAGTGCTATCCAGGCTGAACACAATGAATTATTAGCTCATGCTCGCGTAGTCAACTTGTTTAAAGATCATGGTTATAACGGTAAAATTGGTCTAATTCATGTTTTACAGCCAGTATATCCATATCCGAAAACACCTGAAAACCAGCATGCAGCTGATTTAAGCGATGCATTTATGAACGCATTTTTGCTTGATGGTACTTTTAAGGGTGAATATACTGCTAAAACGATGAAATTAATCAATGAAATTTTAGATGCAAATGATGCTCATTTAGAAATTGAACCAGGTGATATGGATATCCTGAAGAAAGCTTCGACAAGAAACGATTACTTTGGAATGAATTATTATCAACCATCATTTTTTGCAGCTTATAACGGTGAAAGCACGAATCATTTCAATGGAACTGGTACCAAAGGTACATCATCATTTAAATTTAAGGGAGTTGGTCAAGCCGTTAAAAATCCAGATATTCCTACAACTGATTGGGATTGGAACATTTATCCAGAAGGACTTTATGACATTTTGCAGCGTGTAAGTTCGGAGTATCCTAATAGTAAAGAAATTTTTATTACAGAGAATGGATTAGGCTTAAAAGAGGATTTACCAGAAGATGCTAACGAAAACACGATTATTAATGATGACAAACGAATTGATTTTGTTGACCAGCATCTTGCAGCTATCTTGAAGGCTCGAAACGAAGGGGTTAATGTGAATGGTTACTTCATCTGGTCCTTGCAAGATCAATTCTCGTGGGCTAATGGATATAATAAGCGTTATGGCTTGTTCTTTATTGATTTTGCTACACAAAAACGTTATATCAAAAAGAGTGCTTTGTGGTACAAAGCACTTGCTGACACAATGAAATAGCTTCTAGTTGTGGATTGTTACTATTAAATTAGGCATGACCGCAGTTGGTGCTTGGTACTTTGTCGTACCATGCTCAATTGCGGTCATTTTTTTATGAAATTTTTTGGAAATAGAATATAAAAGGGGTGCTATCATGCAATTTATTATTGATAAGTTGGAAGCTCATCAAAAATTCTTTGATAAGATATCTAAGAATATTTATTTGATGGCTATCAAGGATGGATTCTTGGCCGCAATGCCAATTATCTTGTTCTCAAGTATTTTTATTCTAATCACTTCAGTTCTTCCACTAGTAGGGGTACATTTGCCAGCGGGATTAAATGATTGGTGCAACAAGATTTATAACTATACTATGGGATTTGTTGGACTTTATGTAGCGGGGACTACAGCTAAAGCCTTAACCGGTTCCAAAAATCAGCGTATTAAAGGTGGACGTTTCATTAATTCCACTTCAACGATGATGGCTTCAATGTGTGGATTTATGTTGCTAGCTATTGGTACTACTAAGAGTGGTGCTTATATTGGCGATTACTTTGGTACAAAAGGTTTACTATCAGCTTTCGTTTCAGCCTTTGCCACCGTTGCTATTTATAAGTTCTGTGTGGAAAGAGATATAACTATTAAAATGCCTAAAGAAGTGCCTGGTGCTATTGCCCAAAACTTCCGTGATATTTTTCCATTTTCATTTTCAATTATTGCTATGGGTATTATTGATGCACTTGTTCGTCTTTGGCTCCATGTTCCATTTGGTGAAATGCTTACGACTTTGATTTCACCTTTGTTTAAAGGTGCTGAAAGTTATTGGGGAATGGCTATTATTTGGTTCCTTATTCCTCTATTCTGGTTCATGGGTATTCATGGACCTTCAGTTGTAAAACCTGCTCTAGAAGCTGCTTTGTACGGTAATACAACTGCTAATTTGGCATTGTTCAAAGCGGGACATTTTCCATATCACTCACTAACAGAAAATTTTGGTAACTTTGTTGGTGAACTTGGTGGTACTGGTGCTACTTTCGTTGTTCCTTTTATCTTCATTTTGTTAATGAAATCAAAACAATTGAAAGCCATAGGTAAGGCCTCAATTGTTCCTGTAATGTTTGCTGTCAATGAGCCTCTATTGTTCGGTGCTCCAATTATTTTGAACCCTTACTTCTTCATTCCGTTCGTGCTATCGCCAATGGTTAATGTTGTTGTAGGTAAGATGTTCATTGATCTATTACATATGCGTGGCTTTATGTATGTTTTGTCATGGGCTTTGCCAGGGCCTATTGGTATTTTCTTAAATACTAATATGCAAGTAGTTTCGTTATTATTAGTCGTTGTTTTACTAGCTTTAGATACTTTGATTTATCTACCATTCTGTAAGGCCTACGATGCTTCGTTAGTTAAACAAGAAGCCGCAGCAGATGCTAAAGAAGCTACAGATGGCGTTGAACTTGCTGGTGTTAGTGCGGAAGGTGCTACTGTAGCAACTTCAATGAATAATGATACAAATGAAACTGCAACAACTACTGACTCAGATTCTGATGATGAGATCAAATTAGATCATCAAGTTAAAGTATTGGTTCTCTGTGCCGGTGGTGGTACCAGTGAACAATTAGCTAATGCTTTAATGGATGGTGCCAAGGAATATAATGTTCCGATCGTTGCTAGTGCAGGAGCTTACGGATCACATCACGATATTCTACCAAACTATGACTTAGTTGTTTTAGCTCCTCAAGTTAGAACATATTATGATGATTTGAAAGCAGATACAGATCGTTTAGGTATTCAGTTAGTTGCTACCAAAGGTCAACAATATATTGCTTTAACACGTGATTCTAAGAAGGCTTTGAACTTTGTCATGGATAATTTAAATAAAAAAGATGATAAAGACTAAAAGTCAATTCTTACTAAAGCTTAGATATTAACTGATGTGGTTGAAATATGCCATCGTCCGCAAAAAAATTTGTGGGCCACTGGAACCTGGTGGACACGACTTAGAGATTCATAATTCCCCACTTCGTGAACAATTATGGATCTCTAAGCTCGGTCTTCTACTAACCTTGCTTTGCAAGCTAAGTAGAATATCACCACTGAGGGCCCACAGATTTTTTACTATCGATTAAGTTCTTGATTCTAATATTATTGAACAAAGTATTAAATAGTAAATTAAAAAACGGCCACTGTTAGGTATTCCAGACATACATTTATGCTTGGATTTCTTAACAGTGACCGTTTTTATATGCTATTTAAATTTTACAATAATTAATGAATAAAGTAGGAGTCAGTCCGGAGCAAAAAGTGGGAATGCGTTCAGCTATGAGACCATAGTTCCAACAGCATTTCCACTTTTTATGGAGGACGGGAAATTAAACATACTCACGCTATAACTTAACTTGAGTAAGAACCAAAAGTCAGCTTTAATAGTATGTTTTATTAGATAAAGAAAGAAGAACTCTTATAATTAAGGGCTCTTCTTTTTACGTTTTTATTGTTTTAGATTTGAGCAAAGGCCTGTTTGAGGTCATCCAGTAAGTCGGCTTCATCTTCAACACCAACGGATAAGCGAATCAATTCGTCAGTAATTCCACTTTTTAAACGAATATCGCGAGGGATGGCAGCATGAGTCATGATAGCAGGAACTTCAATCAAACTTTCAATTCCACCAAGGCTTTCAGCGAGATCTATTAGTTGAAGACTTTCAACGAATTTCTTAGCATTTAAACCAGGTTGAAGTTCAAAGGAAATCATAGCGCCAAAACCACGCATCTGTTTTTTAGCAATCTCATAACCAGTTGAATTGGGATTGCCAGGATAATAAACTTTAGCAACTTTATTATTTTCGGTTAGGTACTTAAAAATTGATTGGGCATTTTCATGATGAACCCTCATTCTGATACCGAGTGTTTTGATTCCACGCATCAAAAGCCAGCTATCGTCGGGACCTAAAATACTACCGATGGAATTTTGAAGAAAAGCTAAATCTTTGGCAATTTGTTGATTGTTGGTAACTGCTAAACCGGCTACAACGTCACTATGCCCACCTAGATATTTGGTAGCACTATGAACGACGATATCTACCCCTAGATCAAGAGGATTTTGATTGTAAGGCGTGGCAAAGGTGTTATCAACGATGGTTTTAAGATCGTGCTTTTTAGCAAGGTCAGTTATAGCCTTAATGTCGGTTATTTTTAAAAGTGGATTAGTAGGTGTTTCAAAATAAATGGCTTTAGTATTCTTTTGAATGGCGCCTTCAACAGCATCTAAATCGCGGGTATCAACGGCAGTAAATTCTAGTCCAAAGCGCTTGAGTACTTTATTGGCCAAACGAAATGTCCCACCGTAGACATCGTTTCCGATGATAATATGATCACCAGCTGAAAAGAGTGAGAAAACTGCATGAATAGCTGCAGGGCCGGAAGCAAATGCAAAGCCAGATCGACCGTTTTCGATATCAGCAATCAAGGTTTCGAGAGCTTGACGAGTAGGATTGCCAGTACGAGCATATTCCCACTTAGGTTCAGCACCTAATTTGTGTTGATGGAAAGTTGATGAACGATAAATGGGGATAGAAACAGCTCCAGTCTCTTTATCTTCACTGATACCGCCATGAATTAATTTAGTATTGAATTTCATAATATTTTCTCCTTTGTTTTTGGGCGTAAAAAAAGGGTGCAAATCAAATTTGATTTGCACCCTACGCGTAATGAATCATTGGTCTAGCTTGAATTTAGTTACTCAAACAGACGGCACGCATAGACTGCGAACCGCAACAACATGAAATTGTTTGAGTATTGATTAAAATCATTGCTATAACCTCCGATTGATTGATGACCTGAGAATATATTAATTGTTTTGTTTTGTCAAATAATTTTTCACGCTTAACTAAGCATTTGATTATAACTAGTAACTTTGTTGATACCGTTATTTCTTTCTAACATTGTTAAACTGGAATTTCTTGGACTAACCGTTACGTCGAAGTTTCCATCGTTATAACGGTCAGTGATAGACCGAATAGTTGTTCCATGAGAAACTAAAAGAATTTTGTCGCCATCATGAGCAATTTGATCAACCTTTTCAAACCCACGATCTAGTCTTTTCCAGTATTCTTTAGCATTTTCTGCATCATGGAAAGGATCAGCTTCTTTCATGAAGTCCTTAGTAGCATCCATGCCATATTTAGCAATGATTTCGGCAAAGCTGGAAGCACCATGTGGTTGACCAACTATAAACCAGGCTTCTGGTGAGTTCATACCTTCATAATAACCATAAAATTCTTCTCTAAACTCCATCATTTTTTGAGGAGTGATTTTATTATGATTTATATTTTTATCAACGATTAATTTGCAAGTATCGATAGCACGACGAGCATCTGATGAAAAAGCCGCTGCAAAATCAACATCCTTTAACGCTTCTGCCGCCTTTTTAGCTACTTCGATCCCATCAGGCGCAAGGGGAGTGTCAGACCAGCCTTGCATTTTATTATAACGATTAAACCAAGTACGTCCGTGACGAACTAAATAAATTTGGTATTTTGCCATTAGTAAATAGTATCCTCCTCAATGTATGTAGTTTAATTTTACTACATTAAATGAGGGATTGATTGTACTTAGTAACCTTATTATTGTCGCCGTCACGTTCGAGCAAGGTAAGACTAGCATTGGCTGGGATATCTTTTAACACAATATCATCTGTTTTGTATCTGTAAGCTAATCCTAGAATAGTTATGCTATGGGTAACTAAGAGAATTTTGTCGCCATCGTGAGCAATTTGATCAATTTTTTTGAAGCCGCGTTCGATACGTCCCCAGTATTCTTCGGCATTTTCAGCATCATGAAGGGGATCGGCATCTTTAACAAAGTCCATTGTGGCATCGAAGCCATATTTTTGGACAATATCGCCAAAATTTCTAGCATGATGTGGTTTACCAATAGCAAACCAAGATTCATCAATACTACGTCCCTCAAAATAACCGTAAAATTGTTCTCTGAATTCAGCTAATTCTTGAGGAACCAAGTGATTTTTATTTCTTCTAGTAATAATTCTGGAAGTATCAACTGCACGTTTCATATCTGATGTAACAGCGGCAGAAAAATCGACGTTTTTTAGAGCCTCAGCTGCTTTTTGAGCAACGGCCACGCCATCATCAGTTAAAGGAGTATCAGACCAACCCTGCATTTTATCGTATTCGTTATACCATGTTCGACCATGTCTTACTAAATAAATTTGATATGCCATAAATTACGCCTCCCAGCACAACAATTTTACTATATTATGGGCTTATCTTTGGTTATTTTGCTTGCAATTGTGTAGAGTAATCTTGTTGATAGAATATGGGGGTATTCAAATTATGAAAATAGCAGTGATAGGTGCCAATGGTAAGGAAGGCTCTTTGATAGTGAAAGAAGCCTTGAGCCGTGGATTAGATGTCACTTCAATTGTACGAGATGCTAAGAAGTCGTCGACTGAAAAATATTTAGTTAGAGATGTTTATAGTTTAAAACATGACGATATTAAAAATTTTGATGTTTTAGTCGATGCCCTTGGTTTCTTTGGCCCAATGGTTAAAGAATATGTACCTGCTACTGAGCATTTGATCGATATTTTGCAGGGTACTAATGTTAGATTGTTAGTCGTTGGTGGAGCTGGATCATTATTTGTGAATGAAGATCATACTGAGCAATTGTATCAACAATCAGATTTTCCTGAAGCAGTTAAACCTCTAAGTGAGGAAATGGGGAAATCATTAGATATTTTACGTAAAAGTTCCATCAATTGGACCTTTATCAGTCCAGCAGCTGAATTCGATGCTAAAGGTGATAGAACTGGTAAATACGTTTTAGCAGGTGAGGAATTAACCTTTGATTCAGCTGGCAATTGCAAGATCAGTTATGCTGACTATGCTATTGCGATGGTTGATGAAATTGAAAATGCTGCACATCAAAAAGAGCGCATTAGCGTTAGATGGTAGGTAACTGAATGAAAATATTATTAACATATACAAGTATGACCGGTCGTAATAAGAAAATTGCTGAATATTTAGCCAATTATTTAGAAAGTAAAAAGGCTGAAGTAACGCTTCAAGAAATGGTCGATGCTGATGCATTTGAAATTTTGAATTATGATGCCTTAATTGTCGATACTTATACTTATCATGATGGTGAAGTACCTGATGAGGCTCAGGATTTCTATGACGATTTGAAAGATATCGATTTGGAAAAAACTAAATTTGCAGTATTAGGCTCGAGTTCAAAAGAACATCTTCATTTTGGACGTGCAGTTGACTACTTTACAATGATGTTGAATTCCAGCAACGGCGAGCAGGTTGCTGATTCAGTAAAAATTAATCAAGATCCTGACGAAGATGATTTTAAGAGAGTTCGTACGTTAGGCGATTATGTGTTGAAAAGTTTGAATAAATAAAAAAAGCAATGAATTCTAGGTAAAATTTCTAGATTCATTGTTTTTTTTATGTAAAGGAAATTTACCTTGTTTCCGTTGAAAATATCGAATAACATTAAGTGAGAATAATAAATAGGGGGTCTAGGGGATGCTAAGCTTAATAGTATTAGTGGCGTTTATTGCGATTATATATTTTGCCATTAAGCTTTTTAAACAACGTAAAATTAAGGTAAAAAATCGAGCTGATGGTTCATTAAAAAAGAAATATAGAATCGGTTTGTTTGCCAGTATTATCATATTTTTTATTGCAGGGATTGCTGGTGGAGCTAATGACAGTACTGAGACGTCGTCACAACAGGGGGCTGCTCCAAGTGCCAAGATTGTTAAGAAAACAAAACATGTTGGCAAAGATAAATATGGTATTGCAAAGCAAGAAAATGTTGCTTTAGTTTCTAAAAAAGGTAAATTATCTAAACAAGAAAAGAAATTACAGAAACAAAAAGATCAAATTATTGATGATGAGTTCCAAGCAAAACAGAAGGCTAAAGAGGAGCAAGAAGCCGCTCAAAAACAGCAAGAGCAACAAGCTAAGGAAGTCCAGAAGCAACAGGCAGCTGCTCAAAAGCAACAAGAAGAGCAGGCTAAAGAAACTCAACAACAGGCTTCTTCAGCTTCATCGTCTCAGTCACGTGGTGATATGAATACTGGTGATACGGGAACTATTGTTGGTAATTCTCAATCGCATATTTATCATGTTCCTGGTCAACGTGGCTACAATATGAATTCTTCTAATGCAGTTTATTTTAATAACGAGCAGGATGCTATAAATGCTGGATACAGGAGGTCAAAAGTATAATGAAAAAATTACTTAAAACGTTGGTTGTCTTGACTGTTCTTCCAGCAGTAATGGCATCAGCAGTGCAAGTTCAAGCATCTTCAAAAAGCGATGTTAAAACAGAATATGTTAAAGATTATTCTTATCAAAAGAAAACTAAAAAGTTAGTTACTAAGAATAAGAATCTTAAAAAATCTATTACTAAGTTGCAAAAAAAGATTGCTGACGATCAAAAATTCATTGATGAACACAATAACAAAAGCAATCAAAATTCTTCAAACACAGATTTAGCTAATTTGGATTACAATGGAACACAAGAAATTATTGTTAATGATAATAAGCCTAATTTTTCAAACGATGATTTAAGTACTGCTAAGGGTGCATGGCAACAATATGGCGATTTGGATAAGTTGAATCGTGTGACAGCTGCTAATGCTATGTTGAACGTTTCTTTGATGCCTTCAGCTAAACGGGAGCCATTGCATTGGAATCCAACTGGTTGGCATAACAAGAAAATCAGTGGCGGTTGGCTTTACAATCGGAGCCATCTGATTGGTTATCAATTAACTGGTCAGAATAATAATCCTAAAAATCTTATGACAGGGACCAGATCATTGAATAGTCCAGAAATGTTAGCTCATGAGATGGACATTGCTTATTATTTGAAACAAAGCAATTCACATTACATTAGATATCGGGTAACTCCAATTTTTCGTGGGGATGAATTGTTGCCACGAGGCGTACAAATGGAAGCTCAATCGATTGGTGATAATTCGGTTCACTTTAATGTTTATATTTTTAATGTTCAATCAGGTGTCACTTTAAATTATGCAGACGGAACTAGTCAAATTGGCTAGATAATAGAAAAGAAGCACAAGAAATCTTTTGATTAAGAGAGATTTCTGTGCTTCTTTTTTATTACAGACTAAATCTTCGAGCGGCACTTAGACTGTCTCTTTTCTTACCGTTCATAATGTCTTCTTCTAATTTAATTTTTTTGTTTAATTTGGTAAGTATCTTAGCTGACTGGGCAAAATTTACTTTAGCCAGAGCTTGTTGTTTGATAAGAAGCGTGTGCCTTTTACGTAGAGCAATGGGACCACTTTTTTGGCTAAGAGTGATATATTCTTTTATTTCAGACAAGGGCACGCCTAATTCACGCAAAACTTTGATTCCCTCTAGCCACACAACAGCCTCGTCATCAAAAACACGTTGATTATCTAAATCTCTAGTAACTGATGGAATCATATTTTGATCCGTATAATATCTTATAGTAGGAATGGATAGACCGGTTTGTTTGCTAACTTCAGAAATTTTCAAAGTTATCATCTCGAAAAAAGTGATATTTGAACATCGTTAGAATAGCACGATTAGTTTAAATGAGGGTTCATAAGTACGGAATGTAAAAAAAAGATGCCGTTTAGGCATCTTTTTTGTCAGATTTATTAGTAAATTTTTTGATAATTGAACTGATAATAAAAATAACTACGACTAGCATAAAAATAACTGTAACAATTGTATTGATATAACTTAAATTGGCGGGTAACTTAACAAAGTTCATTAAAGTTATATAGATACAATAGAGTGCGATAAAAGTTAAGAGGATTGTGTCCGCTGTCCAAACTTTTTCTTTGTCACGATGTGAATATTTTGAAATCATATAAATAATGTAGATAACGATCAAGAGTACAGCGACCATTGATGTGATTGCGTTTCTAGCTAGCACGAAATTAGCAGGTACCATTATATTTCCCCCAAAATGAATAATTTCTCAATAAATGAAAAACTGGATTATCTTGAACTAATCAGTTTGTTCAAGAAAACCCAGTTTATTCAAAGTACATAAATTTTAATAATTTAAATTAGTCTTTTGAAACTTTGTCTTTCCATGAAGTTGCAGTTTCAGCAAGAACTTGGTTTAGTTCTTCAATATTCTTCTTACCTTGATCGTTCATCCACTTCTTACCAGCTTCTTCGCCGTCTTTAGCGAATGGTTCGATAGCGCCTCTCCATGTGGCACGTCCACATAGAACACCATTGAACTTAGCATCAGCATCTTTAGCAAGGTGCAATTCATCTCTGAAGGCTTCGGCAGTAACACCGGCACTCAAGAAGATGTATGGCAAGTTAGTTGCGTCGCTTTGTTCTTTGAAGTACTTGATAGCTTCATCCTTTGTGTAAACAACAGGGTTGTCGCCATTAAATCCTTCAACGTAATCAAGGTTAATAGGAACTTCAACCTTCAAAACATCAATGTGATATTGTGGCTTTGAGAATTCTTTCATAGCTTCGATAACTTTGTGAGGCTTTACCTTAGCATATTCAGCACTCTTAACGTCACCAATTGAGTCATCATATGTAACTAATTCAACGAACAATGGAATATCTTCAGCAACACATTCGTCACCGATTCTTTCTACAAAGGCTTCCTTTTGGTCGATGATTGATTTATCTTCGTCTGGATCGATGTAAAGCAAGAACTTGATTGAGTCAGCTCCGGCTTCCTTAAGACGACGTACTGACCAGATTGGGATCAAATCAGGAATTCTACCTGGTTCAGTAGCATCGTAACCAGTCTTTTCGTATGAAACTAAAAGACCTGAGCCATCTGCTCTAACTTTTGATGCTGGAAGACCATATTCTGGATCCAAAAGAATAGCTGAAGCATAAGGTGTCAATTCTTTTGAAATAGCTTTCTTAAATTCAACGATATCTTCTTCGTTAGCTGGCTTGTTTGCGGCTGCGGCTAACATTTTCTTTAGTGATCCACGTTGGTCAATAGCAAGAGCTGCAATAACTCCGTTATTGTCAGACATTTTTTCTAGTGCTGCGTACTTTTTTGGTGTTGTCATATACATTCATTCCTCCGAATAATAAATTAAACATTAGTACTTAACTATGTCTACCTTTTCAAAATAATCTTTATATTGACTAATGTCAATATGTCCAGTCTTTTCCTGTAAAGTATTTAGGATACCGACTGTCATGGCTCGTTTCATAATATCTTCAGGACTTTCTTCTTTGACTAAACCTGCGGCTAAGCCAGCAACGGTAGAGTCACCTGATCCAACAGGGTTAACGGCGTGAATTTTTGGAATATTTACTTTGAAGAAGTTGTTTTGGTATTTAACAAATGCACCCTGTGAACCCAATGAAACTACCACCCAAGGAATTCCTTGGAAAATTTCTTCGGTAGCTAATTTAGTTTTGAGATCGTTCAAATCACTGATTTCTTTACCAATTAATTGAGCGATTTCATCTTGATTAGGTTTGATCATGAATGGTTTATCATCGTTTTCTAGAGCTAAACGTAGAGCTTCGTTGGAACTGTCTAAGATGACAGGAACATTATGTTTAGCAGCGACTTGAACCATTTTAGAATAAAGACCTTTGGAAAGGCCTTGTGGCAAGCTTCCTGAGATAGTTACTAATCCAAAACCGCTTACTTGATCGTCGAAATGTTCTAGAAAAGCGTTTTCGTCGTATTTTGAAAGGATAGGACCTGCTTCAAGGATCTCAGTTTGGTCACCGTTATCGTGTAATATAGCGATACAATTACGAGATTCTTGACTAATTTTCATAAAAGCGTGTTCGATGTCATTTTCATCAAGTTGGTTAGTAATATATTGGCCGATGGTTCCACCAATAATACCTGATGCCGTGACAGGAACATTTAATTGTTTCAAAACCCTTGTGACGTTTAATCCTTTACCGCCAGCTGTCTTGGAAACATCTTTTACACGATTGACAGTGTCAATTTTGAGATGTTCTAGTGGGTAGGAGATATCGACTGAAGGATTCATTGTGATTGTTAAAACTGAATTACTCATTGTGCGGACCCCTTTGTAAAATTTAAAATAACCTGATTTTAGGCCATTAAAAATGGGTTCTATGAAACAAACCTCTCCAAGTTAGTCCGGCTTTAAGCACTGTACCAATAGTTCAGTGCTTAAAGCGGGGCTAACTTTTTTATTTCATATAGCCCTTGATGAGTTACACAATGGTAGCTCACAAATTTTAATTGGAACTTTATTTTATAATTAGTTTATATTAAAGCGCATACATTTGGTAGTACAGTTTGGTATAAGTAATTATTAAAATAATTGTGGAGGGAATATCTCTCTTTGACTACTCTTTAGTCGTGATAGAATCCTTCGTCCCATAGTTTCATTTCATGATCGTAGAAGTGTGGATTGTCGTGTTGTTCTGGATTATCTTCAGATTCAACGGCATCAATCTTCTTAACTAGATCGTCATCTTCACCTAAATAGTCAGCAGCAAGGAATGTCTTAACGATTTCTTCAGCTAGATGTTCACCGACAACGGCACCACCAAAACTGATAACATTAGCATTTAGATGTTCCTTAGCATACTTAGCAGCTGTTGTGTCAGCGACTAAAGCGGCACGAATTCCTTGGTTTTTGTCAGCGGCTGTTGAAATACCAACACCAGTACCACATAGAACAACACCATAGTCAGCTTTGCCATCACGGACAAGGTTAGCTACACGTAATCCATAGATAGGGTAGTGAGTTCTTGTATGGTCGTATGTACCTACATCAATAACCTTGTGGCCCATAGCCTTTAACATTTCTGAAATTTTGATTTTAGTATCTGTAACAATATGGTCGTTTCCTAATGCAATAATCATAAATTAATTCCCTCCTATTAGTATAATTTTTCGAGCATATCCAAACGGATTTGGTGACGTCCACCGGCGTAGTTAACACCTAAGTATTCATCAACGATTGATTCAGCACGTTTCTTACCAACAATTCCAGCACCGATAGCAATTGCTTTGGCACCATTGTGTTGAGTTGTCATATGAGCAGTATTTTCTTCAGTAACATTAGCTGTTACCATTCCATGAACCTTGTTACTTGCCATGGCTGAGCCTGTACCATATTCATCGAACATGATTCCACGGTCAGTTTTTCCATCTAAGACAGCGTGTGTAACTAGAAGTGATGAGTCAACGAAATCAGCAGCTGGTTCTTCTGATAAGTCAACAACTTCATAATCCTTGCCTTCATTTTCAAGGTATTCCTTGATATAGTTCTTTAATTCAAATCCTGCTTTATCTGAAGCTAATGCGATTTTCATAAAATAATCCCTCCATTTAATTGGTAATAAGTCTTACATACTGTTGATAGTAATCGATTGTTTCTTTAGTGGCGCTCTTGTTAGTAATTAGGTAATCTACATCGTCCAAACTGTAGAAAGTGTAAAAATCATTTCTATTAAGTTTGTATTTATCAGCGACAATGTATTTTGTCTGAGAATTGTTTAAAGCAACGCTTTGAATTCGACCTTCTTCAGTATTGGCAGTCATAATCTGGGAATTTTGAATACCGTTGACGCCAACGAATGCTTTATCGAACTTCAGTCCACCTACAGCATTACTTGCTAAAGCACCAATCAATGTTCCTGAGCGACTACGATAAATTCCACCAGCTAAAATCAATTCACAATTAAGATCTGAATTTTTAAAGCTTTCAAAGACAGGAATACTAATTGTCACGACCCTCAAAGAATTAATGTTTTTAATGTTTTGAGCAATCAATTCAAGTGTTGTTCCTGGACCGATAAAGATAGTATCGAAATTATCAATTTCATTTGCTGCCAATTTAGCTAGTTCTTGTTTTTCTTTGATATGAACCTCACGTTTTTCAACATGAGAAGCTTCCTCTAATGGAGAAACGCTAATTTTTTGCGCTCCACCGTGAATTCTGATCAACTTGCCAGATTCTGACAGTTCTTCAAGATCACGACGGATTGTCATATCGGAGCAATCCAATAATGTAGTTAAATCATTAACGGTAACAATGTCGTTCTTATCTAATTCGGATAGGATCTTTAGAAAGCGTTCTTTCTTTAACAAAAGATCACCTCTTTTTGTTTACTATTGTTCGTTACAAACATAATTTAGCATCGAAATGTGTACTTGTCAATCGTTTTTCGCACAGAAATGTTTATTTTGTTGAAAATGCTTACTTAACTGTTTAAATAGAAAATGTCTGGTTTATCACTCTATATAGGAAGAAATATTTGTGGTTTTATAAATTGATATTTGGTATTGACATATTTTATGATAGCGTTTACTATTGTTCTTGTAAACAAAAACAAACAAACGGGTAGGTGATGGTGTTAATGAGCGATTTAGCTACCGATCAATTATTTAGCGAAAGCGAAGTTTATATCTCTAAAGCTTCGACGCAAGAAGAGGTCTTTCGTGAAATAGCTGATTCTTTATTGAAGAAGGATCTAGTAACTAAGGACTTCATTAATAATTTATTGGAACGTGAACAAAACTATCCTACTGGAATTGATATGTCAGTTGTATCGCCAAAGATACCAAATATAGCAATCCCACATACGGAGAGCGAGTTCGTTAAAGCACGGAGAATTGTTCCTATTAAATTGGATAAGGAAATTTCTTTCCATAATATGATTAATCCATCGAAAGAATTTCCAGTGAAGTTTTTATTCATGATCTTAAACAATGATCCAGAAGGCCAATCAAACATTTTGGCACAAATTATGGACTTTATGGCTCGAACATCTGAAAACGAGCTTGTACCATTCTTTAAGAGTGATGATCCAAAAGAGATTTATTCTTTCTTGAATCGTAAATTTATTAAATATGCAAAGAGCAATGAATAAGGAGAGTGTTAATTATGTTCAAAATTTTAGCTGCTTGTGGTGCTGGAGTTAATTCAAGTCACCAAATCAAAGATGCATTGGAAACAGAAATGAGTAACCGTGGTTACGACGTTCAAGCTGATGCTGTTATGATCAAAGATATTACTGAAGATATGTTAGATGATTACGATCTATTTACACCAATCGCTGCTACAGACCTAGGCTTCACACCTAAGATTCCTGTTATTGATGCTGGACCAATCTTGTACAGAATGCCTGCAATGGCAAAGCCTGTTTATGATCAAGTAGAACAAGCTATCAAGGATAGTGGAAAAGCTTAATCAATAACATCATTCATCTAGGGGGAAACAGAATATGTCAGGAATTATTAGCTTTGCTAATGCGATATTCAAACCTTTAATTGACCTTGGTGCTGCACCAATGATGTTAATTGTTTTGACAATTATCGCTTTGATTTTTAGAGTTAAGTTTTCTAAAGCTTTGGAGGGTGGTATTAAATTAGCCATCGCTCTTACAGCTATCAGTGCCGTTATTGGATTGTTGACAACAGCCTTCCAAGACGCATTGAATGCCTTCGTTAAGTCAACTGGTATTCAATTATCAGTTACCGACCTAGGTTGGGCTCCATTGGCTACTATCACTTGGGGTTCACCATATACATTGTTCTTCTTGTTAGTTATGGTTATTGTTAATATCGTTATGATCGTGCTAGACAAGACAAACACACTTGATGTTGATATTTTTGATATCTGGCATCTAGCATTTGTTGGTTTGTTAGCTATGTTCTTCGGAGCAAACTTACTTATTACAACAATCTTAGTTATTTTCATTGGTGTTTTGAAGATTATCAATTCTGATTTGATGAAACCTACTTTTAATGACCTATTACATGCACCAGCTTCAAACCCAATGACAACAACACATATGAACTACATGATGAACCCAATTATCATGGTCTTTGATAAGTTGTTCGATGTTATCTTCCCATGGTTAGATAAATTCGATTTCGATGCTGCTGCATTGAACAAAAAGATTGGATTCTGGGGAAGTAAATTCGCTATTGGTATTTATTTAGGTATCTTTATTGGTTTGCTTTCACACCAAGGTGTTAAGGAAATCTTTACACTATCATTTACAGCTGCATTCTGTTTGGAACTATTCTCATTGATCGGTTCATGGTTTATCGCTGCTGTTGAACCTCTATCACAAGGTATTACAGACTTCGCTAACAAGAAGTTAAAAGGTCGTACAATGAACGTTGGACTTGACTGGCCATTTATCGCCGGACGTGCTGAAATCTGGGCTGCTGCTAACGTTCTAGCACCTATCATGCTTCTTGAAGCACTTGTATTGCCTGGTAACAAGATCTTGCCTTTAGGTGGTATTATCGCCATGGGTGTTACACCAGCTTTGCTAGTTGTTACACGTGGTAAGATTATTCGTATGATCGTTATCGGTGCTATCGAACTTCCATTGTTCCTATGGGCCGGTACATTATCAGCTCCTATGGTTACAGCTACTGCTAAGAAACTTGGCGCATTCCCTAAGGGCCTTGCATCAGGTACAATGATTTCTCACTCAACTATGGAAGGTCCTGTTGAGAAGTTCTTGGCTTACTTAGTAGGTAACGCTTCAACTGGTCAAATTAAGTTTGTTCTTTACGCTGCATTAGCATTAATTGCATACCTATTGATCTTTATCTGGTACGCAAAGCAAATGAAGAAGAGAAACAAGATTTATGCTGACGAAGCTGCTGCAAAAGCTGCTAAATAGTTAAATATATAAACTAAAGACTCTTGAAGATTAGACTTTCAAGAGCCTTTTTTATGTAAAAAATTCATAAAAGAACAGTTGGGTTTAAATAAAAATTTTTTCAAAGATAGTTGTCAACATTTCCTTAAACATGATATTATTCTTGACATAAGGAAATATATGTAAGGGGAAATTATGAAAAAATTATATTACGGACCAATCGTATTAGGACTTGCTGCACTTGCAGTTGGAACACAATTAGGGAGTGTTACAACAGCTTTAGCAGACGAAGCACAGCCAAAGACAGAAGTAGTTGATCCAAATAAAGACGCTAAAACAAATGATCAAGTTTCAACACATGGTACTTTTGAAGAAGCAGTTGCCAAATATAATGCGGATTTTGCGGTTTTAAAAGGCGAAATTGATAATATGAACGGTCAGTCAGAACTTAGCGATTACATCAAGCAAGAGCTATCTAAAGAAGAGAGTACAGAAATTACTAGTGGTAAGATTTTACAGGAAAAAATTTTTCGCTTGAGAGTTTTAAATTATGATTTGATGGAATCTGAAAGCAAAGATTTATCTGTAAAGAATGGTGATACTACTATTACAGCAGAAAATGTTCCATATCTATCAAATTCTACAGCTGGACATTCAGAAAAATCTAATTATATGTTTAAAACTGGTGTTCAAAATATTACCATGAGCGATGGCAGTAAGTTGTCCATTTCATTTGATGATAAAGGAAAGGTTACTAAAGCCGAATTGAAAGATAAAGACGGAAAAATAAGTGAATTAGCAACTGATTCCATAACCGTATCTCCCAATGCAGCATACACAGCTGCTGAAGATTATTTTTCTCTTACTTTCTTTGGTCGCGATAACATTGATACTTTAGATCAAAGCAATAGCGACGTACAAGCCGCTAAAAAAGCCATTCCAGATTATATCTCTTGGATGACTAATGATGCCAAAACGGCTACTGTTGATGAAATTAATAGTAAATTTAATGATTATAAAACTAAGTATGGTCATGCTTTAGAGTCAATGATACCAGGTAAAGAAACTTTCCCAAATCCGGATGGAACTATCTATACTTCTGAGGAAGAAACAGGAAATACAGGAAATACAGGAAATACAGGTTCTGGAAACACTAATCATTCATCTGGTAGTACAAACAGTTCAAAGGGTTCAACTAACTCTAATAACTCGAATAAAAATAATCAAACTAAAGATCCAGAAACTAAGCCAGATGAAACGCCAACGATCGTTGAACATAAAACGGTTTTTGTAACTTCAACAACCAAAGATGTTCCTTTGTATAATGATGAAGGAAAACTTATCAGTAATCGTGAATTAGGTAAGGATTCATCATGGGTAGGCGATAAAATGATGACTTTAAATGGCGATAAGTATATTCGAGTTGCCACTAACGAATGGGTTAAATTAAATGATGGTTTAGAAATTGAAATTATCAATGAAACCGTTAGAACTAAAGTTCAAGCTAGTTTATATACATCAACTGGTAAAAAAATCTCAAATCGTGCCTTGTCAGGGAATAGTCCTTGGTATACAGATAGAGCGGCCACTATTAATGGTCAAAAAATGTATCGTGTAGCAACTGATGAGTGGGTAGCTGCTAATGATATTAAGTAATTTAGATTAAAGCCAGACAAACAGTTAAATCATATTGGTTTAACTGTTTTTTTGCGTCTTTAAATAATTGATATTAAAAAAAGAATCGGTTAAAAAATACCAATTGGTAAATTAGTCTGATTATCTGATGATATGATGGGATTAGTAAAGAAAGCCACAAAAACAATAGTTTAATT
This sequence comes from Companilactobacillus crustorum JCM 15951, assembly GCF_001434585.1. Classification (GTDB taxonomy): domain Bacteria; phylum Bacillota; class Bacilli; order Lactobacillales; family Lactobacillaceae; genus Companilactobacillus; species Companilactobacillus crustorum. The sequence continues at coordinate 18,756 of NZ_AZDB01000024.1, forward strand.
TATTTAATGAAAGCGTTGACATGAGATTGATAAGGTGCTTTACTATTGGTGTGGCTGTTATAACAATATAACAAGTTGAGGAAATCCGGATGAACAATATAATGCCACTGTATCAAAGCATGCTAAATGATCTAATTCAGAAGATTGAATCAGGACAGCTACCTGAAGATAGCAAGTTGCCTTCTGAACAAAAATTGGGGGAACTTTATAATGTCTCTCGAATTACTGTAAGAAGAGCATTAGCTGAATTAGAAAGTCGAAACTATATATATAAAAAGCAAGGACAAGGATCTTTTGTTTCAACAAGTGATGAATCTAACACTAAAGTACCTTTTTTAGATGTAAATAAAATGATTGAAAAAATGGGTGCCTTACCGAAAGTTGAGCTGCAGAAGTTTGAATTGAATATTAATGGGACAGAAAAAAGAGTTCGTAAGGAACTAGGCTTAAGTGATGATGACTATTTATATGTAATTCAATTTATGTATTATGCTGATGAATACCCAGTATTTCTAGAAAAAATTTATTTACCATTCAAAGAATTCCCAATGATTCATAAAAGTGAGATTGAAAATAATGATAAATTTATTCCCTTTATTGCTAAGAAATATCAGCAATATCCTGAATTTATTTCTCAAACTGAAGCGGGACTGATCAATAAAAATAATCGAAAGATATTCAATTTAAATGTTGGCGATCCATTGGTTAATCTTACTAAAAAAGGTGTTTTTCGTGGAAGATATGTCTATTATAGTCAATCGACTGTAGTTGGTGATTTGATAATGTTCATAGTTAAGTAGAGAGGTAATTGATAATGGGTGAACCAAATATCGTTTTAACAAGAATTGACAATAGACTTGTACATGGACAAGTAGGGGTTGTTTGGACGTCGTCAACAGGAGCCAATTTGTTGTTAGTAGCTAATGATGATACTGCTAATGACCCACTTCAGCAAGAATTAATGTCAGCTACCGCTGAAAGCTCCGGAGTTGGTATCCGTTTCTGGACAATTGAAAAGACTATTAATAACATTCATCGTGCTAGTGCTCGTCAAAAGATTTTTGTTGTTGTACGTACACCAGAGGATGCTCGTAGATTACTTGAAGGTGGAGTTCCTTTAAAGAATATTGATATTGGTAACATGCATTTCTCTGATGGCAAGAAACAAGTTACTAAATATACATATATGGATGACAAAGACATCAATGATTTAAAAGCATGTGCTGATAAGGGTGCTAATGTATACGTTCAAGAAGTTCCAGAAGATAAAAAACAACCTTTGGAAGAAGTGATCTAAAATGCAAGTTACTTTAATGCAAGGAATTTTAATTGGAATCTTTGCCATTATTGCAGGTATTGATTTCTGGTGGGAAGGTTTCTATATCTTTAGACCAATGATTGTTTGTACGATTACAGGTTTGATTCTTGGAAATCTTACTTTAGGAATTGTTGCAGCTGGCCTGACAGAGCTAGCTTTTGCAGGTCTAACTCCAGTAGGTGGAACTCAGCCGCCGAATCCTATCATGGCTGGTATTATGACAGTAGTACTTGCCTATACAACAGGAAAATCTCCAGCTACAGCAATTGGTCTAGCATTACCATTTAGTATTTTGATGCAATATATTATTTTATTCTATTATTCAGCATTTTCAGTTTTAACAAAGAAGCTCGATACGTATGCTGAAAAAGGCGAAACTAAAAAGTATACTCAGTTAGCCTTACTGCCTACTTGGATTGTTGGACTATCATATGGAATTATTGCATTCCTATGTGTCTATGGTGCTCAAGGTCCAATGAAGGATTTAGTTAATTCAATGCCCGTTTGGTTGAGTCATGGGTTTGAAATCGCCGGTAGTATCCTACCAGCCGTTGGGTTTGGATTACTTCTCAAGAGTATGTTGAAGGCCAAATATGTTCCATATCTTCTGATTGGTTTTACAGCTGCATGTTTCATTAAATTTGGAAATTTAATGCCAGTTGCCGTTATAGGTGTTGCCCTTGCTTTGATTGAATATAACAGAACAAAGAAGGATGCCGAAAACGAAAAGAAAATGAAGATTGTTATGGAAAATGCAAATAACAATGGAGATGATGAAGATGGAATCTAAGGTTAGTGAAGCTCCCAAAAGAGGAAAATTAACTAAACATGACGTCAAAATGCTTGGGGTTAGGTCTCTATTTAATCAATCTGCAATGAATTATGAAAGAATGCAGGCTGACGGTTGGACTTTAGCAATGATGCCAGCTTTAAAGAAAATCTATAAGAATGACAAAAAGGGTTTGTCAGAATCCTTAAAGGCTAATTTACAATTTATCAATACTAATAACTATGCTGCACCGTTACTAATGGGACTAGAAGCTTCGCTAGAGGAAAATGGTGAAAAGCGTTCCACAATCGATGGCTTGAGAATTGCTTTATTTGGACCATTGGCTGGTATTGGTGATGCGATTACATGGTTTACAATTTTACCTATTGTTGCTGGTATTACAGCTTCATTTGCAAAACAAGGTAGTGTTTTAGGACCATTGATTTTCTTCCTAGTTTATCTAGCAATGTTTTTTACTCGTATTCCTATAGCTCAGTTGGGGTATACAACAGGTACCAAGGCTATTTCCAAGATCAGGGAAAATTCAGCTATTGTTTCACATGCGGCTAGTGTTTTGGGATGTACAGTTATTGGTGGTTTAATTGCAACGTATGTTCAAATTACTGTAAAAACAAAAATACCAGTCTCAGCAGGTCATACAATTGCTTTACAGACCCAATTTTTTGATCGTATCTTTCCTAATATTTTGCCATTAGGTTATACATTTTTACTTTATTGGTTGCTTAAAAAGAAGAATGTCTCTCCAGTTATTTTGATTTTGGCAACATTTATTTTCGCCATACTGTTCTCATGGTTGGGGGTATTATAATGAAGTTAGTTGTAACAGGACATGGAAATTATGCTACCGGAATTGAATCAACTGTTAAATTATTAGCCGGTGGACTTGATAATGTTAGTTTTATTGATTTTACTGGAAATATGGATGAGAATAGTCTTAATAAAAAGTTCTCTGATGAAATAAAAGATGATCAACAAATTGTTTTTATTTGTGATTTACTTGGCGGTACACCTTTTAAAGAAGCTGTGAAATTAAGTGTATTGAGTGATAAAGAAATAAGTGTTACATGTGGATGCAACGTTGGTTCAATTATGGAAGTCGGATTACAATTGTCTAGCTTTGATGGCTCTTCTGATGAGTTAGCTAAAAAGTTAGTCTCCATTAGTCAGATCCAGACAAAAGTTTTTGAACATAAAAATTTAGAACCAACTTCTGATGAAGATGGAATTTAATTCTCTTAAAAAAACAACCATATCAATTGCGATATGGCTGCTTTTTTTGCTTTTTCCAGATAATTTAAGTGAATTGTGGATATCGATAAATAATTCTTAGTTATGCTTAACATTTATATTTGAATACCATAAACTATAATGTAAAAAATAGTGAAAGCTAATAGTTATCTGGGCTAGCTATTGTATAATAACGTTGAGGAGATGAAGGTATGAGCAAGACACCATATACTTATCAGGATACTGATGCTTTTAAAAGTACAGAACAACTAATTATCAAAGGACGTTTTTTTGCCACTACCGTCTCAGACAAATTTGATCAATTCGTGCCCAAGAAAAGAAACATTCATAAGATTCTAAATATAAAAAATAAGTTGCTGGTCCCAGAACTCCTAGCTGTTAAAAAGGAGAGAATGTCTAAGTCTCTTTTTGCATTCTTTCGTGGAACAGTTGATGTGATGCATTATGATCTTTCAAGAAATGAAAATAGCGGCATCAAGGTTTTAGTTGGTGGAGATGCTCATTTAGGAAACTTTGGTTTCTATGGTTCATCTGAAGGTCAATTACTATTTGATATGAATGACTTTGATGAGGCTCATTTGGGTCACTGGGAATATGATTTGAAGCGATTGCTTGTCAGCGCACTAATTGTTGCTAGATCGCACAATTTTGAGGAATCTGATGTTCAAGAGTTTCTATTAACAGTGGTTGATACTTACTTTGATACCTTGAAACACATGACTAAAATTTCGGAAATGAAGCGATTTATTTTACCTAATACTTTGCAAAACATTACCGAGATTTTTGGTAAATTAAAAGATAACGAAGAATATTTTCAAGAATCATTTAATAAGATGATTGCTAAGAGTATAAAAAAAGCTCAGCGCAGCAATTCTAAGTTGGTTATTGAAAAATATACTGAGTTGTCTGATATTGGCGAACGTCGTTTTATTGAAAATAAGCCAGTTACACAGCACATCAGTGAGAAAGATTATAAGAATGTTGTTGAAGGCTATCAAAAATATAAGCGCCATCAAAGAAGCGACGTAAGATTATTTTTGGAAGATTTCAATATTAAAGACATTGTACGTCATAGCGTTGGTGTCGGCAGCGTGGGAACCTTGTGCTACTTAATTCTCTTGCAGGATTTGGATAGCAACTACTTAGTCTTGCAAGCTAAACAGGCTTTGCCAATTTATAATGACGATAAATTATATTCTGATTCAGAAGTTAGCCAAGGACAGAATATTGTTAATAGTCAATTGATTTTACAGAGTGCTTCTGATCCATTTTTGGGAGCTTTTGATACGAAGAAATATAGCTTTTATATGCGTCAATTTAAGGATATGAAATCTTCAATAAACTTGGATAAGTTAGATTTTGAATCGTTTGAGGATTATGTCAAAGTTTGTGTGATTTTGTTGGCCAGAGCTCATTCACATTCGCCAAATTATCCGTTGATTATTGGTTTTGGTGAGGAGTATGCAGAAATTGCTAATTCTTTGATGAACTTTACTAATAGTTATGTCAAACAGGTCGAATACGATTACGAATCATTTAAAAAGGAACAGAGGGATGGAAACTAATTATAGGAATGAAGGTTAAATAAGTTATATGAAGGATAAATATTATAATAGGGATTTAAGTTGGATTTTATTTGATCGTCGGGTTATCGAACAGGCATACGATCCAGAAGTTCCATTTTTGGAAAAATTAAAATTTTTAGCGATTGCATCTAATAATTTGGACGAATTTTTCCGCGTTAGAATGCATAATATTCATAACTTGGTCGTTGAGCATAAAAGCGATAAGCGAACAGACATGTCTGGTAAAGATATTTTGGATTTAGCATACGAATATAACAAAACAAATTTAACCAAACAATATAAGGCTTTTGATAAATTGATGAAAGAAGCCGGGGAGAAAGACCTCTTTCATCTATTGAGATATGATGATTTATCAGATGCTGAAAAGAAAACTGTTAAAAAATTCTATAATAAAAAAATTGTTCCTCGTTTGGATATGCAACGTTATTCAGACGAATATAAATTCCGCAAGAATTTGTATTTCTTAATGGAAACTCCTAAGTATACCTATACTTGTCCGATACCTGAAGATTTAGGACGTTTGATCAACACTGGCGTTGATGATCATTATATTTTGATTGAAGATATTATGCGTTCTATGGCGAAGGACTTGATCAGAAAATATAAGATTTCAAAAATTGCTGTTTTTAGAGTGACTTATGACAAAAACAAGCCTTATGATTTTTTGAATAAGGATCTCAATGATCATCAATATTTAGACACCATGATACATTACGTTGATACAAGAGATTTACGAGAAGTTATGCGAGTTGAATTTTCAGGCGAAGATGAAGAAAAAGGTCGCAAGTATTTTACAAAACTTTTGGGTATTAACCGCAAGAGTGTCTACAAGATTCCGGGACCAGTTGATTTGAAATTCTTAACGGGTTTATATAAAAGATACCGCGATCACAAGGACCTGATTTTCCCACCATTTGATGCTTTAGAGTGGAATGACGCAACTAATATTTTGAAATATTTAGATAGATCGCCAATTTTGGTTCCATATCCTTATGATTCGTTCAGTGTCTTCATAAAATATTTAGAAACAGCTGTTAATGATCCTAAAACCGCACAGATATGTATTACAATTTATCGAACAGAACAGAATTCTGATTTATTGAGGTTATTGAAGGAAGCTGCTGGTAAAGGCATCAAAGTAACAGCCATGGTAGAGTTGTGGGCAAGATTTGATGAAGTACACAACATTGAAGTTGCTAAAGTGTTAGAAGAAGCCGGAGTACACGTGATTTTCGGTGACAAAGTTAATAAGGTACATTCCAAAATCTGTCTAGTTTTACACGCTGATAAAACTGGATATGTCCAAATTGGTACTGGAAATTACAATGCTATCACTGCCAAGGGATTTACAGATATCAGTTACTTTACTAGTAATCAGGCATATATTGATGATGCTGTGAAATTCTTCGATTACTTATTGACGGGTAAAAAGTCTCAATATAATCTAATTGTGACATCGCCTAAAGGTATTAGCGACATGATCATAGCTAATATTAAACGAGCTACAGAAGCTTATCTGCGGGATGGGCAAGGGGAAGTCTTCATGAAAGTTAATGGATTGACTGATATTGATATTATCAATGCCATTTATGAAGCTGCCAAAGAAGGATTGCCATTTAGACTGGTTGTGCGTGGAGCTTGTTCATTGAAATTAGGAGTTTGCGGTCCAAAAGAAGATATTCGGGTTAAGAGTATCGTTGGTCAATTATTGGAACACAGTCGAATTTATAAATTTCAATACGGCAAAGATCATACCGATGTTTGGATTTCATCAGCTGATATGATGACTAGAAACTTGGAACGTCGTGTGGAAATTGCTGTACCAATTGTTGAAGAAAAACCTAAACGCAAATTGCTTAAAATTGTTAAAGTATTTTCTAAAGATACTAAAAACTCATTTGTACTACAAAATGATGGCTATTATGTAAAAGAAAATGTTAAACATGGAATTTCAGCTCAACAAACTTGGCTCAGCCGTCTCAAGTGGGGTAAGTATGTTAAGAATTAATATAATTTTTCCTAAACAAAAACAAGACGGTAACTCAAATTCGAGTTACCGTCTTGTTTACCTTAATGCTTGGAAGCTGAACACGTCTTGTTCCGCTCTGATTTTTCTGAAAATTTGTAGGCTTTTTTAGTCGTTAAAGTTGTTTGATTCAACGTCTTTAATGAATTGTTCCAAATGATCAAAGTAAACAGGAGCATTATCGATCATATGATGATGACCACCATTTGGAGTAGTTACCAAACGTGCATGAGGAATTTCCTTTTGCATGATTTTGGCTGTTTCAATAGGCATGGTTTCATGTTCACCGAAGGTAATCAATGTAGGAACAGTGATTTCTTTAAGGTGTTTTCTGAAGTGCCAGTCTTTTAACTTACCAGTAATAACGAATTCGTTGTCGCCTTGGAATGTGTTATAAACTGGAACAGACATAGTATCAATCAAGTGTCTGATAGCTGTAGGTTGCTTACGATCAACATATTCAGCATTTAAAATGTCAACGTAGCTTTGGTAAGTTGGATCTGAAAGGTTATTTTCGGCTTCAATTTTTTCCATGTACTTAACTTTGTTAGGACCTAAAGCGTCCAGACGACATTGGTTAATATTTTTTACATAGTCATCAATTTCATCGACCATACTTGAGATGATAGCACCCTTAAGATGTTGTCCATATTTAGCTGCATACATTTGAACTAAAGCGCCACCCCATGATTGACCGATGAGGTAAAAGTTATCTAGTCCAAGTTTTTGTCTAACTTCTTCAACTTCTTCTAAGAAGTAGTCATAAGTTAAATATTTTTTAGCAATTTCGGGATCGCTATAGTCGGGTTGATCAGAATACCATGATCCAAGTTGGTCATACATAGTAACTTGTACGCCAAGATCAGCTAGTTTTTCTCCAAAATTTTCCCAATATTCATGGTTTCCACCAGGGCCACCATGTAGGCAAAGTAATTTAATATCTCCATGACCTTGTGTATTGGTCCATAGATGGTATCCGTTGTCTAAAGTAAGGATTGTTGTTCCTTGTTTCATAAAATAGTCACCTTCCTGCAAATGATAGTTATAAGTATATATCTATCTCTTAGTTTATTTCAAATATTCTATAATAAAACTTTAATGATTCTAATAAAATTTTTATTTTATATTTCAGTAAACATAGCGTAATATTTAAGTGTTTTAAAAAATTATGATAAAATTGGTATATGTTAAAAGGGGCGATATGATGAAGAAATTATTGATCAGTCTATTGTCTGTGGGGATGCTTTTGGGAATATTTGGTGTAATCGGATTGAATAATACCGGGTCACCTAATTTAATGGAAGAAACTGTTCAAGCAGATACAAACAATAGCGATAATCGAACAATTAATTATGAGGTTTATAAAGAAAATTCCAATACCTTGTCACCAATGAATACTCTATTTACCAAGAGTGCCAAGGTTTATGCTAATGATGACGGAACTTACAAAGTTACAGTTACAGGTCGTGTAGCTAACTTAGGTAGTTTAGACGTTTCTACGATTGATGGACAGACTCCTAAAGTAACTAACAACGGCAATAATCACGTTGATATTAGCTTTAATGTTGATAGTTTAAATGATTTAGATAAAGATATTCCAGCAACTATCCAAACGAAGTTGTTGAATTTTCAGGTGGATCAACAAAATGTTACTTTTAGATTTGATTTAAGTACCCTAGATAGTAGTGGTACAAATAGTTCCTTTGCAGATAGCCTAAATAAAATCACGAATGCTGAAAATAATATTACCAACACTGCTAATAACGTCAAAGGACTATTGGATAACTTGAATTCAAATAGTAACAGTGGCGAAAATATTATTTCAACGCCAACTACGACTGATGATAATAGTACAACTAAGACAAATTCTGATACTAATGACAGTTCAAAAACTGTTTTGAAAGAGTTAACTTATAAAATAGCTAAAAATAATGGCGATGGTTCTTTGATCTCACCATACTTTACAAATACAGCAAAAGTCATGGAGAATCCTGATGGAACGTATTATGTTGAAGTAACTGTTAAATATCCAAAGAAGTTCGGCAACAAGGCTTTTGAAATTAATTCAATTAATCATCAAAAACCTTTCAACTTTACTTTTAAGAGTGAAGGCGACAGCAATTATATTACCTTTGATTTTCCAATCAATAAGATTGCTGATTTGAGTAATTTAATTCCTGGTAATATTACATTGAATGTCCCTGATTTTGGATTAAATAAAGACTTAGGCTTTAATTTGGATTTTGATAGTTTGAATCCATCTGATTTATCAAGCTTGCTGAATAGCTCTGATACATCTGGATTGTTATCGGATTTGAGTAGTTTGAGCAAGATCAGCGATATCAAACCGGTAACGACAAGTACTTCTAATAAGAGTACGAATACTTTACCTAAAACTGGTAATGAAACCAATTATATTTTGATGGCCATTGGTGGAGTTGTTTTGGTTTTATGGATTGTTTTGTTAAAGGGTACGTATTTTAAACATTAAAAAAATTTGATAATAGAGTAAATAAAAGACTCTTACTCAAGTTTGGATATAGCTTGAATATACTAACTGATGTGATTGAAGTATGCCATCGTCCGCAAAAAATCTGTGGGCCACTGGAACGTGGTGGACGCGACTTAGAGCTAATAATTCCACACTTCGTGCGTAATTATGGATCTCTAAGCTCGGTCTTGTACTAACCTTGCTACGCAAGCTAAGTACAATATCACCACTGAGGGCCCACAGATTTTTTACTACCGATTAAGTCCTTGATCCTAATATTATTGAACAAAATATTAAATAGTAAATAAAAAAACG
>NZ_AZDB01000025.1 GCF_001434585.1 Companilactobacillus crustorum JCM 15951
CCTATCAACTCTATTTATCGTACAGCCTTATTAATTAAAGTAAACACCATCAACAACTTTAACTGTTATTTGTGACTTATAGCTCACAGTAGTCGTTTCATCAGCTTTGACAGTATTAGCAGAAATACTTACACCCACTGGAGCAATAGTCAATAAAATCGTAGATGTAATCCCTAAATATTTAATAAACTTTTTCATTATATCCCCAAAAAATTTGCTTATTAAGCGCCGAGAAAAGACAACCAAGAAAAGTATTATCGTGTTGCTACTTACGAGTTTGTTCCAGCTATTGGCATTTCAAAAAAAATAATTTAACTAAAAACAGTTCCAATTCAGAATTCACAATATACTTTGCAAAAATACATTGTGCCTCGAATTAGAACTGTTTTTTATTTCATTTGGTTGTGTTCTTTGAGATACTTGCGAGCCCATGTGAGATACTTCTCATCCTCAGCAGCATCTTGAGATGTCAAAATCTCAGGACCATTTTCGGTAATAGCTAATGTGTGTTCATATTGAGCTGACCATGAACCATCAGCACTGGCATAATAAATCCAGTCATCGTTAGGGTCCTTCAAAGAACGGTCAACAATTTCCCAAGTACCTTCATTGATCATAGGTTCAATTGTAATTGTCATTCCATTCTTAAGACGCAATCCTTTGCCTGGTTCGCCGTAATGCAAAACATCTGGTTCTTCATGCATTGTAGGTCCAATTCCATGTCCACATAATTCACGAACATCGCCGTAACCATGTTCATCTTCAGTATAGTGTTGAATAGCATAGCCAATATCGCCTAAACGTTTGCCCTCAATACTTTGAGCAATTCCCAAATAAAGCGACTTTTTAGTTACTTCCATTAAGTCTGAAGTCTCTTGACTGACAGAACCAACGCCGTAACTCCAGCAAGAATCACTTTCATAACCTTTATAATTTACAGTCATATCGACTTTAACAACGTCGCCCTCTTTAAGAATTAAATCTTTTCTAGGCGTACCATGAGCAACTTCATCGTTAACATCGACACAGGTAGCATATTTATAGCCTTCAAAACCCTTTTCTGAAGGGGTAGCACCGTGACTGACAATGTAGTCATTAGCGAATTCTTCAATAGAATAAGCTGAGATTCCTGGTTTGATCATGTCACGTAGCCCTAGATGAACTCCAGCCAAAATTTTACCAGATTCACGCATTCCTTCAATTTCTCGTTGTGATTTTAATGTAATCATGTAATATCCCCCAATTTAACCTTTGTGATACTTTTTATGAAAATCCGTACTTGCTAATGTAATTTTAATCGTCTGGGCCGTGGTTCTTGAAATACCTAGGTCAGTTAATTGATCAATTGTAGCTTCTTTCATTTTCTTAACTGAACCAAATTGTTTCAATAACTTGGTTCTAGTTTTAGGACCAACGCCCTGAATATTATCTAATCGTGAAGATAAAGCATTTTTACTTCTAGTTTTACGATGAAAGGTAATAACAAAACGGTGCACTTCATCTTGAATTCTCTGCAACAGATAAAAACCCTGGCTCTTACGGTCCAAAGCCACTTCAGTTCCCTCTTCGCCAAAAATTAAGTGCGAAGTATTATGATGATTGTCCTTGACCATACCGGCGACTGGAATATTAACGCCCAACTCATTGGTTAAAACATCCATTACTGCACGCAATTCAATGATACCACCATCCATTAGAATTAAATCTGGTAGTGGTGAATTTTCTTTGATCAAACGTGAATAACGACGATAAATAACCTCTCGAGTATTGGCCGCTTCATCCCCACCTGCTTGATGCTCGACTTCACCTTTAAGCTTGTACTTACGGTAGCCACTCTTTTCAGGTCGTCCATCCTTAAACATAACCATCGCTGAAACTGGACTAGTTCCTTGAATATGAGAGTGATCAAAAGATTCAATAATATGACCATAAGGTAAATTTAAAGCCTCGAAAATTTGTTTTTGAGCCCCATAAGTCTGTCGATTATCCAATTCCATCAATCTAAATTTCTCTTGCAAAACTAATTTAGAATTTTCTGCTGCCATATCCATTAAATCCCTTTTCTGACCACGCTGCGGCGTTCTAAAAGGGACATTCAAAACCTGCGACAAGGTCTTTTTATCCAAATTGCTTGGAACTAGAATTTCTTTCGGTAAAACTTGATTACGGCGATTATAGAACTGCAAGATAAAACTAGATAATTCTTCCTCCGGCGTATTGATACAAGCAAACACTTTCTTTTCCCGTTTCATCAAACGAGCCTGACGGATGAAAAATATTTGAATTGAGATCCAGCCTTTCTCAACATAATAATTAAAGATATCTCTTGGTGTACTATCATTAGAAATGATCTTCTGTTTCTCAACCGTTGTTTCAATATACTTGATTTGATCACGCAATTCGGCAGCTCTTTCAAATTCTAACTTCTCAGAAGCTGTTTCCATTCGTTTTTCCAGCTGTTGCTTGATCTCGCCAACATTACCGCCTAAGAACTTTTTGATCTTTTCAATCTGAGCATCATACTTTTCCTTTGGAACTGTTTGAAAACAGGCTCCTAAACATTGGCCCATATGATAATACAAACAAGGACGGCCTAAATTTCCCTGGCATCTTCTCAATGGATAAACTTTTTGTAGAAAGTTTAATGTATTAGAAGCTGCCCAAACATTAGGATACGGTCCAAAGTAGTATGCACCATCTTTTTTAACTAAACCGGTAATCTCCATCTTAGGATCACGCTCATTAGTAATCTTAATATAAGGATAACCTGTTCCACGCTTTAATTTGATATTGTAATAAGGCTGGTGCTTTTGAATCAGAGTTATTTCCAATAAAAAAGCTTCCTTATCGTTGGAAGTAATAATCGTTTCAAAGTCACGAATCTCTGAAACTAAACGTGCTGTCTTCCCCTCGTGGGAACTCTTAAAATATGAGCGAACACGATTTTTTAAATTTTTAGCCTTACCAACATAGATGATCTTAGAATTAATATCCTTCATTAAATAACATCCTGGTCGTGGTGGCAAAAGGCTCAACTTATGTTCAAGATATTCTGTTGCCAACAAATATCCCTCCCTCATCATTAGAACTGAACTTATCTAATCTTAATTTATCTTTGGCAATTGTCAACTTAAATGCAACCATATGTTCTATTATACTTTTTTAAACAAATATTACGAATATCGATTGTTTTATTTGACTCTCTAAAATAAGGTTCTATAATCAATTGTATAAAATCAAATGATGTACAATTGATTAAGGAGAGATATTCATGACAAAAAAATATATTGCTGATATTGTTCCATTAAATGAAGAATTCATTGGTACTAGCGCTCACGGAACAGCCGAATTCACTCAAGATGAAAATAATCTTCATATCAAGATTGAAATGTTTGACACTCCTAGCAAAACTCAACACTGGGAACACTTCCACGGTTTTCCTGATGGTAAAGACGCTCAAATCGCTACGATGAAACAAGATATTAATCACGATGGTCTAGTCGATCTGCCTGAAACAGAAACAGTCTCTGGTACAACTATGGTTCCTTTTGATAACGCTCCTCATGAAATGAACGTACCAAATGATAATTATCCTGTTTCTGACGCCGATGGGCATTTTGCATATGAAATGGATGTACCTTTAGATCAATTACAAGCTAAGTTCAAATCAGTATTTGGAACAGACGAATTGGAATTAGCTAAACGTGTTATCTATGTTCACGGCGTTCCTGAAAGCCTAAAATTACCTGATACCGTGTCTGGTGAGGTTGCCGATTACGATGCTCACGTTACTCTTCCCATCGCTACTGGTAAGATAAGAGCCATTGATTAAGCCATTTGAATTGCAAGCAAATAATTGTTATTTTTCCCAAAACGATTTATAATATAGTCAATTATAAAGATACATGAAAGGGGCTGATACCGATGGGCCTAACAGTGAAACGTGAAAGTAATTTTGGCAGTTTATTTGATAAGTTTGCCTCTCTTCCCGATGATGTAAAAGAAAACGAAAAACGCGTAGATTCTGCCGATAAGAAGTCTGAAAAAGACAAAAAGAATCTCAAAAATAATAAAAAATAATTTCTCTTGTTTTGTTTCACTTTAAATAAGTGAATACCATTTATTTTACTATTTCTTTAACAAGAATCCTTTTGATAAAAATAAAGCCCGGAACATTTTTGTTCCGAGCTTTTTTATTATTCTTATTCAAACTTCTTACTGTCATATGGATAATCCAAGTCATTTTCTTCATGACGTAAATCTATCAGTTCTTGATACATCAAATACTCAAAATAATCATCGGAAACGCTATTAAACAATTCCATCGCTTTCACCTTGTTTGTTTATTTGGGTTTGAATGAAATCAGCTGAAATAACTGGTCGATTGATACCACGCCCTTTTTCGTTAATATATCTATCGGTTGATAATACTCGACCATAGAATTTAATAGGCGTATTTCTTTGAATACCAGTGTCTCTTCGTTCAAAGTCAGATAGACTGTATTTTAACTTAATAGTACGAGATTCGTCATTACCATCAAGTGCAACTAACATACAGTTATGATCCATATCTACGTTTTTTATATGTCCATTTTGATAAATCTTAGCCCCGTAATATAAACTTGTATTTGAATAAAGATTATCAAACGAGACATAGGCATAATTCTTACGTTCTTTATTGAACTCCGAAACCGTCTTTTGCTTAGATTTATCAACCAAATTGACTTTTGTTTCTAGAATACTACTGGCAAAACGATTCTGTGATGATAATAAAAAATACATTAGCAGCACCAGTAGACCTAGCATCACAATCAAGAGCTTGGTCGGTAAATTTCTTATCATTTAATTCCCCCAATAATTCAAAGATAACAAAGGTCTAGACAAATTACAATTGATCCAGACCATTTAATTATTTAAATGAATTTTTTATAAATTTCCCAATAAAAAATACTCCTAAACAACAATTTAGGAATACTTTTTTAAACATTTATAGTTTCTACTTTAATAATATTATCATTCATTGACAAGCCCTCAACGATATCAACATAATCCAAGCTTTTGCCAAAATCAATCGAATAAACATTGGTATAAACTTTCTGATCATCTCGTTTAACAACGCTGAAACGGACTCCTTCTACGGTAATATTGTTTTTCTTAAAGTAATCATCAATAAATTTTTTCGTGTCAACCTTATGCAGATACTCAATTTTTAATTTCCGTACAGGGCTGATACGAATAATTTTCTTTAAAAATCCTAACACTGCATACACCACCAAAAATCCTGCAATAGCAATAATATAATCACCCATACCTACTGCAAGGCCAATACAAGCTACGACCCAAAGACTTGCGGCTGTGGTTAAGCCACGAATGGAATGGTGCTCAACAATAATTGTACCAGCACCTAAGAAACCAATTCCACTTACAACTTGCGCAATCAAACGTGCATCATCAGCTCTTAAAACACCTTTAAGCTGTGGATATTGACGCGCCATCTCTAAGGCATTGAAACCGATATTCTGCTGAATCATTGCGATGATACAGGCACCTAAACAAACTAACACATGAGTTCGCAATCCCGCTGGACGATGCTTGTAAGCTCGATCGATACCGATGACACCGGCAAAAAGAACCGAAACCAATAATCGAATTACTACTGTAAGAACGCTTAATTGACTAACCAAATAACCCCTCCAATGTCCTTCATTAGTGAATACGTTTAAAAGTATAACATTATCAGGGGTTCTCTTTGAAGACTATCAAATAAAAAAGCGCTATCATGTCCCTTTATTTAAATAAATCAAAAATTTGTTCGTTATTTTTTGCCTTAGATAGTTTATGAACAAAGTTCTTTTGCATTAACAAACGAGCAATTGTTGAAAAATATGCCAAATGTTGATAATTTCTTTCAGGATCGGGAATTAAAAATGAAATTAATACATTAACTTCTTCATTCTTAGTCCACTTAATCGGCTTCTTTAATTTAACCACTAACATCGTGAGTTGATTAATCGAACTATCTTGAACGTGTGGAATAGCGACACCCGCTCCCAACTCAGTTGTGGCCTGACGCTCACGTAGCAAATACTTTCCATAGAGCGTTTCTTGATCCAAACCTGGAAATAATTTTTGGGCAAATTCTGCTAGATACTTTAATGCTGCTGCTCGCGAATCTGCTACGACATCCATAGCAATATTTTCAACTTGAAAAACTTGAGTCAAGTCACTCATTTCATCAACCCTTTTTTGTCCAGGTACATTTTCATCATTAGTAACAATAACTACTTGTTTTTGTTTATCTGACGATTTAGGACTCATGAAAGCATTTTTTAAATTTTGCCAAACTGACATATTTATCACTCCCATCTATTGATGATTATAACAAATAAAAAGTCGAACCTAATATATTCAACCTTCAAGTATTAACTGAAGTGCTGCATTAGTTCGACCTTTATTTATTTTTGAAATAATTGTAAAATTTCTTCTTTGGTTTGAGCTTTTTGCAATGCTTTAACAAACTCATCATGCATCAAAAGTTTTGAAGTACTTGATAAGTATTCTAAATGATTACTTCCATCATCAGAATTAGGAATCAAGAAAGAAATAACAATATCGACTGGTTGATTATCAAACGTCTTCCAAGCGATTGGATGAGCTAATTTGGCAATCAACATTGCTGAACCCTTAATAGATTGATCCTGTGCATGAGGAATGGCAATTCCTTTCTCCATGCCAGTTGAATTTTCAGCCTCTCGAGCCAAATATTTCTTGTAAACAGCTTTTGAATCAGTTGTATAACCTAACTTCTCAGAAAAGTCTGCTAAATATTGCAATAGTTCATCTCGAGTTGAAGCTTGGACATTTAAAGCAATATTATTTTTATTTAAAATTTCGCTTAAATCATTATTTTTATTAGTATTTGTAGTTGATTCAGTCTTAGAAATTGTTACATTTCCTGCTGGCGTAGCCGTAACTGTCTCGTTGTTTGCTTGATGACCGGCAATAATTGACAATAAAAAGCCTGAAACCAAAGCTCCTATAACGATCCAAAGAACCCACAAGAATGGCTTATTGACTAATGGTAAAACGATAAAACCACCATGAGGAGCTGGAACGGAAATTCTTGTAACATATGACAGAGTTGCTGCAATAGCTGATCCAACCATAAATGATGGAATATTCAACAAAGGATTTTTAGCAGCAAATGGAATAGCGCCTTCGGTAATGTGCGTTGAACCTAACAAGAAATTAACGTAACCTGCACTACGTTCTTTAGCAGAGTATGCTTTCTTATTAAATAGAACCGCAAAGCCAGTTGCCAATGGTGGAGCGATACAAGCTGCAGAAACACCTGCCATGAAGAAATAATTACCTTGAGCAAGTAGTGCTGTACCGGTCAAATAAGCCGCTTTATTAATAGGGCCACCCATATCGGCCGCACACATAATACCTACGATCAGACCTAATAAAATGGGACTTGAATTTTCCATACTCTTCAGAAATGACATCATTCCTTGATTCAAATCTTTCATTGGTACTGACATATACCACATAATGGTACCTGAAATCAAAACTCCTAAAACTGGAAAAATAAAGATTGACTTTAAACCATCTAATGATTTAGGCAATGACTTGAAGATTTTGGCTAACAAGACGGCAACATATCCGGCTAAAAAGCCACCCAAGATACCACCTAAAAATCCAGTACCATTAGTATAGGCAATCATCCCGGTAACAAATCCAATAACCAAGCCAGTTCTTTTACCAATCGCTTCAGCAATATATGCGCAAAGTACCGGTACCATCAAGTTCATAGCAAAACCACCGATAGTATTCAGCAAGGCTGCCAAAGCATTGTATTCAGCACTTTTAGGGTCAGCTGAATTAATTCCCCAGAAGAAAGAAACCGCCGTTAACACACCACCAGCCACAACTAATGGCAACATATGTGAAACACCATTCATTAAGTAAACGTACAACTTGTGCCAGTATGTTCCAGTCAATTCAGTCTCGGTCGAGCCAGTCTTTTGATTGCTGCCTGAACTGTGGTACACAGGTACATTATCGTCATTTAAAATTTTTTCTAACAGTTCATCTGGTTCTTTCATCCCTTTAGTTACTGAAACGTTAATCAAACGTTTACCATCAAACCGATCAATATCAACATCTTTATCAGCTGCAATAATGACACCATCTGCTTGATCAATTTCTGTTTGCGTAAATGCATGTTCAACCCCAGATTGTCCGTGAGTTTCTACCTTGATAGAAATCCCTCTCTTTTTTGCTGCCTCCTCTAAAGCTTCCTGAGCCATATAAGTATGGGCAATTCCAGTTGGACAACCAGTTGCGGTGATAACTTGATACTTTGCCATGTTTTATCCCTCCAATTGTTCAATCTTGATCTGTTTCATTAATTCTTTTACATCATTAAAGTCCGTTAACCCCGCTGTAGCGGCTGTAGAACTAGCTGCAGCAATACTGCGTTGCAAATTATCTGCTAAAGATAACTTTTGTTCCATACCAGCTAGAAAAGTTCCTAGCATTGTATCTCCAGAACAAGCTGTATTAACTACTTTAATCTTAGGAGCATTTCCAAAAATAACTTGCTCTTGATTAACGAATAAAGCTCCTTTACTGCCAATTGACAACAAAATATTCTTAGCTCCTTGTTGAATCAATTGTTTAGAATACTTCACTAAAGTACTTAAATCATTACTATCTTCCTTGTCGAACCAAGATAATAATTCTTCATTATTTGGTTTAAGCAAGAAAGGACGATACTTAACTGCTGCCTTTACTTCTGGATAACTTGTATCAATTACTAAATCAAACTGTTGCTGTTGAGCCATTTGGGCTATTTTAATAATTACCTCAGGATCGATTCCTTTTGAGAAACTACCTGAAACAACTAATTTGTCTCCTATTTTAAGCTGCGAAATCTTTTGTAAAAAATCTTCTAATTTTTTGCTGCTGACTATGGGACCGTTATTGACTTCTTTATATTCAGTGTCAGTTTCAATTACCCGAGTAAAAACATTGATCCGGGAAATACCATCAATGTGCGTAAAGTCTGTCTTGATTCCCTGATCACGCAAAGACTTTTCAATAAACTCACTGGTAAAACCACCACCTACTCCTAAAGCAGTATTATCAACGCCCAATTGCTTCAGAATAAATGATACATTGACACCCTTACCATTTGGTTGAATATCGTAACTATTAGTTCGATTGACTACTTCTGGCTTTAAATGTTTTGTTTCAATAAATAAATCTATTGCTGGATTTAAAGTACATGTATAAATCATTATTTGACCCCTCTTTGATTTCTTAAATACATCTTACAATGTGGTATCATGTAAATGTTTTCATAATTGTGTCATATGATTATTATAATGGAAAAACTTTTACAAATTGGGATGATTTAATGACAAATAAGCTTAGTTCGTCTGAAGAATACCTTTGGAATTATATTCAAGAAAATTTATCTGATATACCTGACCTTTCAATTGTTAAATTAAGTGAAGACGCCAATGTTTCTACAGCCACAATTGTTCGAACAACTAAAAAAATGGGCTACTCCGGCTATACTGACTTTCGGCAACAGTTAATTTCTAAAGCCAAGAATAATCAGCAATATAAAAATTTAGAAAAAGTGGATCATGATATCAAACAGGCTATCTTCAAAAATAAATATGAAGTTGATAATACTCTTAGCATGTTAAATGTTGGTTCAATTGAAGATGCCGTTCAAAAGATAAAAAAATCCTCGGATATCTATATTTTTGCCCGTGGATTTTCAGAATTCATTGCTCAAGAAATGTTAGTTAAATTACAATTGTTGGGTAAAAACTGTGTTATGAGTTCTGACCCCAATATTATCGTGACAATGAGTCAACGTATTAAGCGGGAAGATTTAGTAATAATAATTTCTCTCAACGGTGAAACTAAGGAGTTAGTTAAGGGAGCTAAAAATGCTTTTGAAAATGGTGTCAGCACCATAACTATTACAACTAATGAATCAGGAACAATTACTAAATATTCGGAAATGGTTCTCTTAGGTTACAAATCCCAAACCTCATATTTTCCTGATTATGAAGTTAGGTCACGTTTACCCTTACAGGTCATTAGTCGTATTTTACTTGACTCATATATCATCCGTACTAATAAATAAATATTAAAGGGACAATAAATTCATTTCATTGAATTTATTGTCCCTTTTTTGTTTGAACATATCATTATAAAAATTTAAAAAACTCATTTTTCTCACAATAATTTTATAAATGTTTTGTCTAATTAAAATATTAATATATTTTAATTAATTTAGTGTTAACAATGTGATATTTGATTGTTATACTCAAGAAGATTTCATAGTAAAAGATTGAGGGGAAAATTATTTAAGAAATAGTTTAATGAGGAACTCGCTTTTGACCTGCGTCGCAGCTCTTTCTATAGGAACAGGACTAATTCTTAATTCTCAAAACGTTAAAGCAGCTACTGATCCTATCGCAGAAACTCAAGACGAAAAGGCTTTAAACAATAATAAAGCTGATCTTATCAACCAACCAGAAAATGGTGACGCTCCACAGACTGCGCAAAGTTCCAAGGAATCATCTGGCTCCCCCAATTCTTCTAAAAGTGAAAACACTCAACCTGCTGCAGCATCTCAACCTATTGCTCCACAGGCCCAGCAAGATCAGGCTACTCCTGTTGCTGAACCAAATGCCAGTGCTAATAACGCTCTAACTACCGTTGATAAAGATAGTTTTAATGATGCTTTTGAAACACATGGTTCTGCTACTTATGATCAAAACTCTGGTATCGTTACACTAACACCTGATAAAAACAATGAAGTCGGCAATTTCACACTCAAAGAAAAAATCGACCTAAGCCAAGATTTTACACTCAAAGGTCAAGTAAACTTAGGCAATAAGCCAGAAAATCGCGGTGGTGCTGACGGTATGGGTTTCGCCTTCCATACTGGTAATACTGATGCCGTTGGAAATGCTGGTGGAAATATGGGAATTGGCGGTTTGCCTAACGCTTTAGGATTTAAACTTGACACTTTCCATAATGCCGACCAAAGACCAGGTAGTTCTAAATCTAACGCCGAAATTGATCCCAAAAATTCTAATGATTTTGGCTGGTCAGAAGACCCTACTAAAGTTACCCAATTTGGTGTTTTTGTTACTACTGCATATCAAAATAAGGTTGCCGCTAATGGTATTACAACTGACAGATGGTGGGCAACTACCGATAAATCGTCGGTTCAAAATCTTAGTTCGAATGATTTAGATGGTAAATTCCATGATTTTTCCATCGATTATTTTTCTACCAATCGGATTATTACCGTTAACTATCAAAGTAACATTCAGGCTAAGCCCTTGGTTTGGACCGTTAAAGTTCCTGACTCAGATAAAGCTTTCTCGCTTAGCGTGACTTCCTCAACTGGTGGCAATAAGAATCAACATCAATTTAAATTTGAAAGCATGACTTATAGCACCGCTGCTTCGGTCAATATCCGTAATGTTGACTATTTCATGGGTAAAGATCTGACAGAAGATAACACTTTGCAATACGACAATGGCGAAAAAGTTGATAGCAACTACTCAACTAGTTCAATGACTATTCCTAACTATACTTATATTGGCCTTAATGGAGCTACTAGCAAAGTATCTGTCAAAGGTAAAGAAATTGGCGTTCCCGTCAATGTTCGTAATACTGATGTAGAAAAAAGCATCGAAGCCAATGGTAAATTGAGTCAAGAAGGAAATAATGGTACGGTTGTTTATGTTTACATTCCTAACGCTGTCATTGATGGTATCAGTGCTACACCTAAAACTGTAAATGAAACCATTCATTATGTTGAACAAGGAACTAAAACTACGTTAGCTGGTGATAATCTAGCCTCAGTTACTTTTATCACAGGTTCTGCCGACGATAAAAATGGAACTATTTATTACAATGACAACAGCGGTCTATCCATGACTGATAAGAACGCTTGGAAAGCTGGTTCAACATCTAACTTTTCAGCAGTAAATAACCCCAATATTACTGGATATCATGTTGTTGAAATCGACAAAAATGAAGTCGATCCTGAAGATCTAACAGAAGTTGAGAAAAAACCGTCGATTCTAATGGACCTGATCAAGTATATACAGTTTACTACGCTAAAGACAACAGTACTTCTGAAGGTGGCAATGGTGGCGGTAGCACCACTAATCCTGAGAAGCCAGTTGATCCTGAAGAACCTGTTAATCCGGTTGACCCTGAAACCCCAATTGATCCCGATGGTTCTGTTGATCCTGAAAAACCGGTCGATCCTGATGGAACTATTGACCCTGAAAATCCAACCGAGCCTAATGAATCTATTGACCCTAACGAAACTACTGATCCCAGCGAGACTTCCAAACCCGAACTTAATCTAAATGAGAACATCAAAGATAATAACGATGGTATTGATGACTTAGAGTGGAACACCTCTAAAGAAAATGATCGAATCAATACTATAAATAACAATGTAACATCTGAAGTAACTGCTCCTGAAAAAAATTTCGAGAACCTTATCACAAATAATCAATTATCAAAGTTACCTCAAACTGGAAATCAAAAAACTTCTTGGCTTTCATATTTAGGAATTGCTCTGATGATGTTTATTCCTGCTTTTCTTAAAAAACACTAGAAACTAAAAAATACTCACTAAAAGTTAGATGAAGAATCTAATCTTAGTGGGTATTTTTTATGTTAATTTATTCACCCAAGCTGGTATTAATTCAGCTAATTGGCAATATGTTCGGTCAAATTTGTGATCGTACCAAGGATCTTGAACTTCAGCATCTTGATTCAAGCTCTCATATGCTAAATGAATCTTATTTTGATCACCACTTGGTGACATACGTCGTAAATCAATGATATTTTGTTTATCCATCCCAATAATTAAATCGGCAGTTTCAAAATCAAGAGTTGTTATTTGTTTAGCCTGATGTTGAATAATGGGCACATTTCTTAACTTTAATTCGGCAATAGCCCCTGGATGCGGTTCATTCCCAATTTCATAAGTTGATGTGGCTCGCGATTCAACCCCTATTTGATCAGACAAACCCTCTTTAGCAATTAATTGATGAGCAATCATTTCTGCCATTGGTGATCGACAGATATTTCCTAAACAAACAAAAATGATTTTTTTCATTTAATCTAATCCTAATCTTTTCTTAACTTCAGATAATTGTGCCTCTAAAACAGGATCCTTTCGATTCAAAACATCTAAGGTAGTTGCCTGTGTAGTAGCTTTCTTTTCTTGAGATTGAGTTTTAGTAGGTGAAGCTGTAGTAGTTTTACCTGTTGCTTTCTTATACTTTCTTACCCAAGCAGCCACTTGTTGATATGAAATTCCATACTTTTCACCAGTAGCTTTGTAATTATTATCATGTTCCGTTGCATATTGTGCAATTTCCTTTTGTTGATTCTCATTGTAATTCATACTAAAAACTCCTAAATGGCTTATTACAAAAAATTATACCATACAAAATGGCTCTATTATTGCTGTAACACAGTTTTAACAGTTCTAAATAAAATTTAGGCACAAAAAAAATGGTAGCTCAGGGAGGAACCACCATTAAATCGACAATAGTTTTTGATCATTATCATCATGAAATTATCAAGAAAGAGGAAATGTAGGATGATCTCCCCTTCAGTTAATATGATAACACACTCAAATTTAAAATCAGCAGCTTTTATTAAGACGACATATTTTTATAAACTCAACTAAAAAAAAGAAAGAAAGCCCGTCTAACTGGCCTTCTATCTGATAAATGGATTTTCTTAAATATGTACTATCCCGCAAATTTTAATCCATTTCTATTGCTAAAAGTGACAAAAACATAATGAGAGCAAAATAAATTACTATATTGATGAGATATAATTTCCTATTATAATGCATTTTTCATCACTTTGTTAATCTACCAATACCAATTGGTAAATACATTGTAACGTTATTGGACTATACCTGTATACCTTGATTTTTTTATAAACAAAAATTATTTTTTAAATATTTTTAAATATATGTATTAGCTTAGCCAAGGTTTCGTTGCCTACCATACTATGCCGGTAAATAAATAGAATGTAAAACGACGGTAGCTGAACAGTATCTAGCTTGATTTCTTGAATCCCCGAAATACCTTGAATGGCAGTCTCTGTAACAAAACTGACTCCTTTATCTGCCTTAACCAAATTTAACATTAATTTATAATCAGACGTTTGAAACAAAGTATGGGGATACACATTATAATGCTCAATTAATCGTTCCAATACCAAATTATGCACTGATCCCTCATCTAAAGAAATAAAATCTTCATTAAATAAATCTGCAATGCTATGTATTTGAGAAACATCTCGTTTGTCAGAAGCGATAAATTTAAAGTGATGTTCTTTGATTAATTGATATTCCAATTGGTCTTCTTGTGGCATCATTGTTGTTCCCAATAGTGATAGATCAATATCACCCCGTTTTAATTTAGCTAAGAGCTGGGACGAACTATCAGGTACAGGCATGATAGCGTTCAATAAATCAGCATCTCTTAGACGATCAAAAACTTTGGGAATTAAATAATTAGTTATAATAGGAGGCCATCCCATGATAACCTTTTCCCGTTTAATGCGAGCAATATCATCAGTAATCAGATGATCTTCTAAAAGAATCCGATTCACATGTTGCAAAACTTGTTTTCCTGCATAAGTAAGCGTTAATGAATTAGCAAAACTCTTACGTTCAACAAGGGAAATCCCATAGGACTCTTCCAAGCGCTTTAACGAATAAGTAATGGTTGGTTGACTAACGCCAAAAAAGTTAGCCGTTTCTGAAAAGTTTTTTAATTCAGATAATTTTTTAAAATATTGATAATCTTTTAAATTCATGTTCGCACCTATAAATTTTATTTATTAAAGTTAATATATTTGACTATATTTTTTATTATGGCCTATGATACTCTTCGAAAGTTAATTAAGAAAACATTATATAAAAAAATATGCCGGGTTAATAATTTTTATAAATTCAATATATGAAAATTATGTTTATATATATTGATATAACAAATCATATCTTTTATTATAATGTATTTATGGTTAGAAAAATTAAATTAGGAGGAATCATTTTATGAAATATGAGGGTTTAGATCTATTAAACAATCATTTCTTAAATAAAGGTACTGCCTTTACTAAGGAAGAAAGAAAAGAGAATCACATCGAAGGTTTGTTGCCACCATTCGTTCAAACTTTGGACCAACAAGTAGAACAAGCTTACGAAAACTATTCTAATAAAGATACATTCTTGGCTAAGAGAATGTACTTGATGGACCTTTTCAATGAAAACGTTACTTTGTTCTACAAGCTATTTAGTCAACATGTTAACGAATTTATGCCAGTTGTTTACGATCCAACAATCGCTGACACAATTGAAAACTACAGCCACTTCTTCTTAGATCCACAAAATGCCGCTTTCTTATCAATTGATGATCAAGACGACATTGAAGCAACATTGAAAAACGCTGCTGCCGGTCGTGATATTAAGTTGATCGTTGTTACTGATGGTGAGGGTATTCTTGGTATTGGTGACTGGGGTGTTCAAGGTGTTGACATCTCTGTTGGTAAATTGATGGTTTATACAGCTGCCGCTGGTGTTGATCCTAAGTCAGTTCTTCCTGTTGTCCTTGATGTAGGTACAAATAGAAAAGAATTATTGGCTGATGATCTATACATGGGTAATCATCACGAACGTGTTACTGGCGACAAGTACTACAACTTTGTTGACAAATTTGTTGAAACTGCTGAAAACTTGTTCCCTGACATGTATCTTCACTTTGAAGATTTTGGTCGTAGCAATGCTGCTAATATCTTAAACAAATACAAAGATAACATTCTTACTTTTAATGACGATATTCAAGGAACAGGTATTATCACACTTGCTGGTATTCTTGGTGCTTTGAACATTTCTAAAGAAAAGCTTACAGACCAAGTTTATCTATCATTTGGTGCTGGTACTGCCGGTGCTGGTATTACTAAGAGAATCTTCGATGCTATGGTTGAAGAAGGTCTTTCAGAAGACGAAGCTAGAAAACACTTCTACCTAGTCGACAAACAAGGTCTTTTGTTCGATGATACTGAAGATTTAACACCAGAACAAAAACCATTTACAAGAAAACGTAGTGAATTTGCTAATGCTGATGAATTAACAAACCTAGAAGCAGTTGTTAAAGCTGTTCATCCTACTATTCTTGTTGGTACTTCAACACAACCTGGTACCTTTAACGAAGCTGTTATCAAAGAAATGGCCGCTCATACAGAACGTCCAATTATCTTCCCATTATCAAATCCTACAAAACTTGCTGAAGCTAAGGCTGAAGATCTTTTGAAATGGACTGATGGTAAGGCTCTTATTGCTACTGGTATTCCTGTTGAACCTGTTGAATACAATGGTGTTACATATAATATTGGTCAAGCAAACAACGCTTTAGTTTACCCAGGACTCGGTCTTGGTTCTATGGCCGTTAATGCTAAGATCCTTTCAGATGGTATGATTAACAAAGCTGCTCACTCATTGGGTGGTATCGTTGATCCTACACAACCTGGTGCTGCTGTTCTTCCTCCAGTTTCACAACTAGATAAGTTCAGTATGACTGTTGCCAATGGTGTTGCTCAACAAGCCATTGACGAAAAATTAACAACTGCTACAGACGCTAAAAAGGCAGTTGCTGATCTTAAATGGGAACCTAAATATTAATTAAAATTTTTGTCAAATAAAGGGGAATTTATTCATGGCTGCATTTATCACTTCACTTGAAAGTGTTGCTGAAATCGTCCTTGTCATTGCTTTGGGGTATTGGCTAAAAGGATCAGGACGTTTAGGCGACGAATTTAAAGGCAATATTTCATTTATCATTATGAAAATTGCTTTACCTGCTTCAATCTTCGTTTCTGTTCTTAAATATTTAAACAGAGATAAATTAGCAAGTTTGTCCGGCGGACTGATCTTTACCTTCGCCAGTTTTACAATTGGTTATATTGTTGCATGGATCTTAACAAAGGTCTTTCGTATTAGAAAAGGTCGTCGTGGTACTTTCATTAACATGTTCGTTAATGCTAATACTATTTTCATCGGTTTACCTTTAAACATGGCTTTATTTGGAACTAAGAGTTTACCTTACTTCCTTATCTACTATGTTATGAACACAATTTCAACTTGGGCTGTCGGTATCTTCTTCATCTCAAGTGATGATCCAACTGTTGAAAAGGGTGCTAAGAAAGACTTTAACTGGAAGAAATTACTTCCTGCTCCACTTGTTGGTTTCTTAGTATCACTTGTCTTCTTGCTACTTGCTATCCCAGTTCCTGACTGGATTAACAAGACTTTAGACATGGTCGGTGGTATCGTTACACCAATGTCATTGATCTACATCGGTATTATTTTGGCTGATGCAGGTTTGAAATCAATCAAATTTGACCGTGATACAATCCTAGCCTTATTGGGTAGATTCGTGGTTGCTCCTGCAATCATGATTTCCATCATTCTTATTGGTGGTTCAATGATGGGTACTTCATTACCAAGTATCGAATCAAATTCATTCATCATTCAAGCAGCCGCTCCTGGTTTAGCTGTTCTACCTATCCTAGTTGATCAATCACATGGTGACGTTGATTACGCTACTAACTTGGTTACAACATCAACTGTCTTGTTCGTAATTGTTGTGCCAATCCTAATGCAAGTAGCTAACTTGATCTAATTGATTTAAATACATTCACACATTCAAACAAATTTGGATCCTCCTCTAATAAACACATATACATAAAAAAAGTCGTCAAACATTCTGCGGTTTGACGGCTTTTTTTGTTGCCCTATTCTTAAGCTGATTCTTGTTCATTTCTCATATAACTAAAATATAAATCTAGCATAATAGATTTATTCGAAGTAGAAATATTGTTCAATTCCTGAATAGCACTTGCAATCTTTAAATCATCTGGCATTGCATCTTCCGAATCGTAATAATCCTCTTGATTCTCAATCGCCTCTGAAAACCAATCGCCCATTCTGATAACAAATTTATAAAAATCATTGTCATTAGACTCATTGATATAGTCGATCTGCAGATTATTATACATATCTTCCAATGCTACAGCCTCGCTATAAGTTAACAAATCCATCGCATTTTCAGGCATTCTTCGAACTTCATTAATTTTCTTTTGACTAATCTTTGTGAATTTTTCAATTTCCAGTACGGTAACAGAATCATCTTTGAGTAATTCTGAAGCTTTTTCAATAGTTGATAGCATTTGGACTACCTCACTTTTCTGAAAATCAGATTTTATTGATAATGCTATTTTAAAACATTTATTGAATAAAAGAAAAATCGTTGATTTTAAATCAGCGATTTCAGCTTAATTATTATTTTGTGGCGAAACTAAGCGAATCAATCGATTAACTAAATCAGCTACTCTTTGAGAATCTGCAGCAATATCTGTATCAGAACGATTTTGAACAGTTGAATGATTAACTTGCAACAAACCAAAGGAATCGCTTTGATCGTTGAACTGGGCAATTGGCAAAATAATCTCCTGATCAAATAAAGCAACATTCCCTGGTTCGACATTCACAATATGTGATCCTTCAGCCATACTGAGAATATAGCTCTTAATCCTCTTTTGACTGAACTTATCTTGATAAAACCCATAGATTACCGTTAATTCGTCCATAATGTATTTAATTTCATTATTCATTGCCTTAACTCACTCCTTAAAAACATCTCTCCTTTAGTATCACGCAAAACACTTCTAATTGACAAGCTCAAACTATCTTAATTTATCTAATCCTAAAAGGCTTTACTTGAAGAATAACCAACAACGTCTTACGAAGCAAGCAA
The DNA here is from genome assembly GCF_001434585.1 of Companilactobacillus crustorum JCM 15951. GTDB lineage: Bacteria > Bacillota > Bacilli > Lactobacillales > Lactobacillaceae > Companilactobacillus > Companilactobacillus crustorum. The sequence continues at coordinate 18,906 of NZ_AZDB01000025.1, forward strand.
ATATATTATATTAACTAAAAAGATTAAGCATCTTACCACACGGAAGGTAAAATACTTAATCTTTTTTAGTTTGTATTTTTGATTAAACGGGCGATGTTCTCAGATACTTGTTGTAAATTCTTATCAGTATCTTGAATAGCTTTTGAAAGTTCTTCAACACCTGGTACACAAGTAAAAATAGCGTCAATTCCTAACGGATAAAGTTCTGAAATTTTCTCACCTACTGAACCAGCTATAGCAATAACAGTTGCATTAGGATTAATTTCTTTTGTGGCCTTAGCAACTCCAATAGGAGTTTTACCAAATTTAGTTTGAAAGTCGATTTGACCTTCACCTGTAACCACCACGTCAGCATTCTTAACTTTTTCCTTTAAATCTGTATAATCAACCACGATCTCAACTCCTGAACGCATTTGAGAATTGGTAAAGGCTAATAAACCAGCTCCCAAACCACCAGCAGCACCTGATCCTGGTACATTTTCTAAATCTTGATTCAAGTCACGTTTTAAAATATCAGCATAATGCGATAAAGCTTCATCCAAAAATTCTACCATTTCTGAATTAGCACCCTTTTGAGGCCCAAAAACATGACTAGCGCCATTGGGTCCTGTTAAAGGATTAGTTACATCAGAAGCAATAATAATTTTAACATCATCTAATTCTGGCAACATCTCTGAAGTATCAATTTTAGTTAGCTTCTTCAACATAGCACCACCATATTGAAGCTCCTCACCGTTAGCATCTAACAAATGTGCTCCTAATGCTTGGGCCATACCAGCACCACCGTCATTAGTAGCAGATCCGCCAATACCAATGATGATAGTCTTGGCACCATGCTCAATAGCTGACTTAATCAACTCTCCAGTCCCAAAAGTTGTTGTGATATAAGGATTCTGAGTAAATTGGTTAATAAATTGAATGCCACTAGCTTCAGCCATTTCGATAACAGCTACGTTACCTTTATTAATTAATCCATAATGAGCTTCAGTTTTATTACCTAGTGGATTAACAACCTCTTCTGTCACAATTTGCCCATGCTTAGCATCAACCAACGATTGAACTGTTCCTTCGCCACCATCAGCCATAGGGACATTAACATATTCGGCGTCGGGATAAACCTTTTCAAAACCTTTACGCATGGCTTGAGCGACTTCTTTAGCTGTCAATGAATTCTTATATGAATCTGGAGCTAAAACAATCTTCATTACAATTCCACCTTTAGAACAAATTTCCATACATTAGTGTTGCAACAATCGTCATTGAAAGTCCAACCAACATTTCCCAAAATACTACACTCATTCTTTCCTTAAAGTGCATGTGAACTGCTTGAGCTGTAACGTGGAAATAATTACCATGAGGCAATTGATCAATCACAGTAGCTCCGGTATGTACCATAGCAGCTGCACCTGTTCCGGAAATACCAAATGACATGATTGATTTGCTAAATGAATTTGAAGCTAGGATTACTCCGGTTGAAGTTGAAGCTGTGGCAGCTGCCATTAGAATACCAGCAATTGGAGCTAAAAATGTACCTGAAACCCCACTTGCTTGTACAATATCAACTACTTTTTGTGGTAAATCAGAAGCTGAGACTAATCCTGCAATTGCACCAGCACCAATCAAAATCAATACGACATCAGTCATTTTTGCTAAACCATCAGTCATGTATTTCAAAAACTTCTTTCGTTGACCCATTGCCAATGTTCCAATTAAACCTGCAATCGGTAGAATATACATGGCATCTAAATTAAAAGTTGCTAAAGTCTTGATGCCAAAAATATCTCCGATCGGTGTAATTAGTAATAAAACTACCGCAACCAATGGTGTTACAATTGCAGCCTTTAAACTAGGTAAATCTTTAGGCGCTTTAGTTTCAAATTTAGTCGTTGCAGAAACAAAATGGCCTCGATTCTTTAACAAGGTTGCCAAAATAACAGTCACAATCAAACCAACAACAGCGGGCACAAAATCAGCAATCATAACTTGTGAAAGATCCACGTTGAATCCTTTAGCCGCAGCAATGGTATTCGGATTTGGCGAAATAATATTTCCAGCTTTACCACCGCCAGACAAGGCTACTAATAGCGAAAGCCGACTATAATGCATTTTTTGACCAACTTCCAAAGCTATAGGAGCTACGATCAAAACAGCAACTGGAATAAAAATACCTACTCCAGTAAGAACTAGTGTTGATAAAGCTAGTGCTAGGATAGCTAATCGATCACTAAAGTGACTCACGATATTAGAAGCAATCACATTAGCAGCACCTGATTCCATCATGACACCAGCTAAAACGCCAGCTGCAATTACACGGATAATTGTACCCATAACGCCAGAGCTACCCTTAACAATAGCATCAGTTGTTTGAGACAAAGACATTCCCCCAACTAAACAGCCAACGATAGCCCCAAAAATTAATGCATAAACTGGATTAACCCTAAAAAGAATCAATCCAATTGCTAATAGCAGTCCTAAAAGGGCTGCCCACCAAGCAATAACCATCTTACAAATACACCCTTCCTCAAGATAATTCTTCTAATTGTTAATTATTTAACAATTAATTAACGAATGTATAATACCGTGCTAGACAGTTAAAATCAATGTGCATTTGCACAATATTCATTGTTGATATAAATATATTTTCAAACAAATCATTGTCAAATCAAGCTTATTCTTCACACATATTTTTAAAATAATTTAACCTGCACAAATTACACCAAATGAAATTTTGCTTAGTTTGAAGGTTTTTTAACAATTTTTAGCAACATCAAAGTCTCTTTTCCTTAAACAAATAAATCCTCATTTTAAGCAATTCATTGTAATATATTAATATAGCAGTAAAACAATTAATTTAATGAGGGTAAAAATATGAAATTAGATCCCAATTTAGCTCAATCTATCGTTGATAAAATGATGGCAAGCATACCATACAATATAAATATGATGAACGAAAAGGGCTATATCATTGCCAGTGGCAACAAAGAACGCATCAACACCCTTCATTTAGATGCCATTGACATAATAAAAAGTGGTAAAACTAAGCCAATGGCTGAATCCTTTGGAAAATTTGGTCAACCAGGTGTTAACATTCCCATCGAATTTGGAGGCAAAACTATCGGTGTCGTTGGCATAACTGGCGATCCCAAGAAGGTAACTCCTCTAGCCGCGCTTTTAAAAATTTCCACTGAATTACTAATCTCTCAAATAAACCATAATAAGATAGAAAGCCATCACAAAGAAACTCTTAATCGTTTTTTGTATCAGTGGACTAATATCGACGATATTAGAAAAAGCGAAGATCTTAAATTACAGGCTCAATCTTTAAATATCAACTTATCTTTGTCTAGATACGTCATCTTGATACAAACTAAAAATAAAAATAGCTTATCAATCCATGCCAATGATTTTCATTTTGACAAATCTTCTGATCGAATTTTAATCATTACAAAAAGTGAAACAAATATTTCTGACTACCTTCGATACTGTCAAACTAACAATCTCCCTATTGGCATTAGCAACAAGATTTACAATCTCAAAACAGCCGTCCAGCAGGCAGCCGATACTATTAAAGTTAGCAAAATTCTCAACTTACAAGATACTCACTATTTTGAACAAATAAGTCTTTTCAATAATATCCTTAACAGTAATTTGCATTCCGTAAAAGCTCTCGATGTTTTCAAAGATTTCCTTAAAACAAATTCTGGAAAAGAACTACTAGATACGCTTGATTGCTATTTTAAAAATGATGGCAACGTAACTAAAACTTCCAATGACTTAAATGTACATCGTAATACTACGAATTATCGTTTAAAGAACATTGCTGAATACTTTGACTTAAATATTCATAATTTAACTGATGTCCTTCAACTCTACATAAACTATCTTTATTTTAAAAAATATCAATATGAACATGCTCAATAACTTTGTGAGTGGACATTTTGAAACATTATGCTTATTATTTGGTTGAATCTAATCATATCGTGAGGTTTTATATAATGGTATTAATGAATCTAAGCTACAGAACTAACTATCTACATACTTACTTCAAAACAACCGTAGTTATCCCCGACACCGGTAAAACAAATTACACCGCAGTTTGGTTGTTGCATGGCTATACAGGCGATGACTCAGCTTGGATCAGACATGTAAATATTGAAAATTTAGCTCGCAAAAACGATTGGGCCATCATTATGCCCGAAGCTAGAAATTCCTTTTATTCCGATTCGGCTTTCATTCCTTATTATTCATATTTCATCGATGAATTCATTCCAAAAATGCAAAGTCTGCTTCCTATTTCAACCGATCGCGACAAAAACTATATCGTGGGTTCCAGTATGGGCGGATACGGTGCTTTGAAGATTGCCTTTCTCAACGATGATAAATTCAGTAAGGTAGCTGCCTTATCCCCTATCACTGATATTGAACATTTTCGAGATAATCCCAAAGGACCTATGGCTAAAGAAACCTTCGATGCTATCTTTGATAGTCCCGAAAAAGTTGCTAAAAATCAGTTAATCAATATCTTTAATAATCGCCAACCTAAACTACAAATTTTAACGCTCTGTGGTAATAACGATTTTATGCATGAAGATAATGTCATGTTTAAGAACTTCCTATCAATTCACGCCAAAGATCACTACACGTGGATGCCAGTCGAAGGAGATCATTCTTGGAATACCTGGACTGCTAATATTGATAAGGTATTTTCCTGGTTAGCTTAGTTCTAATAAATTTTGACAGTTACCGATAATATAATTGATAGGTTTAAATATTAAAAGGCCTTAAGTGCTTGATAGCCCTTTGTTTTGCCTTCAAATCTACTTTTTAAATATTTAACTATATTTTATAGTTCCAATTTTTTAATAATGATAAACTTTGGCCGAATTATTTATTAATCCAATTTAATAAAAAATGAGGCGATTATATTATGAATATCAAAGCTATTCATGATTTTGTTAAATACAATTATGAACGTGGCAATTATCACAACGCAGAGTTTGTTTATCGGGATTTCACCCATTACAACACAATCAAATCAAACCATTATTCCGAAAAATCCGACTATCAAATTGGCTACAATCAAGCAAAAATTGATTATCAAAGAGAACATTGTTTTCACAGCTACCCAGATTCTTTGCTTGAGTTAACAAACAAATTATCTGATAATCACTTACTAGAAATCGTTGATTTCATTAAGGGCTATGATGCTTATAAAAATAAAATAGTACACTAATCTCAATGAATTTATTTTTAGGATTCTTACTTAAACTTGGTTAAAGTGTAAGGATCTCGCCTTCCACAAAAATTGAAATATGGCTGGAACGCCGTGGGCACGACTTGGAACTTATGCTACGCATAATTTTCAAGCTCGGCCTCATTCTAAGTAATAAATTGCTAAGAATGATTTCACGGCTGAGCCAATTTCAATTTTTGTTCTAGACTAGTGTAACTGCTGTATCATTTTTTATTTTAAATATTTAAATACAAAAATAGGTAATGACTCTTTTATACAGTCATTACCTATTTTTATATAGATTTTATTTTAATTAGTGCTGCAAGTCGAAAGTTAAAAATACCAACCGATATACTAATCTGGAACGGAGCTAGGGTGGTCTCAGTGGTGAAATTTTTCTTAATGTGGAACACATTTAGAAAAAGCTGGAGCTTGAAGACTGTTGGCGTTGCCAAGAGGGCTCCAAGTCCGGCCACCACGTTCCAGACCATTCCTAGCGCAGTGGAGGATGCATCCTTTAATACTCGTGATTTAACCAAGCTTAAACGAATCTTCCTATTTACCAAACAAATAATCCGACAAAGGCTGCTGACAATAGCGAAACCAAAATTCCTGATAATAGCATATAGCCAACATTCTTGGAAATTATATCGTTCTTTTCTTTATCAACAATACCCTTGAAACAGCCAATAATCATTCCCAATGTTGAGAAATTAGCAAATGATGTAACAAAGACTGTTAAAACAGCTCTAAAGTGCGGATCAAAGTTCTTGATAATATTAGTAACTTTACCCATAACAACAAACTCGTTAGTTACCAACTTTGTTCCCATATATTGGGCCATCTGGAAGGAATCATGACTATTCAATCCTAATAACCAGGCAAATGGGTACATAATAATTCCCAAAATGTGTTCCAAGGTTAACCATGGATTAACTAATTGTAAAATCTTATCAATTAAAGCAGCTAAAGCAACGAATGCAATAACATTAGCAGCAATGATCAATACTAAACGACCAGCACCTAAAATTGAATCGCCTAAGAATGAGAAGAAAGGTTCTTTTTTACCGCTGTCGCCTTGACCATTCAATTTAGCAATTGTATCTTCTTGCGGAGTTACTTTTACTGGATTTAACAAACTAGTTACAATAATTGCATTGATAATATTAATTGGAATAGCTGTTAATACAAATTGTCCTGGCATCATCTGCGTATATGAACCAATAATTGAAGCTGTAACACAACTCATGGACATCATCGCCAAAGTAACATTCCGTTGTGCCTTAATTTGCTTTAACTGTAAGCTAGATACGGCCAATGCTTCCGTATTACCTAAAAACATCATTTCTACGGCAAAGAATGACTCGAATTTCGGTTGACCTGTAATAAATGATAATCCCTTACCAATCCATTTAATGATAAATGGTAAAACACCGATATAGGTCAAAATATCAAAAAGTGGAACAATCAATAGAATTGGCAATAATGCGCTGGTAACGAAATCCATACTCTTCACGTTGACCCAGCTTGGTAAAGCAAATTTAATACCAACATAAGCTACCTGTACTAGCCAATTAAATCCATCGGCAGCTCCTGAGACAATTGCTCGTCCAACATCAAAACTAGTTAAGAACCAAGCGAGAAATAGATTCAAAATTACCATAATGATAATAGATTTCCATTGAATATCCTGCTTATTCTTCGAAAAAAGGTACCCAATACCGAGAAAAACGATAAGACCTAAAACATTTACTACTAAGTACATACTCATATATACTTAACCCCTTTTTTTATTTGAAGTTGTGTATTAGTTAAATCTTTCACTTCTTTTTTATATTACATGGCATCATTGTCTTTGTAAACTAAATCACACTATATTCAGTGGATAAATCGTATTCATTTTTATATTCATAGCAATAGCTATATAATAACAATGTTAGCCCTTACAATATTTTTTGAAAGCGAGGAAAACAATTGAAGTCTATAACATTTAATCATCAGAATTCTTCTGCCATTGGTATCGGAACTTGGCATATCGGTGAAGGAAATAATAAAGAAAATACCGCCGAGATGGAGGCCATTAAATATGGGCTCGATCATGGTATTAATGTCATCGATACAGCCGAAATGTATGGTGAAGGATTATCAGAAAAACTAGTTGGACAGGTAATTAAAAATTATCCTCGTGGCAGTTTCCAACTAATTTCTAAGTTTTATCCATTTCATGCTACCCCTAAATTAATAGAGGAAAGTTTAAAAGCTAGTCTAAAGAGATTGCAAACAGATCACCTAGATTTATATCTATTACATTGGCGAGGCAACACGCCTTTAGAACAAACTGTTTTCGGCTTAGAAAAAATGGTTTCAGCTGGTCTGATAAAAAATTGGGGTGTCTCTAATTTTGACATTGATGATTTAAAAGAATTATCCTCTATTAAGGACGGCAATAATTGTCAAGTTAACGAAGATCTTTATAATATTGGCAGTCGAGAAATTGAGTATTCCATCTTGCCATGGCAAAAAGAACATCATATGTCATTTATCGGCTATTCGCCCTTTGGTTCTGATGATAGTGAGTTTTTAAAAATCCAGCCCATTATTAATCAAATGGCTCAGCAAAAGCATATTACTGTTCATCAATTGCTTCTAGCTTGGGTTTTACGCAACCATGATCTCCTCAGTATTCCTAAATCTTCATCGATAGAACATATGAAAAGTAATCTAGCAGCTGTAGACGTTACCTTTACTAAAGATGAACTTGAAATATTGGATCAAACTTACCCGGCTCCCAAGCATGAAGTCCAATTAAATACAATTTAATAGTTAAAATCTTCATATATAAATAAGCTTTGATGGCTAATAAATAGTCATCAAAGCTTATTTATGTGGCGTTTTCAATTCTTAAGCCGATTAAATGTTTTGTAATAAAAATCAAATTCTATCGATAAAATCTCTAAAAATTTGTAATTGTCTTGGATACTCTTGCCACATATTCTCTGGATGCCATTGAACCGCTTGCACAGTAGCATCAGTGTTTTCAACCGCTTCAATGATGCCATCTGATGCTGTAGCTGCAATCTTTAACTCTGTTGAAAGATCCTTAATTGCCTGGTGGTGCCTAGAATTAACAAAGGCATTATCGCCAATCGCTTGGAACAATTTAGAATTATGATCAACTGAAACAAAATGTGTTGGCTGCCCTCCGGGAGAAGATTGATGGTGTTTGATTACTTTGCCTGGGTACTGAGCATTTATGTCTTGATAGACGGTTCCCCCTAAAGCGACATTAATTATTTGTGCACCACGACAGATTCCTAGAATAGGCACTTTTTTAGCTACTGCCGTTCTAATTAAAGCAATTTCAAAAAGATCACGTTCCCGATTAGTAACTCCCAAACTTGGAATGGGCTCTTCACCCATAAAAGTTGGATCCACATCAGGTCCGCCTGGAAAAATAATCCCATCAAGTCTTGCAATTAATCCATTAATCTCTTCTTTAGGTATATGAGGCAAACCAACTGGTATTCCACCTGCTTTCAAAATTCCTTCAACTAAAGGCCTTGGAATAAAGTCCATCGACTTTTCGTTAATAACTGCTGTTGCAGACAAAAAAGTATCCGCCGTAATTCCGATTACTTTAGGGTAGATTGTAAAATTAATCCGAACGCTG
>NZ_AZDB01000026.1 GCF_001434585.1 Companilactobacillus crustorum JCM 15951
CTATCAACTCTATTTATCGTACAGCCAAATATTTTTGAGGTGAAAGTTTGTCAAATAAAGATGTACTTGTTTTTGAAATTGAACAGGCCAAAGGAAAACCTAGGGATGTTGCTAAGAAGAAAGACTATTGTCCGTTCTGCGACACTGAAAATCTGACGAATATAATTGATCAACGTGGCGATATGATTTGGTTAGAGAACAAATTTAAGACTTTAAAGGACACTAATCAGACAATCATAATTGAATCAAATGATCATTATGGCGATATTTCTAACTACTCGGTTGAAAAGAATCGTGAAGTCTTTGAATATATTTATGAATGCTGGAATAAGATGATTCAAAGCAAAAAATATCAAAGCGTTTTGATGTATAAGAATTTTGGACCAATGTCAGGGGGATCGTTACGACACCCGCATTTCCAAATTATTGGTTTGGATCATGTAGATGGTTATAAACACATTGAACCTGAGAATTTTACTGGAATGGATGTTTTCAATTCTAAACATATTAACGTTAATGTTTCAGAGAAGCCTATTATGGGTTTTGTGGAATTTAACGTAACGATTAATAATCCCCAATATATTGATGAATTGGCTGAATTTACCAGAGTAACAGTTAAATATGTATTGGAAGATTTGTATGGCGGTAAGTTTGACTCATATAATATTTTCTTTTACAAAGTTGGTCGCAAAATTATATGTAAGATCGAGGCTAGGTATGTTGTTTCACCATATTTTGTAGGATATCGTCTCTCACAACGTGATGGTGATGAACAGGTAAGAGGAATTGCTGATGTTTTACTACAAAAGTTAAAAGAGAACGCTCATTCAAAAGAAATTAATCAATAATTAAAAAAGCTAACGATAATATTTAAGGCTCTTACTCAAGTTTGGTTAAAGTGTGAGTATACTAACTGATATGGCGAAATATGCCATCGTCCGCAAAAAATCTGTGGGCCACTGGAACGTGGTGGACACGACTTAGAGCTAATAATTCCACACTCTGTGCGTAATTATGGATCTCTAAGCTCGGTCTTGTACTAACCTTGCTACGCAAGCTAAGTACAATATCACCACTGAGGGCCCACAGATTTTTTACTACCGATTAAATCCTTGGTTCTAATATTATAATTAAAAAAACTGCCACTATTAGGTATTCCAGACAAAGAATTATGTTTGGATTCCTTAACAGCGGCAGTTTTTATCTGCTATTTGAATTTTATAATATTAATTGAACAAAGTAGGAGTCAGTCCGGAGCAAAAATTGGAAATGCGTTCAGCTATGAGACCATAGTTCCAACAGCATTCCCACTTTTTGTGGAGGACGGGAATTTAAACATACTCACGCTATAACCAAACTTGAGAAAGAGCCATATTTCTAATAATTATCAATAGCTTTTTATTAACTTCGAAGTAGAAATGTTATGTAACCTAAATTGAAAAATAAAAAGATTAATCAATCCAATTATTTTTTTTAGCAATATTTAGAGCTTCAATTCGAGAGTGGGTTCCAGTTTTACTCAAAATTGATGAAATATAGTTTCTCACAGTTCCGTTCGACAGAAAGACACTTTCAGCAATTGCTTGAGTGCCTTTACCTTGAGAAAATTCTCTCATTATTTTTAATTCTTGAGGAGTTAATGGATTCTTAGTCGCTGTTAAAATACTAGAAACTAATTTGGGATCATAAATTGTTTGTCCATTCAAAATTTTATGAATAGTTTCCACCAATTCATCAGTAGGACTGTCTTTGAGCAAATAGGCATTAACAGTACTGGCTACAGCTGCCTCAAAATACTTCTTTCGAGCAAAGGTTGTCAAAATAATAATTTTTATATCCTGTTTAAGGAGCCGTAGTTCATGGGCGACGTCTAAACCAGAAGCTTGAGGCATTTCAATGTCCAAAATGGCTATATCTGGTTTTAAAGCTACGATTTGTTGAAGCGCCGTTTGTCCATCGGTTGCGTTGCCAACAATTTCAAAATCATCTTCTAAGTCTAAAATTGCTGAAAGAGCTGAGTTAAGCATTTCTTGATCTTCTGCAATGTAAATAGTTGTCATATTATGCCTTCTTAGGTATTAAGATTTTTAAAGTTACGCCTCGATTGGATATTACAGTAATTTTACCATCTATGTCTTGTAAGCGAGTGCTCATTCCAACCATCCCGAAAGAAACATGATCCTTAGTTGATTTAAGACCGATACCATCATCTTGAATTTCCAATAAGTAATTTTGGCTATCTTCCTTAAAGTCGAATTTCATTAAATTAGCTTGACTATATCGGATTACATTAGTGGTAGCTTCTTTGATAACTGCTGCTAGTACATGCTGAATATCTTTAGGCCAATCGTTTGAGATATCTTCATTAATAGAAATTTGACGGATTTTAGCCAGACTAAGATTTTTTTCTTCGTCAATCATAGCCCCGGCAATGGATTTCTCATTCAAATCAGCCACAATTTGACGCACTAAATTTAAATCAGATCTTGAAGTTTCAGCTATATCTTTTAGTTGCTGATGAGCCTTTTGGGGATCTTTATCAATCAGTTTATTGGCTAATTCGGATTTCAAAGTAATCATCGAGAATGATTGACCGAGATTGTCATGTAAGTCTTTAGCAATTCTATCGCGCTCATTTTGTTTAATAATAGTTTCAAAACGTCTGTTATTTAAGCGTGCTTGATAACTACGGTGATATGAATTAGAAACTGATCTAGCAGCAAATGGGGAACCGATAACAAATGCAAGTGAGAACAAGGTTGCAAAAATATCATATGGTTTATTGGGACCGGTGACAATAAAGTAAGAAACGCAACTCAGAGAGACAATAAGATAGGCAATCAATGCTTGATAAAACTGTTTATTCTTAAATGGCAATGAACCAATTTCCCAGGCTGTATAAATGAAGAGAGATCCGCCACCATCAGGGTATTTGATTGTAAAATAGGTAGCAATTAAAAATTGAATTCCGATATCCAATCCCACCAGGCGATGTATCGAGTAGCCGTCATGATAAAATTTCAAATAAACAAGTGCGAAAACGAGATCGAGCCAACTGAAAGGTTTATGGGTGACTAATATTTGACTAATAATTAATAGTAAAGAGAAAACCCAAAAGTAAGGCATGAGACCAAACCGTTTTGGAAACAAAATATTCTTCTCAATGAATTTTTTCATTATTCAACAAGTCCTTTTTGTTTTTGAAGCTTAATTATAATTAAGAATAGCAAAGCTAATATGATCAACCAAGCAAAAACATTAATAATAGCCCCAAAATTAACATTTGTATGGTGCAAGAGATTTCGTTCGATTTGAGCTAATTGATAAGTTGGCATTAATTTACCTATTTTTTGAAGCCAGTTGGGCATCAAGTTGATGGGCCACCAGAGGCCGCTGATAATTGCTAAAGGAAATACGATGATATTGTTTAATAAATTAACTGTATTAGGTTTTTGAGCTAAGGATGTTAAAGCGCCTAAGGTAATTAAAGGAATTGTTCCTGCTAGATTGATAACAATTAGTAAAATCAACAGTGGCAAAGAAATGACAACGTGATTGACGAAAATATCTACTAGACAGATCAGAATTGAGGAAATTAAATTTAAAGTTAGAAAAACAATCGTCATTGATGAATAATATTGAAATTTAGAAATAGGTTTGAGTGAAATAAAGAGTCTGAAATGACTGGTTTGATCGTCTAGCAAGGTGTTGGAGGTAGTAACAATACCACCTAGCATACAGCTGTAAATTACCATACTAATTAAATAGTTGGTATTCCACGCTGTCAGGGCTTGAGTTGAAAGACCAGTGGTTAAAACGCGGGTATAAAGTAAATAAAAAACAATCGGTAATAACATGTCAAAAATGAAAAAGGATTTATTTCTTAAAATTATCCGACGAAAATTTAGTTTAGTTTGGAATAGGTAGTTATGCATGAGTAGAGTCCTCCTGATAGTTTAAAAGCATAGTGTCCAAATTGGTTTGTTTGATTTGTAAATTAGTAATAGCTGATAGATAGGGATTTAAGGCTGTAATCAAATCATTGGGACGATTGGTAATTATTTGATAATGTTGACCAATCTGATTAATAGAGATAACCATATTTAAATTATTAAAAATAGCAGCTGCTAGATTACTATCGAATTCAATTAAAACTTGACCTTTACGGCTTCTCAATTCTTGAATCGTACCATCAAAAGCAATGGTTCCATTTTGAAGAATTAAGAAACGATCGGCGATATTTTCAAGTTCCTCTAAGTAATGACTAGTAACGAAAATAGTTTTCCCATTCTTACGAAGTTGATCAATTTCTTTCCAGAAGTCATTGCGGGCATTGCTATCTAGGCCGACAGTTGGTTCATCTAAAAAAAGGATCTGAGGATCTCCTGCCAAAGCAAGTGCAAAAGAAAGACGACGCTTTTGACCACCTGACAATTCAGACATGAAACTATTTTCTTGAGTTTTTAAATTAGCGATAGTTAATAATTCCGTATAGGGAAGGGGCTTGTCAAAATAACTTCGAGATAATTCAATAATCTCTTTTACTTTGATACGGTGGAGAGAAATATTGTCTTGCATCATAACGCCAGTAACCTTTTTCCAATTGTCGTCAATGAGAAACTTGACATAACCTGAATCAATCGGAAGTAAGTCCAGAATCAAATTGATCAAAGTGGTTTTACCGGCTCCGTTGGCTCCTACTAAAGCAATAATTGAATGAGAATTAATTTTAAGATTTACATCGTGAAGAATGTTTTGTTTATCGAAGCTTTTATTAAGATGATTTATTTCTAAAATAGTTTTCATTTTCAAGGCCTCGCTTTGATTTGATAAATAAATTTTATAAAAATAGCTGGACGGCGGTAGCAAGCAATGTCATTAAATAAAGTGACAAATGTCATGTTTTATCTTTTAAAATATATGTTTTACGAAAACATGTACTTTAAAAAACAAAACAAAAAATAGATATCCCACAAAATGGAATATCTATCAATAGAAATTATAATTAATCAGCTGATTTGAAAATACCCTTATGAAGGTAGCCTTCCCAAGTCCAACCAGAAATTTTTTTGTCACTCGATGTAATATAATAATAAGTTCGGGATTTATTGCCACTGACATGAACCGACATTTTTCTGGTTGCATACCAAGTAGTACGATATTTATTCAAAGTAGTTTTTTTAGTTAAAGTTACAGTTGGCTTGTCCGCCATAAAGTCGGCTTTGTAAATATTTCCGTTAGCATCTTTAGAATGGTAGGCTGTTTTTTTCATGTCTTTAACAGAACCATTGCCGGTATAAGTATGAGTTTCCGTTTTTGTTGTTTCAGCTGCCTGAATATTAGTACTAGTAAGAATAGGTAAGGCGGTCAAGGGTAAAGCTAGTAAAAATGCTGCTGCTAAATTCTTCATACGTTTCATGAGAAATCTCCTCCATAAGTATAAGGCTATAACTATATTTCATTTCGAAAATTATTTAACCATAAATTTTAATAAATCGGAAAAGATTAGCCTGTTATTAGTAATATTTAAGAAAAATAAAAAAGAACTTAATGACTTTTGAATCTAGTCATTAGGTTCTTTGGAATGTTAATTTAAATTAATCTTCAGGTTGACAATCCTTATCGATAATTAAAATAGGCTTAATAGTTTTACCGCTAACAGAATCGGCGTCAGCCTCATTAATTTGATCAAAATCATAGAACTTTTCAGTTAGATCAAATGGAAAGACGCCCATTTGATAGAATTTAATTAAACGAGGAATGTCAATTTGAGGAATTGAATCACCCATATTGACACCGACAATCTTCTTATCGTCGACACAAAGATCATTCCAAGTACTAATATCAATATTATGTGGTGTAACGGCAATAGTTGCAGTTGTTCCACCCTGAGTTAGAGCAGCAATTGAATCAGTCATAACTTTAGTAACGCCAGTTGTATCAACTGCCCAATCAACGCCTAGTCCACCGGTAATTTTCTTAATGGCAGCTACGGGGTCTTCATTTTTACTATTGATGGTGTCAGTTGCACCCATTTTCTTAGCTAGTTCCAAACGGGAGTCAACAATATCAACTGCAATTACATTAACACAGCCGGAAATTTTACCCGCCATCATTGCAGCAAGGCCAACAGCACCAGTACCAAAGACTGCAATTGTATCACCAGGTTTTGGTTGAAGAGTGTTAAAGACAGTTCCACTACCAGTTACATAGCCACAGCCTAAGGGTCCTAACTTTCTTAAATCAAGATCTTTAGGAACCTTAACCGCATTACGCTTGTCAATTACAGTATGAGTTGTGAAAGATGATTGATTGAACATATCGCTGACATGATGTCCGTCTTCAGTGAAATGATCAGAACCATCAGGGCGAGTACCAGAGAGGTTCGATGCAGCATATTTTCGGCATTGTGTGGGTTTACCCTTTAAACAATTGTCGCATTCGCCACAAGAATAAAATGACATGATAATGTGGTCGCCTGGTTTAAAGTTAGTGACATTTTTACCAACCTTTTCAACTATACCAGAACCTTCATGTCCTAAAACAACTGGAAAACTGAAGGCAGCATCGCCTTTACGTAAAGCCTCATCAGAGTGACAAATACCAGAAGCAACAACTTTAACTTGAAGACCGTCATCAGTCATATTAGCTAATTCAACGTCATCCTTAATTTCAAATGGATCGTTTACTTTATCAACAACAGCAGCTTTAATTCTCATAATTAAATCCCTCTTTTAATAAAATGCTTGTAAGCGCTTACTACAATGAGAATTATTTCACTATTTTATGGTAAATACAATCTTGAATTTTGAAAAAAAGCTGTTCTAGCAAATGAATTTCTAACTTTTTTAAACTTTCTGTCCAAAATGATTTTATGTAACCTTGAAATAAGGTAAAATAATAAAAGCTTAGTATGACTAAATAAAATGTAAAAAGAGTATGGTGAAAAATGGAAATAGCAGAAATGTATGGTCAAGTAATTACGGGAACAGTTACTGACCTTAATAAAGATGAGGCCTTTGTCCAAGCTAATGGTTACACATTTGCTTTAGATTTAACTGAATTAACAGAAATTCCTGAATTAGGCGATGAAGTTACTGGCTTCGTTTATGAAAATCAAGAGCACAAGAATAAGATGACAACAGTTTTGCCATTTGTTGAAAAGAGCGTTTGGGATTTTGCTGAAGTCACTGAAGTAAGAACTGACTTGGGTGTTTTTGTCAATGTTGGCCTAGAAGATAAAGACATTGTGGTTTCATTGGATGATCTACCTTTGGAACATAATGAATGGCCTAAAAAGGGCGACAACTTGATGGTTAAATTAGAAATTGACCACAAGGGCCGTCTCTGGGGGAAATTGGCCGATATCGAACTTTATACGCAGATTGCTCGTAGTCCCGATTCTGATTTAAAGAGTCTTATGAATAATGATGAAGAGGGAACGGTTATTGCTATCAGAGAGTCTGGTGCTTTTGTCATGACTGATAGTTATTATATGGCTTTTATCTACACTGATGAACAAGGTCAACCATTGCACATTGGTCAACATATTAAAGCACGTGTCATTGGTTCAAGTCACCGTCGTTTAAATCTGTCAATGAAACCCCGCGCCTATGAAGAAATAACACCTGATGCTCAAATGATCGTAGCTGTCTTAGAACATTCTCGTGCCAAAAAGATGCCTTATACTGATAAAAGTGATCCTGATGAAATTAGAGAATATTTTGGTATCAGTAAAGGAAGCTTTAAACGTGCTTTAGGTAATTTAATGAAGCAACGTAAAATTGAACAAAAAGATGGCTACACTTATCTCAAGTAGAGGTGATGATTTATGAGTGATAAGTTATCGATAAAGAATCAAGTTATGATCGATACCATTGTCGACTACACTCGTTTTTTGAGATTAGATCGTGGACTATCAAAAAATACAATTGTTTCCTATCAACAGGATCTATTGGAATTCAGTAGTTTTTTGGAGCAAAAGAAATTAGATTTCTATCCTGAAGATCATTTTATTGTGACACAATTTTTTGCCAGTCAGGATAAGGAACAGAAGTCTAAAACCTCTCAGATGAGGATGTTTTCTTCACTAAGAAAATTCTATCAATGGATGGAATTAGTTGATAAAATTCACGCTAATCCGATGAACGAATTGGATGCACCTAAAAAGGGAACGCATTTACCGTTGGTTTTATCTATGGAGGAAGTCAATTCATTGATTGAATCGCCAGATGTTTCTACACCTTTAGGTATCAGAGACAGAACTATTTTTGAAGTGATGTATGCGACTGGTCTACGAGTTAGTGAATTAGTCAATTTAAGTATGGATGATTTACATTTGGACTTAGGGTTAATTAAAACTTTAGGTAAGGGTGATAAGGAACGTCTATTGCCAATTGGCGACACGGCTATTACGTGGCTCAAAAAGTATTTTCAAGAGACAAGAGCTCGATTGGTTGAAAAATATGGTCAACAAAAAGAAGTTTTTTTGAATTTTCGCGGCAAAAAATTAACGCGACAGTCGATTTGGCGAATGATAAAAAAATACATTGCTCAAGTTGGTATAAAAAAAGATGTTACGCCCCACACTTTGCGACATTCATTTGCAACTAATTTGTTAGAAAATGGGGCTGATTTACGAGTAGTTCAGGAATTGTTAGGACACTCTGATATTTCAACTACACAAATTTATACGCATGTTAATAAAACTCATATGAAACAAGTCTATAACAAGTCTTTTCCACGTGCTTAGGAGGATGTAGATGCTTAATAAATACAGTGATGAAAATAAGAAAATAGCAATGGGATTTCTATCATATATAAGTGATTTGAAGGATTTAGATAATTTGGAGCAAGAACTTAATTTATACTCTGAAGATGATAATCGTCAGTTATATTTGTGGAAGAGCAATATTGAAGATTACTCTGGAATTGTAGCGTTGTCTTTTTCCGACCGGACTGTTTTTGTCGAGTATATTTCTTTGAATCCTTCATATCGTTCACAAAGCAATATTTATAAGATTTTTGACGATATTCAGCAGAAATTTCCTGATCGAGTAATTTTGGGAAACTTTAATTTAAGCAATCAAATAAAACAATGGCGTCAGAGTAAAGAAAAGCTGGAAAAAGAAATGAAAGAATCGAACTAATGGAAAAATTAAAACTAGTTTTAACTGATTTTGAAGGTCCGATTGATTTATTGCTGCATTTGATCAAGGAATCGAAGGTTGATATTTATGACATTCCTATCGCTCAAATTACACAGCAATATTTGGATTATCTAAAGAGTATGAAAGTATTGCAGTTGGATATTGCCGGTGACTATTTAGTTATGGCTTCAACATTGATGTCAATCAAAAGCAAACTTTTATTGCCACAAGCACCTGATGAAATAACTGATGATTTAGAAGAAGATCCACGTGACCAATTAGTCTCGCAATTATTGACTTATCAGACATATAAGCGAGTAGCAGCCTACTTTGAGGAAAAAGAGCAGGTACGACTACAACAATTTGATAAAGAAGTCAGTCTTCCTAATAAGCAATTGGATCAGTTTTTACAACCTGGTTCAGTAGTATTAGAAGATTTAGCTACAACTTATGCTGAATTGTTAAGGGAAAAGAAAAATCATCAACCAGAAACTGAAACAATTGAAAATGAGACAATTTCAATTGAAGATGCAACTGATAGTATCATGTCAGAACTTCACTCAGTTAAAAAAACAACTTTTAAAGCACTTTTGAAGTTAAACGGCAATATTGAAGAAATTGTAACTGATTTTATGGCTATTTTAGAGTTGGCTCGGAAACAAATCGTTTCGTTGCAACAACAAGACTTTAAGAGTGAATTATTTATTGAATTGAGGAATTAGTCGTGTATCAAGCAAAAATAATGGCCTTGCTTTTTGTAGCTGGCGATCAAGGAATCAAAGAGAAGGATTTAGCAGAGCTTTTAGAAATTGATAGTGCTGCTTTAAGACAAAATATTGAAGAATTAAAAGTTAAATTAATGACGGATGCTGATTCAGGGATTCAATTGGTAGATTATAATTTGCTGTATAAATTAGTAACCAAAAATGAATTTAGCGATTTATTGACGAAGTATTTTAAATCAGGTCTGGGAACAAAGCTCAGTCAAGCGGCTTTAGAGGTTTTGTCAATTATTGCATACCGTCAACCTATAACAAGAATTGAAATTGACGAAATTCGCGGTGTTCAGAGTTCTGGTAGTTTGAATACTTTGTTAATGCGCAAGTTGATTAAAGAAAATGGTAAAAAGAATGTTCCAGGTCATCCTAACTTATATATCGTAACCGATGAGTTTTTTGATTATTTTGGAATTAAAAGTATAAAAGATTTACCGAAAATAGAAAATTTTGAGGACATCTCAAATATAGGAGATACAAATGGAGAAGGTTAGATTACAAAAGTTTATGGCAGAAGCTGGCGTTGCTTCTAGACGTAAGTCAGAAGAATTAATTGCTAAGGGTCATGTTAGAGTTAATGGCAAGATCGTAACGGAAATGGGTATAAAAGTTGACCATCAAGATAAAATTGAAGTTGATGGAATGCCACTTGAAGAGGAAAAAAAGCGTTATATTTTAATGTACAAGCCTCGTGGGGTCATCTCTGCAGTAACTGACGATAAAAAGCGTAAAGTAGTAACTGATTTGTTGGAAGACGTTCAAGAACGGGTTTATCCAATCGGTCGTTTGGACTATGATACTTCGGGACTACTGTTGTTAACTAATGATGGTGAATTTGCTAATCATCTGATGCATCCTAGATATCATGTTGAGAAGACTTACGTTGCTAAAATCGAAGGTGTTTTAACAACTGAGGAAATCAAGAAGCTTGAAGGCGGTATTAAGCTCAAAGGGTTCACAACTGCTAAAGCAAAAGTCAAAGTTATGTCAAAAGATAAAAAGAAAAATTCATCAATCGTTAGAATTACGATTCATGAAGGCCATAATCATCAAGTAAAGAATATGTTTGATGCTGTAGGTCATAAAGTTGAAAAGTTGGCTCGTGAAAGCTATGGTTTCCTAACTTTGGATGGTTTAGTTTCAGGTAAATATCGTAACTTAACTCGTCAAGAAGTAGCAGAGTTAAAAAAAGATAATAAATAAAAGTTGTATTGAATTCGCTTTAAAAAATTTTGGGCTTTTCAGACATAATAAAAACTCCTCATGTGGAATAATTCAGCAGAGGAGTTTTTATTATGTCTAGAGATATTTGGAATGACTTAAAATTAATGATTCTTTATTTTTTTTAGCTTGCCATCTTCAATTTGCCAAATAGTATCTACCAAATCAAGAACACGTTCATCATGTGTGACCATTACAGCAGCCTTGTTTTGTTGATGAACGTTTTTTTGAATTATTTTGACGACTTCACGGCCACGTTTAGAATCTAAGCTAGCAGTTGGCTCATCTGCCAAAATTAAGTCTGGCTGGTTGATAAAGGCTCTGGCAATGGCTACTCGTTGCTTTTCGCCACCAGATAAAGCATTAGGATAACTATTCAGTCGATGATCTAAACCTAATTGCTGAAGAAGTTTTTTTGCATTAAGCGGTTCTTTGGCAGAAATCTTTTGAATAAATTGTAATTGTTCTGTAATTTTTAAATAAGGAATTAAATCTGAGTTTTGAAAAATAAAGCCAATCTGGTTTAGTCTGATCTCGGTCTGCTTCTTTTTGGAAAGATGACTGATGTCCTGATTGTTTAATAAGACTGTTCCAGAACTAGGGGAAAGCAAAGCCCCCATAATGGTTAATAAGGTACTTTTCCCAGCGCCACTAGGACCAATGATAGCGGCAAATTCACCTTGTTCGACGTGAAAAGAAACATTTTTTAAGACTTCATTGACATTTTGACCATCTGGATAATTCTTGATAATGTTTTGCAATTCTAAGACTGACATTAGTTATTACCTCCAATAGCATTAATAGGGTCGATTTTTAAGACTTTAATGAGTGACAGCAGAGCACTTAAAAGAGCAATAAATAAGAAAAG
Source organism: Companilactobacillus crustorum JCM 15951 (assembly GCF_001434585.1). Taxonomy (GTDB): domain Bacteria; phylum Bacillota; class Bacilli; order Lactobacillales; family Lactobacillaceae; genus Companilactobacillus; species Companilactobacillus crustorum. Next base: position 12,015 of record NZ_AZDB01000026.1, read on the forward strand.
CAGACCTGTAGCCAATAAAGTAGGTAAAGTTAGACTAAAGGGCATAGAAGCAGGCATTTTAATTTTAATGAGATAAGTAATTCCGAATGAGATAAGAATAGCAATACCTGATAACAGTCCCATTTCTGTTAGAACGTGCTGGACTAAATAAGACGTTTTGGTCCCCAATGCTTTAAGAGTTCCAAAGTCACTGATTTTTTGAAGATTAATGATGTAGAAGAAAACTGCAAGTACGAATAGTGAGATTAGATATAAAAAGCCAATCATTAAGTAAAGAGAACTTTGTTCGGTGGAATAGCCAGGAATATTATTGATTAAAGTTTGTTGACTAATGACTTGATATTTCGAATTTTTGGCTAATTTTTGTTTCAAAGCGATTGCATTGAATTGTTTTGAAGTGGGCAAGATATTTTGAGCTTGATGAGTATTTAAATAGATGACCGGAGCATGTGAGTAAGATTCGTTATTGACAAAACCAGCAATTTTAAAAGTATTGCCACTGCTAGAATCTTTAAAGATATCATCTTTTTTATAGCCTTCGGCTTCTAATTTTCGACTGACATAAACGTGATTATCTGTTTGGCTTTTTAGTGCTGTCGGCGCTAGAAAACTAGATCGGTCTAAAATGAAATATGTGATGTCTGTTTTTTTATCAGCATTATTGGCTTTTTGAATGGTCATTTGAGCCACACTTAGTTTGGCAGCATCGTTATGATATTGGGAATGAAATTTTTGCCAATCTTGTTCTGTTAAGTTAGATCGGTTTAAACGAGCTTGTGAGCCTTTTTGTAAAATAAAAGTTTTGGCTGGCGTTTCTTTAATAGCTGAGCCACTGTCATTGGCTAATCCGTTAGCTAATCCAGTAATAAAGAGAACTAAAAAAACGATTAGAAAAATTATTAATCCCAAAGCACTGAATTTTAATTTGTCGTGCCTGAGTTCTTTTAACGTTAAATACATTGGTTGTACCTCCTTGGCTAATGGCTTTATAATATTGAGAAGATACGTTAAGAACAATAAACAAAGTAAAAGATTCTGTGTCTTAATACACAGAAAATATTAAATTGTGAAGTAAAAGAGGGATGATTTGAACACAAATGATCGCAGGGCTCGCCGTACTCAAAAATTGATCCGTAATAATTTTATTGATCTGATGGCGGTCATGCCTATTGAAGACATAACAATCCAAAAAATTACCGATAAAGCTGATATTAATCGCCGTACGTTTTATCTGCATTATCGAGATATCTATGACTTGCTTCACAAAACAGAGGACTATGTAATGAATCATTTCAGTAAAATATTGGAAGAGTTTGAGCCTACCGATGAGGAAAACAATATTGGATCGCAGTTTTTTAAAGTTGTTATGTCCTATATCGAAGCCAATCAAAAGATGATCGGTGTTTTGTGTCGCAATCCTGATTCAGAGCTGATGCAAAAATTAATTCAGTTAACAGTTGCTAATGGGCAGCGTGTGATTCCTTTTTCTAATTCTGAAGAGGCTGAATATATTTTGAATTATTGTTGCTGGGGTATGGTGGGCGTCTTGCGTACTGCAATGCGAAAACAAAATTTTGATATTACTAAATTATCGGATTTAGCTAATAGATTATTGGTTTCTACAATAGAGAGCGATGAACAGTGAGAAAATTGTACATTTTTAAATGTCATATTGAAGCTCATTGTTAAACATATTTTGCTGAAAAAGTAGCGCATATTTGTCGTTAATAACTAAATGGTATTATTCCTATAACTACACTTCAGTTGAACTCTAACAGGGGTTCTGCTATATTAAACATATAAATTAAATAAATTGGTTTTCAGGGCAGGGTGTGATTCCCGACCGGCGGTAAAGTCCGCGACCCAACGCAAGTTGGCCGAATTGGTGTGATTCCAATACCGATAGTTAAAGTCTAGATGGAAGAAAACAGAGTAAGGTCTGTTTTGGTGTGCCCAAAACAGACCTTTTTCTTTGGAGATCAATTGGAAGAGGTTGATTCTTATGGGAAAAAGCACTTACAAATTTCAAGAGATTATCGGAGTTTCAATTTTTGCAGCATTGGGGACAATTTTAATGTTTTTCGAGTTTCCAGTGTTGATTTGGTTGCCATTTTTAAAGGTTGATTTAAGCGATGTGGTAACAATAATTGGTTCGTTTGCATTTGGACCGGTTGGGGGAATTTTAATAGCATTAATTAAGTCAGTGGTTCATGTTTTAGTTACTGGTAGTGGCTTGGCTGGTTTGATTGGCAATGGAGCTGCTTTTGTAGGAGCAGTAGCATTATTATTGCCGTTCGACTATTTTTGGAAAAAGAATAAAAAGATAACCGCTGTTATTGTGGGAACAATTTCATTAACCGTTATTATGTCGATATTGAATTATTTGGTTGTTATGCCATTATATATGAATGTTATCGGCATGAAATTGAATATGAGTTTAGCTGAATATGTGGCAACAAGTGTAGTTCCTTTTAATATTGTCAAAGCTTTGATTATTTCAGCCGCAGTTATAATTGTATATCCAAGAATCAAGGGTCATTTTGCGATTAAATAGCCTACCTAATGAAATTTTATAAATCTTTAAAGAAAAAATTTAAACTTTTATGATATGCTTTAAGAGATAGAAATTAGGAGGTTGGTTTTTAATGGCCGATAATGATAAAAACAATATGTCTGGCGATTCACGTGTTCCTAAATCCACTAAAGGACTAGAAGGATCTGTCAGTCTTGAGGATTTAAAAAGATATCATCTAATTGATACAGATGATAGTAGTAACACACCAACAAATGAAAATATTTCTGACGCTCAAACTTCTAATAATGAAGAAGCTGAACCGGAAAATGAGCATCCAAATGCTAATGATAGTGATTTGGATAATCCTACGCCGGTTGCAGATGATCATCTGCAAGCTGAAGAAAGTGATGATCATCTTAACGAAGCTAAACAAGATAGTGAACCGGATGATTCACATCAAACAACTTATGTACCCGTGCCACCAATAAATTCGGCATCGGATAAATCACAGTCAGAACCGGTTACAGATGACAAGTCTGAACCTAAAGCTGATTCAGAACCCGATGATTCTGAGGCAAAAGATGATGTAAAGCCTTGGGAAAAGAGTTTTGATTCCGATACAGATGATGATGGTCACGTATCACGTACAGTAGGTAAGGAAAAACAACGTGGCAATCATACTTTGGTTGTTACATTAGTTATTGCTTTGATTGTTATTATGTTTACGCCGGTGATTATTAATGCTGTTAAGGGTAGCGGCAGCAGTGATTTAGATAGTGCACAAACACAGAAGTCGGTTGAAAATAAAGATAAGTCAACCAAGAAAAAGACAACTAAGAAAAAGTCAACTGCTAAGAAGACTACTAAATCTAAAACCGCAACTAAGGCTAAAAAATCAACTGATAGTAGTAAGAAGTCAACGGCAGCTACAAACGATAATAATCAAAGTAGCAGTACTGATAATAATACAGCTTCTGATTCTACAGCTAATAACAATACGACTGATAATAGTCAAGCATCAACGACTAACAGCAATTCGCAAGATACACAACAAAATAATCAACAAGCATCAACAAGTACAACTAATGATAATTCATCACTTTCTTCAACTGATAGTAGCAATGAATCTTACTATACAGTTAAAGCCGGTGATAACTGGTTTAGAATTGCTTACAACAACAACTTAACAACAGCTCAATTAAAGAGTTTGAATGGTAATGTTGGAACATTGACACCAGGTACAACACTAAGAGTTAAATAATTTTTATGTGTAGGGTCTCTGACAATCTTTTGTCTGGGCCCTTTTATTAAGGAGAGAAATAAATGCAAATAGCTATCGACGGACCAGCTTCGGCAGGAAAAAGTACCATTGCCAAATTGATTGCCAAGAATTTAAATTTTGTTTATTGTGATACTGGTGCAATGTATCGGACAGTAACTTTGCTTGCAAAAAAGCATAATGTGGGTTATGGTGATACTCTCAATATTTTAAAATTAATGTCAGAACATAAAATTCATTTTCTTAATCAGGCTGATGGACAACATGTTTTGTTGGACGATGAAGATGTATCTGATGCAATTAGAACTGAAGAAATTACGAATAATGTGTCACAGGTTTCTGCCATCAAGGAAGTTAGAACTGAATTAGTAGAAATGCAACGGAATATGGCAAATGATATTGATATTGTGATGGATGGTCGTGATATTGGAACTACTGTTTTGCCTAATGCTGAAGTCAAAATTTTCTTAATAGCTAGTGTGGAAGTACGTGCTCAGAGACGTTATAAAGAAAATCTCGAGCGAGGTATTAAAACGCCATTAAAAGAATTGCAAGATGAGATTGCAGCTCGTGATTATAAAGATTCACACCGTGAAATTTCGCCTTTAAGAAAAGCTGATGACGCGATTGAAGTAGACACGTCAAATATGACAATTGCACAAGTTGTTGAGCGAGTAACTGAAATAGTAAATGAACATAAATAGATAAGTAGGGAGGCAAAATATGTCTGTACCAGTAGTTGCGTTAGTAGGACGCCCCAATGTTGGGAAATCTACTATTTTCAATCGAATCATTAATGAAAGATTATCGATTGTTGAAGATACACCGGGGGTGACACGTGATCGGATTTATTCACGTGCTAGTTGGTTAGGTAGAGAATTTCGTCTAATTGATACTGGTGGTATCGAAATGAGCGGTGAAAAGATGTCCGTTCAAATTAAAAATCAAGCTGAAATCGCAATTGATGAAGCTGATGTAATTGTCTTTATTGTCAATGGACAAAATGGTGTTACTAAGGAAGATGAAGACGTTGCTAAGATTCTTTATCGGACTAAAAAACCAGTTATTTTGGCAGTTAATAAAGCTGATAATCCAGAACAACGTGAGAATATCTATGACTTTTATTCACTTGGTTTTGGTGATCCTAATCCTATCTCTGGTTCTCAAGGAACCGGTTTAGGTGATTTATTGGATGAAATTGTTAAGGCGTTTCCAAATGATGACAAGTCGGATGAAGACGATACAGTTAAGTTTAGTTTCATTGGTCGTCCTAATGTTGGAAAATCATCTTTAGTTAATGCTATTTTAGGTGACAATCGTGTTATTGTTTCAGATATGCAAGGAACAACTAGAGATGCAATCGATACTAAATATCATGATCAAAAACTAGATAAAGATTTTACGATGATTGATACCGCTGGTATCAGAAAACGTGGTAAAGTTTACGAAAATACTGAAAAATATTCTGTCTTGCGAGCTTTGAGTGCGATTGATAAGTCAGACGTTGTCTGCGTAGTATTAAATGCAGAAGAAGGTATTCGTGAACAAGATAAACGTGTAGCTGGTTATGCTCATAATGCTGGCAAGGGTGTTATTATTGTCGTTAACAAATGGGATACTTTGAAAAAAGATACCAATACTATGAAGGACTTTGAAAATCAAATAAGAGATGAATTCCAATATTTATCATATGCACCAATTCTCTTTACGTCTGCAACTAAGGGCCAACGATTGGATCAAATTCCTGAATTAGTTGAACGAGTTTATGCTAATCGCGATCGTCGTATTCAATCTTCTGTTTTGAATGACTTATTGTTAAGAGCAACTTCAATTGCACCAACGCCATTAGTTAATGGTAAGCGTTTGAGAATTTACTATATGACACAAGTTGCAATTCAACCGCCTACTTTCGTTGTCTTCGTAAATGAAACGGAATTATTGCATTTCTCATATGAACGTTTCTTAAAGAATCAATTACGTGAAACTTTTGATTTTGAAGGTACACCAATTAAGATTCTACCTAGAAAGCGAAAATAGCCTAAAAGCATAGTATTTTATTCGTTTTTATTAATATATTTATAAATAGTAAGAATTATCTTAAAAAATAGCCTAAATGCTTGCCACATCGGCATTGCTATGGTAATTTTGTTATTAGAATAATGAACGCATTAATAAAAGTTCATGTGTTCTAAATTTTTTACAATTTTCCGGAGGTATTCACATATGGCAAATAAAGCTGAACTTATTGATAGTGTAGCAAGTAAAACAGGTTTGACAAAGAAGGATGCAACTTCTGCTGTTGATGCTGTTTTCGAAACTATTCAAGAAAACTTATCTGAAGGTAACAAGGTTCAATTAATTGGCTTTGGTAACTTCGAAGTTCGTCAACGTGCTGCTCGTAAGGGTCGTAACCCACAAACTGGCGAAGAAATTAAAATTCCTGCAAGCAAGGTTCCTGCATTTAAACCAGGTAAGGCTTTGAAGGACTCAGTTAAATAATTTATTTTTAACTGATGAGGGGCGGTCTGAGGGCCGTCTTTTTTTATGCAAAAAATGGAGGTATTAATTTGAGCAAAGCAGATGAAGTTATAGAAACAATAGACGATGGCGATTTTTCTAGAGTGGACAGTTTGATTCAAGCTTCGCTTTTGGAAGATGATGATCAAACACAATATTCGTTGGCTGAAACATTAATGAGTCGAGGACTCTCTGTACAAGCTAAGACGATTTATCAACATCTGTTGACCAATTACCCAACAGAAGGGCAAATCTTGTCGAGATTGGCTGAAATTGCTGTCTCTGATGGTGATAGCGATCAAGCTCTAGATTATATTTCTCAAATTGCTCCTGATTCACCGGCCTATGCGGAAAATTTATTAGTTTCAGCTGATATTTATCAATCGCAAGGGCTTTATGAAGTCAGTGAGCAAAAACTGCTAACAGGGATTCGTGAATACCCAGATGAAGAAGTCTTTAAATTTGCCTTAGCAGAAGTTTATTTTGATGAAAATAAATTTAGTAAGGCTTTGACATACTACGATTTACTGTTGGATATGGGAATTAAAAATTATTCAGGTATTTCAATAACATTGCGCAAAGCCAGTTCTTTGGCTGGAGATGGTCAATATGAAGCAGCTATTAGTGAGTATGAGAAACTTAATGCGTTAGAATTAAACGAGGATGCTCAATTTCAATTAGGATTTTTATATAATCAGGTAAAAAATTATAATAAATCCATTGCGATCTTAGAAAAGCTTTTGGAGACGAATCGTGATTATCCAACAGCCTATCCAATTTTGGCTGAGGACTATTTGAATATTAAGAAGAATTCAGATGCTTTCAAATATGCCCAATTAGGTTTGAATTTAAATGAATTAGATGATCGCCTTTATCAAATTGCTTTTGACGCGGGTACGGCCGAAGATTCTAAAGCAGCAATTGAAATTCTGGAAAAGGGTATTAAAAAAGTCGATGATCCTTTGCCATTGATCATTAAACTGAGTGACTACTACGTTACTAAGGGTCAATTCAAGGCCAATTTAGATCTTTTGAGTAATCAGGATATCTCAAATAATCCAAAATTAACTTGGAATTTGGCTAAGTCAGAGTTTGAAACTGATGATATTAATGAAGCTCAGGCAAATATTTTATTAGTCCTAGATGACTTTAAAGACAATTTGGATTATCTGAATGATTTGATTGAAATTCTTCGTGGTACTGGTAATAATGAAGTTCTAAAATCTGCTTTACAGTTGTATTTGAAGCAAGATCCAGATAACGAAGATATGCAAAATTTATTGGACCAAATTTAATAAAATTAGATAAATATAATTTTTCTTTAATATATCTCTTGCAAATCAAAAAAAATCTGCTAGTATTACTTACATAAATTAATTTTAGTTTTAAAAGAAGTAGCAGAATATCTGGGTGTTCAGAGAATTGGCGGACGGTGCGAGCCATGCAGGATATTTTAGCAAAATACAAAACTAAGATTTCGTGTCCCATGTTACGGGAATAAAGAGCAAATAGATAAGTTTATCTATTTGAATTTTGGGTGGTACCGCGCAAAAGCGTCCCTGCATATATTGCAGGAACGCTTTTTTTATATCCCGAGGACACAAGAGGAGGAAACAACATGAAATTTTTTGAGCAACTAAGATTACAAGCTCGATTTAGTCAAATCCTGAATGAAAAAGAAGTAAAACAAGTAAAAAGATATTATCTTTATAGACCCTATTGGAGCAAATAAAAAATCAATTAAAAAACAAGAAAGAAATAATTAGGGTGAGTATTATGAAGAAAACAGATCGATTAACATTTTGGGAAAGTTTGATAATTATGCTTGTTATGTTCGGATTATTAGGAACGATGATGATTGCTTGGAAAATGACGCCGCAGATTCCAATTCTTTTAACCTTTACATTATTGTTATTTTACGGTAAATTTAGAGGCTTTTCTTGGAATGAACTGCAAGAAGGTATTACTGAAGGGATTAAGCCAGGTATTATTCCTATGATTATTTTTATTATGATTGGTGTCTTGGTCTCGGCTTGGTCAATGTCAGGTGTTATTCCAACGATTATGGTTTATGGTCTAGAGTTGTTGAATGTTCGTTTCTTTCTCTTCACAGTTTTTATTAGTTGTTGTTTAGTTGGTATTATTGTCGGCAGTTCATTTACAACTATCAGTACCCTAGGAATTGTTTTTATGGGGATTGGTCAAGTTATGGGAATTAATATGGCCTTAACTGCTGGATCAATTGTTTCGGGAGCTTTATTTGGCAATAATATGTCTCCTTTATCAGGAACTACTAATCTTGCTACCGGAATTGCTGGTGTCAATAATGTCTTTGATCATATTAAGACGATTGCCCATACAGCTATTCCATCAGCCATAGTGACAGCAATTATCTTTTTGGTAGTAGGGCATGCAACCACTAATCCTAATATGAGTTCGGTTCATCATATTATTAATGCTTTAAATAGTAATTTCTTTATTTCGCCGTTAATGCTCATTCCGATTGCCGTTTTAATTTTCTGTGCTATTATTCAGATTCCAGCTATTCCAATATTGTTATCGGGATCAATTACTGCAATTATTATGCATGTTTTAATTTCTCATCCCAGCGTAAAAACTATTAGCAATCAAATCATGAATGGATTTCAATTGAATTCACCAGATAAAAAAATTAATGCAATTGTCAGTGGCGGTGGAATTACTAGCATGCTTAGCAGTATTTCTTTGATTTTGGTAGCTTTGACTTTAGGCGGCGTATTGTTAAAAATGGGAGTTATTAATAATCTGATTGGCAAGATGACGGTGCAAGTCAATACACCCGGTAAATTAATTTTGACATCAATGATCAGTGCTATTGGAGTTAATTTTTTGGTGGGTGAACAATACATTTCTATTATTTTGCCTGGTACTACTTTTAGAAATAACTTTAAAAAACAAGATATTCAACCAGTTTACCTTTCAAGAGTGTTGGCTAGTGGTGGAGCTGATATTAATGCTTTGGTACCATGGGGCGTTACCGGAATCTTTATTTCTGGGGTCTTAGGTGTTAGTCCATTTGTTTTCATTTCTTGTGCTTTCTACGTTTGGCTAAATCCATTACTAACGGTGATTTTTGCTTTTGTTTTTGGTAAAAATTACAACGGTAAAAAAGTTTTAGCGCCAAAAGTATCACAAAAAGTAATTGAAGAAATAAATTAAAGAAAAACTCAATCGATTAGGTATTATCTCCAATTAATCGATTGAGTTTTTTTTGTAAAGATTTTTTACAGAATATTTTCAATTTCTAAACATTAAATATACTTTTTTTACACAGCCAGCGAATATGATTAATTAATCAGAGAAGGGGAGGAAATATTTTGAAAAATAATATTTTAAAGAAATTTTTGTTAATTATGGGCGTAATGTCTTTGGCTGTTTTATTTGCTGGCTGTGGCAAAAAAACATCATCGTCGTCAGTAAAACATATTACTTATTGGCACGTTAATGCACAAACTCAAGGGGGAGCTACAGTTGATGATCTTGTAAAGAAATTTAACGATACACATAAGAACATTAAGGTAACGGCTAAGTACAATCCCGATATGTATAAGGGCCTAATGCAAAACCTTCAATCTGCTCAAGCATCTGGTAAGGTTCCTGACGTTACACAAGTCGGCTGGGCTTACGATAATTACTTTTCAAGCAATTTTAAATATATGATGCCAACCGATGCGGCTAAAAAATTCGATGGCAATACTAAGTTTATTGATGATAACTTTAGTAAGAGAACATTGTCGTTTGCTAAAGATAGTAAAGGCAATTTAGTTGGTTTGCCATATTCATTAAGTACGCCAGTATTGTTTATTAATAAAGATATTTTAAGTAAATACAATATTGATGAAAGTTCATTAACCACTTGGGAAGGCGTTAAAGCCGCCTCAAAGACAATTCATGATCAATCTGGTAAATATGGTCTATATATTCAAGAACCAGGCGATACTTGGGCCCAACAAGCAGTTATGCTAAGTAATGGGGCAGACATCCAAAAGAATGGCAAAGCTGCTTTTGCTAGTTCTAACGGCATAGCAGCTTATAAATATTACCAAGAAATGGTTAATAGTAAATTAGCTTTACACACGCCTTGGGCACAAGGGATGGATTCATTCATTAAAGGTGACGTAGCAATGGCATTTACAACGATTGCACAGGCTTCGCATATTAAAAAGAGTGCAGTATTCAACGCTTCGGCAATCGTAGCACCACATTTTGAAAGTCATAAAACGGTAGTACCAGTTGGTGGTTCAATGTTAGCTATTACTGCTCAAGACTCTGAACAACAAAAAGCCGCTTGGGAATTTGAAAAATGGATGTATAAGGCTGAATCAGCTGTAACTTGGAGTAAAGGAACAGGTTATTTGCCACCAACAAAGGTTGCACTTGAATCAGCTAGTTTTAAAGATTACGTCAAAGAAAATCCAATGTTAGAACCAGCTGTTAAAACTTTAGACAATGCTATTCCATGGACATCTTTCCCTAAAAAAGGCCTTCAGGCGGAACAATCAATGATTGATGCCAGGGATAAAATCTTATCTGGAAGCAATGTACAATCTACCTTGAAAGCTGCTCAGGATAAAATCAATGTTGAACAAAAATAAAAAAATCTTACCATTTCTGTATTTATTACCTACAGCAATTTTATTGTTAGTTTTTATGATTGTGCCGATTCTTTACACGTTCTACCTAAGTTTTTTTGATTGGAATTTAATCGCCCCTACGAAAGAGTTCGTGGGCTTGAAAAATTATGTTGAAGTATTCACGGATCCAATAAATCAGAAAGTGATTCTTAATACATTGATTTATATCCTATTTTTAATAGTATTGAATTTTGTGATACCTTACTTCATTTCCTTGATAGTTAAATTCTTCATTAAAAAAATGCAAGGAGCGTATAAAGTTCTCTTCTTTATTCCTAGTTTGTTTTCACTAGTTGTTGGAGCTATGTTATTTACTTGGATTTTAAATCCGGTCTCAGGTCCAATTGCATATCTAATGAAAAGTTTAGGGATGACCATGCCCAATTGGTCCAATTCAGGTATTTTAGCTATTACTGTCATTTGCTTTATAACAAATTGGAAAGTATTCGGTTATAATTTCATCTTATTATTAACTGGATTAGGTTCAATTCCTGCTAATATAATTGACGCTGCCAAGATTGATGGAATTCCCAAATGGAAATTAATTTGGAATGTGATTTTGCCGATGAATCGAGGGATTGCCATTTACGTATTAATTTTGACAATTGTTCAGGGATTGCAGTATGTTTTTACACCAATAAACGTTATTACTACTGGTGGTCCTTATTACGGATCTTCAAACATAATCTATCAGACTTATTTGAACGCCTTTGTTTTATATAAGACTGGAACATCCTCAGCATTAGCAATTGTAACTTTTATAGTATTTTTGGTTCTTCTATTTATTGAAATTAGATTTGTAGAAGGGAAGGCTAAAAATTATGCTTAAAAAAATTAATCTATGGCATGTTTTACTGATTATGTTGGTCTTGGGAGCAGTTGTACCGATTCTATTCATGATTTCTAATTCTTTTAAGACCTTACGTGATTCGTATACCACGATGCTGAATTTGATTCCAATTCATCCGACAGTAAATAATTACTTATTGCTAAACAAGCAAATTAATCTTTTGGGATTAACTTGGAATACCTTTTTTATGGCTACTATCGTGACAATAGGTAAATTGCTGACAGGATTATTAACAGCCTATGCTTTTAGAAGTTATCAATTCAAAGGTAAAATAATAATTTATTTACTTTTCGTTGCCACTATCTTTGTGCCCTTTACGATTGTAATGATACCGAATTACCTAGTTATTTCTAAGTTAGGTTTATTAAATAATATTTTAGGGGTAGCTTTGCCTCAACTATGTGATGCTACTGGAATTATGATTTTTCTTAAAACAATGGAAAAGATTCCTAATACATTAATTGACGCTGCTAAGATTGATGATATTCCGAATCGGAAGATTTTTTTCAATATTGTCATTCCAATTCTTAAGCCAAGTATCGTCAGTGTGGGTGCTATTTTCTTCATTAATTCATGGAATGAATATGTTTGGCCGACTTTGATCTTGAAAGATAAAGCTAGTTTTACTTTGCCATTAGCACTTCAAAATTATATTTCCAGTGAAGGTGGAACTAATTTTCCACTAGCTATGGCACTATCGACAATAATGGTCATATTACCCTTGATTATTTATTTAATTTTCCAAAAATATATTCTAAATAGTATCAGTAACAGTGGTTTGAAGTAGGGAGAACGTATGAATAAGAAAAATGCAACGATTGAACTAAAAAATGTTTCAAAACAATTTAAAAAAAATACTATTATCGATGGGATGGATTTGTCAGTCAAAGCTGGTGAATTTTTAGTCCTTCTAGGACCTTCTGGTTGTGGTAAATCAACAACTTTAAGAATGATTGCTGGTTTAGAGGGGGTTACATCTGGACAAGTGATGATTGATCATCGTGATTTGAAAGAGCTAAAAAATGATGGTCATACAATAGCCATGGTTTTTCAAGATTATGCACTTTATCCTAATATGACTGTCTATCAGAATTTAGAATATGCTTTAAAAGTTCACAAAGTAGCCAAAGAAGAGCGTCAAAATCGAATTAAGAATGTTTTGGAAACTCTAAATTTGACTAAATATAAAGATCGTTTACCTTCACAATTATCTGGTGGTCAAAAACAACGAGTGGCTGTTGGACGAGGAATGGTTAAAAAAAGTGAAATATTTCTTTTAGATGAACCACTTTCCAATATAGACGTTCAATTACGAGAAAAAGCACGCGACGAACTTCAAAATTTACATGCTACTAATCAGCAAACAATTGTTTATGTGACGCATGATCAATTGGAAGCAATGGCTTTAGGGGATCGGATTGCAGTAATGGATCAAGGCATTATTCAAATGATTGATACTCCGGAAAATATTTATAATAATCCCGCTAATTTATTTGTTGCTAAGTTCATTGGAACGCCACAGATCAATATCGTCGAAGTTGATTATAAAGATGGAAATATTATCTTGAATGGTCAGCCAGTAATCACTGATTCGGCCTTAAAATTAAAGGAGCAAAAGTATCATTTAGGAATTAGACCAGAAAATATGCTCTGTTCTGAAGTGCGTCAAAGCAATCAGGATTTAGAATTAACAATTGAAAAGATTATTGATTATGGTCGTTTTGTTCAGCTTTCCTTAGTTGATAACAACGGACTAACTTTGAAAGCAATTGTAAATACTTTTGAATTTAAGATTGATGAAAAAATTTTTGTAGGTCTAAAAAGAGCAACTAGTTTACTTTTTAATTATGAAACAGACAAAAATATATATTGGGGAAATAAACTGTGAGTAGATATAAAATTGTACAGATTACCGATACACATTTAACGCCTGAAAATGCAGTGGCAGCTAATAATCAAAAGATTGATCCTTACTTAAAACTAGCAAGTATTTTTACAGACATTTCTCAAATGATTATTAAACCTGACTTAATCGTTATTACAGGTGATTTAATTCATGAAGGAAAGGCCAAGGATTATGAACGGTTAGCTAGATGGATTGCTGAGCAAAAGGAACAATTACAGATACCAATTCAAGTGATCTTAGGCAATCATGATCGAACAAAAGCATTTTTTGAAGGTTACTTGAAGCAATCTGAACAGAAGAAATATTACTATTCGATGTCGACGGATGAGTATGATTTTTATTTCTTGGATAGTAAATTTTACAACTATGAACAAGGTTATTTGGGTCAAGAACAACTTGATTGGCTAAAAAGTAATTTAGATAAAAATCAGAATAAGTACGCAGTGTTATTTTTACATCATCCAGTCGATGGTCCTGCCATTCATCATATGCGTTATAGTATTTTGCAGGAAACTGACGAATTATTATCGGTTATTAGTAATAGTTCAGTTCAAGCAGTTTTTTCAGGACATATTCATTTTGAGACGTCATTCACTAAGAATGGTATCCTGATGCACTCAACTGATTCTAGTGCTTATCATATTAATTGTGATGACGCCCATAAGCATTTAATATACGATGCTACTTATTATGATGTTATTACGATTGATAATGGCGAAATAGGAACTGAGACTAAGTGTATTTATGAAGGACAAGAAGTTATTAATCACGTTAATGTAGATAATACAGAATTTGTAGATAAAAAAATATTTAAAGAATGTAATTAGCATCTACTGATTCATAGGTAATTAAGATAAAAAAAATCCAGTACGACAACCAACAAAGGTTGTTATACTGGATTTTTTAAAACAACTATCTTTTTTCCTTACCGGCGACAAGACTGATAAGAAATACAACTGAATTGAGGAGGAGCGCAGAGAAGGTTAACCAATTGATACTGGCAATGACTCCAATCCAAATACCGATTAATGAAATTAAAAGTATAATATCTACCATATCTTACGAATATTAGAGAACCGAATTTTGTTTTGAAGCTTCTATTTGTCTAATACTCTCTCACATCCTTATTAACTCTATTATATCCATAAATGTATGGGAGAGCGTAAAATATCTTGTGTAAATG
>NZ_AZDB01000027.1 GCF_001434585.1 Companilactobacillus crustorum JCM 15951
CGGATTAAATTTGCAATCTACCATTTAATCGAAATAACTTTAATTTATCTGCTAGTTAGAATTGGTTTTAGTTTCGGTTTTGGCGTGGCATTATCAGATGGCAGCATGCAAGTTCAAGATTCGAATAAATCAGATCAAAATTCACTGTTTAGTATGATGCAACAGTACGCTGGTTCTTTAGGAACCAATGTTTTGTCAGTCATTATATCTGCGACAGCGATATCTAGCGGTACGACAAATACAGTTCTTAATACAATTAAAGGTACAAAAATTGACTTTCTAGTTTTAACTGTCTTATCATTATTAGTATTTATTTCTGTAATATATGTTTATTATAAATATGAGTTTAAGAATAAAAATTACCAATAAGTCTTGATTCCATTGGAGTCTAGGCTTTTTTAGCTTTTAAGAAACTGTTACAACGTGTTGGTATTTGGTAAAATAGAGTTAGTTAATTACAGTTTTATTGGAGAATATATGTCGAAAAATAAAAAATTACTTTTAATAGATGGAAATAGTGTTTCATTTAGAGCATTCTTTGCTATGCATAATGTTTTAGATAAATTTGTTACGGGCGATGGCATTCATACTAACGCCTTGTATGCTTTTAATAATATGTTAGAGATCGTTTTAAAAGAAGAACAACCTACGCACGTTTTAGTTGCTTTCGATGCCGGTAAAACAACTTTTAGAACCAAAATGTTTACTGAGTATAAAGGCACTCGTGCCAAAACGCCTCAAGAATTGATGGAACAACTGCCACTAATTCAAGAACTTTTGAACGACCGTGGTATTAAAACTTATGAATTGGCTGACTATGAAGCTGATGACATAATCGGGACGATGGCTCACAAGGCCGAAAAAGATGGGATGGACGTTACAGTAATTACCGGGGATCGTGATTTGACTCAATTAACAACCGATAAAATCACGGTTCGAGTTAACGTTAAGGGTGTTACTGAAACAGAGGCTTATACGCCAGAACATGTAAAGGAAAAACTTGGCATTACACCTCAACAGATTATTGATATGAAAGGATTAATGGGCGATAATTCAGACCATTATCCAGGAGTAGAAAAAGTCGGTGAAAAGACGGCAATTAAATTAATTGCTCAATATGGCAGCATTGAGGGAATTTATGAACATGTAGATGAGATGAAGAAAAGCAAGCTTAAGGAACATTTGATTAATGATAAAGATCAGGCTCTGCTAAGTAAAAAATTAGCTACAATTCAATTAGATGCTCCAGTTGAACTGCAATTAGGTGATCTTGAATATCGTGGCGATAATCAAGAAGAATTGATACAGTTTTATCAAAAGATGAATTTTAAAACTTTCTTGAATCGAATGGATATTCCTCAGGAAAATACGGCAGAAGATTTAGATGATATTAAGGTTAACGACTTAGATACGGCAGCAATTGAAAGGATTGCAGCCTCCACTAAAACACATACTTTAATTGTTGAAAGCTTTGGCGAAAATTATCATACAGCTCCTATTATTGGAATATTGATTTCCGATGGAAAAGATTGCTTTGGAACTACGGACATATCTGTATTAGAGAATCCTACCTTAAAAAAGTGGCTAGCAGATGCATCTAAAGATAAATATCTTTTTGACAATAAGATGACAGTAGCGTTATTACATCGTTATGGCTGTGAAATTGCAGGAATTAGCTTTGATATGCTATTAGTCGCATATTTACTAGATACCAATGATAACAAGCAAGATATCGGTTTAGTTGCTAAGAATTATAATGTTAACTTGCCAACTGAAGAAGAATTTTATGGCAAAGGTGTTAAAAAAGCCATCCCAGAAGATGATACGATTCTTTTAAATTTCTTAGCCCAAAAAGCTCAAGTAATTGATCAGCTAAAAGATAAAATGATGTCAGAATTAAAAGATAATGATCAAGATAGTCTATATGACGAGATTGAATTGCCGTTATCAAATGTTTTAGCTGAAATGGAAATTAAGGGTATTACCGTTGAAGCTTCGAAACTAAAGGAAATGGAAAACACTTTTGCTACTCGCTTAGCAGAAATTGAGCAAAAAATTTATCAGGAAGCTGGTAAAGAATTTAATATTAATTCTCCTAAACAGTTAGGTGTAGTATTATTTGAAGATTTGAAATTGCCAGTTATTAAGAAGACAAAAACCGGTTATTCGACTTCAGTTGATGTGTTGGAAAAGCTAAAGGATAAATCACCAGTTGTACAAAATATTTTAGACTATCGCCAGATTTCTAAAATTCAATCAACTTATGTAGTAGGATTGCAGAAATTTATTCATCCAGACAATAAGATTCATACTATTTATCTTCAGACATTGACGCAAACAGGCCGGTTATCGTCAATTGAACCCAACTTGCAGAATATTCCAATTCGAGTTGATGAAGGAAAACAGATTCGGAAGGCTTTTGTACCTCAACATGAGGATTGGGAGATTTTCTCAGCCGATTATTCACAAGTTGAATTACGAGTTTTAGCCCATATTTCTGGGGATGAGAATATGCAGGAAGCTTTTAAGGAAAATTATGATATCCATGCTCATACGGCAATGAGAATTTTTGGCTTAGATAGTACGGATGAAGTTACTCCTAACATGCGTCGCCAAGCTAAGGCTACTAATTTTGGAATAGTTTATGGAATAAGCGATTATGGACTGTCACAAAATATCGGAATTACTCGCAAACAGGCTGCAGCTTTTATTGCCTCATATTTTGAACAATATCCTGGTGTTAAACAGTATATGGATGATATTGTTAAATACGCTCGTGAAAATGGCTATGTAGAAACGATCATGCACCGTCGTCGTTATTTACCTGATATTCACTCTAGCAATTTCAATATCCGTAATTTTGCTAAGAGAACAGCCATGAATACACCAATTCAGGGTAGTGCTGCTGATATCATTAAAGTGGCAATGATCAATATGCAAAAGATGCTAGTTAAGGAAAAATTACAAGCCAATTTACTTTTGCAGGTACATGATGAAATGATTTTTGAAGCTCCTAAATCTGAAATTGCTACCTTGGAGAAGTTAGTACCAAGCGTGATGGATTCAGCTGTAAAATTAGATGTTCCTTTGAAAGTGGAAACAGCTCATGGTAAGACTTGGTATGAAGCAAAATAAGGTTTTTTAATACCTTGTATCGTGAAAAATGGCAATAAATAATCATAGAGGTGATAATAAATGCCAGAAATGCCTGAAGTAGAAACGGTTAGACGTGGTCTAAATTCACAAGTTAAGGGAAGAAAAATTACTAATGTAGAAATTCGTTATCCCGATTTGATTACTGGCGATGTCAATCAATTTATTGAATTTGTAACTGATGCCACAATTACTGATGTTGGTCGTCGTGCTAAGTTTTTATTGATTCATTTAAATAATGGCTATACGATTATCAGTCATTTGAGAATGGAAGGACGTTATCGTATTTCAGCTGATCCAAGTGCAATTGATAAACATTCACATGCAATTTTCACATTAGATAATGGACAAAAAATGATTTATAATGATGTTCGAAAATTTGGTCGCATGCAATTGTGGAATACGGATGATCTGGACAACAATAAGTCGCTTCAAAAGCTTGGTCCAGAGCCACTTTCCAAGACATTTACTTTTGCATTGTTAAAACCACGGATTATGCGTCATCATAAAGACATCAAGACTGTTTTGCTGGATCAATCAGTAATGAGCGGACTAGGCAATATTTATGTTGATGAAGTGTTGTGGAAGGCCAAAATTCATCCCCAAACGCCATCCAATCATCTCAGCGATACTGATATTCAAAATATAATTGAATTGTCTAATCAAGAAATGAAAAAAGCAATTGAAGCTGGTGGATCAACTATTAGATCATATATTGATGCCACTGGACATAAGGGGAATATGCAAAATAGTTTGAAAGTTTATGGAAAAGAGGGGACACCTTGTCCTAGGTGTGGCACGAATATTGTCAAAATCAAAGTAAGTGGACGCGGAACACATTTCTGTCCTAAGTGTCAGGTTATCAAATGAGTAAAATTTATGGATTGACTGGCGGAATTGCAGCAGGTAAATCAACAGTTTTGGATTTCTTTAAGACAGCTGGCTGTAAAGTTTATGATGCAGATCAAATTGCTCGTCAAGTAGTGGAGCCTGGAACAGTTGGTTTACAAAAGATTGCTCAACAATTTGGCTCAGAGGTGATCCTTTCTGATGGTACTTTGGATCGAGCAAGGTTAGGATCATTGGTTTTTGGAAATCCTCTGCAATTACAAGCACTGAATAAAATAACTCGTCCCCTCATAAAAGCAAAAATATTAAAAATCATACAAGAAACTAAAGCATCCACATCTGATACGATTGCTATTTTTGAAATTCAATTGTTGTTCGAAGGCAATTATCAGCAATATTTTGATGGTGTGATTGCAATTTATGTTACTCCAGAAGTACAGTTACATCGGTTAATGAAACGTAATAATTTAACAAAAAAAGTTGCAATGGATCGAATTAATTCTCAAATGTCAATGGATGAAAAACGCTCAAGGGCTGACTTTGTACTTGATAATTCAGGGGATTTAACTCATTTAGCTGATGAATTTGATCACTTGTTTATGCAACTTTAACCCGGAAAAGAGGTTGGAATTTTGATTTGTCCACATTGTCATCATGATTCATCAAAAGTTATTGACAGTCGTCCCAGCGATGAAGGACGCGCTATTAGAAGACGCCGTGAATGCGAGTTTTGCGGTACTAGATTTACGACGTTTGAAAGATTAGAAAAATCGCCATTATTAGTTATCAAAAAGAATGGTAATCGTGAAGAGTTTAGTCGAGAAAAATTGCTTCGTGGCCTGGTCCGTGCAGCTGAAAAGCGTCCCGTTACAATGGATCAGATGAATGATATCGTTGATAAGGTCGAAAATGAAATTCGCGCTACTGGTGAAAGTGAAGTTCGATCACAAATTATCGGTGAACATGTTATGAAAATTTTGGCCAAAGTTGACGATGTAACCTATATTCGTTTTGCCAGTGTTTATCGTGAATTTAAAGACATGAATGGTTTCATGCAAGAAGTTCAAGAAATGATGTCTAACGGAAAGAAAATTGATAAGAAATAAGAGGTGGGCCAGTGGCTACAAGTAATTTTGGTTCAGAAAAGTTTACGCCACTAGTAGGTTATTGGTGTTTGCCGAATGGTCATTTAAATGATGATGAACGTCATGTTTTAACAGATTTATATTTACCGATATTAGGAACAGAAGCTTTTAGTTTATATTTGCTTTTGTGGGAAAAATTACCTAATAAACAATTAGTTACGCAACGAAAAAGTCATGCTGAATTGATGAGTCTTTTGGGAATTGATTTAAAAAGATTTTATGAGGCACGAATTAAAGCGGAAGCTTTAGGACTAATTAGAACATTTGCAAAAAAAGATGATTTAGGACCATATTATGTTTATCAATTATTTGAGCCTTTATCTCCGGATGATTTTTTCAAAGATGATTTGATGAGTATTTTTCTGTATGAGCAAGTTGGTGAGACAAAGTATCATTTATTGGCCGATAAATATGCTCATTCAGATTTGATTTTAAAAGATTCTCAGGAAATCACTAAAGATTTTTTGGAAGTATTTCAGTTAAGCAACAGTGACCTGATAAATACTCCTGCAGAAGTAAAAACGGCTCAGAGCAATTTCAATTCTGACAATGCTGCTCCAAAGCCATCTTTAAATGAGAATAAGCTGCCTCAATTGGATTGGGAATTAATTTCAGACCGTATTCAGCAATTATTCAAAATTTCTCCAGATGATCTCTTATTGAATCAAGAATTGATTTTAAATTTACATGCCTTTTATGGACTCGATGAGATTACCTTAATTGATTTAATTGGAAAAACTTGTGATATCGTAAATAATAAAATTGATCCAGATCGTTTAAAGCGTTTGGTTCAGGATCGGTTTGAAAAGAATGCAAATATTGCGGTTAAGCAACAAGAAACCGTAACTGAGACCAATGATCAACCAACTACTAATTTGAATCGTTCCGATCAATTAATTTTAAAACAAGCTAAATCAATGACGCCAGCTGACTTCTTAGCAGCACAAAAGCAAAAGAGCGGTGGCTTTACAGGAACCGTCGAGTCTCGTGCTTTGCGTGATATGGCAATGAAATCTTATTTGCCAGCCTCGGTTTTGAATATTATGGTTTACTATATTCTTCAAAATTCGCCGACTTTAACATTGCCTTTGATGGAAACAATGGCGAATGATTGGCAACAAAATGATGTGCAAACTCCGGAACAAGCCCTACAGAGAATTAACGACTTTCAGAATAAGCCTCGTAATCCTAAAAGACGTTATAACAATAATAAAAATCGTAAAGTTGAACAAGCAACGGATTGGACAAAGGTTAGGGCTAAAGTGCCAAATGATCCAAATAATGAGGACAATCATGCTCAGTTGCAAGACAGATTGAAACGATTAAGAAATAAGGATAAATAAGCATGGAAAATTTAGGAAATAAATTGGCAGAATATTTGAATTCAAAGAATTTGACGGAGGATTATCGCCGCCTTCTTAATGGTGCTTTGAAAGATCCTGACGTTCAAAGATTTTTGAAGGATAACAGTAATTCAATCAATCCAGATGCCATTTCAACTAGTGCTGCCAGTATTTATGAATTCTATAATAATAAAAATCATGCTAGTGAATTATCACGTGGGTATTATCCAAAGCTAATCGTCAATAATCACAATATTGAAGTCGCATATTATCCTAATGAAAAAACACAGAATCGGGAAAAAAGATCGCAGTATGAAACTGGTTTTGTTCTGATGGATATGCCGTCTGATATTCGACAGGCTAAGTTAGATGATTATAGTGGCAATGGTCGTCAAGAGGCTTTAGGACAGGCTTTAGATTTTATTGATAATTATTTGAATCAAAAGGGATTTGTCCCTGGTCTTTATTTAGCGGGTGATTTTGGAGTTGGCAAAACCTATCTATTAGGTGCAATCGCTAATGAATTATTTAAAAGCGATGTGCATACAACAATGATGCATTTTCCAACTTTTGCTGTTGAAATGAAGAATTCGATTGGATCAAATAGTGTTTTAGATAAGGTCAATAAAATCAAAGGTGCTGAAATCTTGATGCTAGATGATATTGGTGCAGACTCAATGTCTAGTTGGATTCGGGATGAAGTTTTGGGAGTTATTTTGCAATACAGAATGCAAGAGAATTTGCCAACCTTCTTTTCATCGAATTTTTCAATGAAAGAGTTGGAGAAACACCTTGCTATCAATCAACGTGGTGAAGAAGAACCGGTAAAAGCTAAGCGTATTATGGAACGTGTTAAGTATCTTTCTCGCGAAGTAATTGTTAGTGGACCAAATAGAAGATTTGAAAAATAACTTGCATTCTATGAAAATAAATGTTTCAATAAAGCCATGAAAGATAACACTTCGGTTCTATTCAGGGAGGGTACGATTACTGAAAGCTTACCCATTACTGGAGTTACCACTTTCACATAAAACTGCATAATTGATGTCGGTTACTCTATAACCAAACGAGTGAAAACTGTTATTTGTTATACAGTTTTAAAGTGGGTGGAACCGCGTATAAAATACGTCCCTGAAGTATGTGCATATTATTAATGTGTATATACTTCAGGGACGTATTTTTTTGTTATCTAAATTTTAGGAGGAAAATAGTCTATGTCAAAAATCAAGTTAACATTCCCAGATGATTCAGTTAAGGAGTTTGACGAAGGCACAACTACTTTGGACGTTGCTAAATCAATTAGCACATCACTAGGTAAAAAAGCTGTTGCTGGTAAACTTAACGACACTTTAGTTGATCTTGAACGTCCAATCAAACAAGACGCAAAGATTGAAATTATTTCAGCTGAAGATAAAGAAGATGCTCAAAAGGTCTTGAGAAATACAGCTGCTCTAGTATTCGCTGCTGCTGCTAAGAATTTCAAGAAAGATCTTCATTTTGGTGAAAAGCAGGCCAATGATGATGGTTTCTACGTTGATACTGATAGTAAAGAAGGACAAATCAGTGTTGATGAATTGAAAGAAATCACTGCTATGATGAACAAGATCATCAAGAACAACGATAAGATCGAAAGATCAATGATGGACAAAAAAGAGCTTGTTGAAATGTTTAAGGATGATCCATACAAGTCATCTTTGATTAGTGCTATCGAGTCCGTTCAAATTCCTGTTTATACTTTAGATGGTTTTGTTGACTTTGGTTATGATGCAGTTTTGACTAACTTAAAAGCTTTGAAACACTTTGAATTGCTTTCAGTTGCTGGTGCTTACTGGCAAGGTAAGTCAAGTAATCCAATGCTACAAAGAATTTATGGTACAGCCTTCTACAAAGAAGATGGCCTAGAAGCTGATCTTAAACGTCGTGCCGAAATTAAAGAACGTGATCACAGAACAATTGGCCGTGATCTTGACTTGTTCTTCGTTGACCCAGAAGTTGGTGCTGGACTTCCATATTGGATGCCAAATGGTGCTACAATCCGTCGTGTTATCGAAAGATACATCATCGATAAGGAAGTTGCTTGGGGTTACCAACACGTTTATACACCAATCCTTATGAACTTAAATGCTTATAAGACTTCTGGTCACTGGGCACATTATCGTGAAGACATGTTCCCACCAATGGATATGGGTGATGGCGAAATGCTTGAACTTCGTCCTATGAACTGTCCTTCACATATTCAAATTTATAACCATCATAATCGTTCATACAGAGATTTGCCTCTCCGTATCGCTGAACTTGGTATGATGCACAGATATGAAAAATCAGGTGCTTTGAGCGGTTTGCAACGTGTTCGTGAAATGACTTTAAATGATGGTCACACATTCGTTGCCCTTGATCAAATTCAAGAAGAATTCAAGCGTACTCTACAATTGATGGTTGAAGTTTATAAGGACTTTGATATCAACGATTACACATTCCGCCTAAGTTATAGAGATCCTGCTAATACAGAAAAATACTTTGACGATGATGAAATGTGGAACAGATCACAATCAATGTTGAAGGCTGCTATGGATGATCTTGGCTTGAAGTACTACGAAGCTGAGGGTGAAGCTGCTTTCTATGGTCCAAAGCTTGATGTTCAAACAAAGACAGCTCTTGGTAATGAAGAAACATTATCAACAATCCAATTAGACTTTATGCAACCAGAGAAGTTCCAACTAACATATGTTGGTGCTGATGGTAAAGATCACAGACCAGTTATGATTCACCGTGGTATCGTTTCAACTATGGAAAGATTTATTGCTTACCTAATTGAAATTTACAAGGGTGCATTCCCAACATGGTTGGCTCCTACACAAGTTCGTATTATTCCAGTTAACCAAAAACTTCACTCAGATTATGCTAATGAAGTTCTTGCTGAATTACGTGCTAAGAATATTCGTGCCGAAGTTGATGATCGTGATGAGAAGATGGGTTACAAGATTCGTGATTCTCAAACAATGAAGGTTCCATATACAGTTGTTGTTGGTGATGAAGAAGCTAAAGATGCTACAGTCTCAGTAAGAAAATATGGTGAGGAAGATTCCGAATCAGAAAATGCTAAGATGTTTGTAAGTAGCGTTGTTGCTGATATCAGTAACTACAGTCGTAAAGATTAATTATTAAACTGCAATAAATGAAATATCAGTTGCAGTATACCAAAAAGCCTTGATGACTATTTATTAGTCACCAGGGCTTTTTTGTATTCAAATAAAAGTAGAATGTAAAATTAATCAAATTTGATTATAGGAGATTCACCATCGATAGCAACACTAACTTGGTTAGAGTTTTTGCCATCTGCAATAATAGTTCCTACTACATTAAGGTTACGAACAATGCCACCTGAGTCTACTACATAGGAAGTAATATGATCACCAAAAGTCTGAATGTTACCTGCAACTGTGATGCTGTGGATAATGCCACCATTTTTAACGCTCAAAGCAGAAGCGGGTAATTTCATATTAACTCCTTTAACTAAGGAATTTCCAAGACTGCCATAAGTTGAGATATCGCCGTCTATTGTTATATCGCCAACTTCTTTAGATATTTGAATTCCGATCGATCCGTCGCCAAAAGTAGTGATAGAGGAGAAGTGTCCTTTCTCCAAAGTGCCATCGTATTGATTATAGGCACGAGCTCCTTGTCCATAAGTTTCAATAGGAGCATTAATAGTAAATGATTTAACGATACTAAAGTTTACAAAGCCAATACCGGATGGTCCATAAGAGATAACTGGTTCGTTGACGATCCAGTTATCGACTGATCCCCAAGCATCTAATACCATATCGTTAACGCCGTAGGTAACAGTTTCGCCATTTTGAATAACTGTTTTAGCATAGGCCCCGTTAACAATAAAAATAGCTCCGGTGATAATGTCGTAAATACCAAAAGGCAATTTCCCGGTAGAATGGACTTCGTTAGTTTGTAAAATTTCAACTTCAACTCGACCGCCACGGTCACCAAAACCAGCAATGAAAACCCCTGAACCGTAAACTGGATTATTACGTTGTCCAATCGTTAAGTCTTTGGCCTGAAAAACAATCAAACTGTCAGGATCAGGATTAAAATTATAAATAGTCAGTGCCCCTTGCAAAACATTTACACCATATTTTTGAGGTTGTTCAACGTAGTGTCGAGCATCAGCATTTAGAATGTTGATATTATCAATTTTAATATTAGCAAATAAAACCGGAGCTTTAGTGATAAAAGATAATTGACCAGTTAAAGTTAAATTTTGAAATAAAAATTCGCCTAGATTTTCAGTATAGCCGCTATTGAAAATAGCTCTACGATCAGCTGGAGCTAAGATATTCAAGTTCATAATAGAGTTATTACTAGTTAAACCTATGCCATCGCTATCTTGAAAAATCAAAGTTGGCAATTCATCATTTTCTTGTGGTTCTCCAACAAGATTAGTACCGGCTCCCAAAGTTAAAGGACGTTCCAATGTGATATTTCTTTCAATAGTAATTATTTCTTCGCGATTATCAACGGCTTGGATCAATTCATTAAAGTTTGTGACTCTAGACATGATTTTTCACCTTCCTAAACGTTTACTGTTAATTAATATTAAAAATCAAGGGATAAAAAATGTCTAAAAAATTATTTTAACTAAAAGGGTCCTTTAGGTTAAGACTTGCTTTTTCATTTTGAACGTAGGTTATTTGAGCAGCAATTAAATCCCTTGAAATGGGGGAGGCGTAACGATTTATTTTTTGATCAATTTCTTTGAGACTCTTTTCGATAGCTTTTTGTTTCTGAATGACATTTTGTCTATGCTGTAAAAGCAGTGTTTTTCGGTCATCAATGGTAGTTGAGCCTTGCATGCATAGCTCAATATATTTTTGGATTTTTTTAATTGACATACCTGTATCTTTTAAACAACAAATAGTCTGAATAAATTGTAAATCTGAATCGGAAAAGACTCTATAACCGGCCTTGTTTTTAGAGACAAAAGGTAACAGACCTTTTTTATCGTAATATCTGATTGTGGAAATGGGGAGAGCAAATTTTTCAGCGACTTCCTTGATCGAATAAGTTTTATTCATAAAATTCTCCTTTAAGTGTTGCTATGAACTATAGTTTAGGGTTTAAGCTAAAAACAATCAATTATATTGGGAGATAAATAATGAAAAAAGTATTGGTAACAGGTGGTTCAGGTTTTTTAGGATTACATATTCTTTTTCAATTACTACAAAAAAATTATCAAGTAACGACTACAATTAGATCTGAAAAAAGTAAAAAACGAGTATTAGATACATTAATGGCTAATGTATCAACTAATTTGAATAGATTGTCCTTTGTTAAAGCTGATTTGTCAGCTGATGATAATTGGTCCGAAGCGATGAGCGGTCAAGATTATGTTTTGAGCGTGGCATCGCCAGTATTCTTTGGAAAAATCAAAAATGAATCCGAGGCTATTAAACCAGCCACAGAAGGTATTATGCGAATTTTAAAATTTGCTCAGGCGGCACAAGTAAAAAAAGTCGTTATGACTTCCAATTTTGGAGCGGTTGGTTTTAGTAAGAAGGCAGGACCTGGGGTAGTAACAACTGAAAATGATTGGACTGATGTCAATATGCCTGGTTTGTCCGTCTATGAAAAATCTAAGTTGATTGCCGAAAGAACAGCTTGGAAATATATTCGTCGACCTGATGTGGATTTAGAATTTACAACAGTTAATCCAGTAGCCATCTATGGTCCTTCTTTGAACGATCATGTTTCAGGAAGTTTTGGATTATTGGAAAATATTCTGTCAAAAAAAGCGATTGTTGATTTGCCCCTGAATGTTATTGATGTTCGAGACGTAGCTGATATTCATATTCGAGCTATGGAAAATCCTCAAGCAAATGGACATCGATTTATTGCAACAGATGATGGACAAATTACTTTACGGCAAATTGCCGATTTAATTAGAAAAAATCGTCCGGAATTGGCAGATTTGCTCTCAACCAAAGTTATTCCTCAAAGACTAATTAAAATAATGGCTATTTTTAGTAAACGCGCTAGAGAAGGGCAAGTAATGTTAACCATGAATAGAAATGTTAGTAATGAATCAGCTCGAGATATTTTAGGATGGAAGCCATTAACTAATAATGAGGAAACAATTTTAATGGCAGTTGATGCGATGGAAAAAAATAAGTTAATCGAGCCTTAAGCAAAAAAATTGGCAATGAGGTTAAAACTGTGATAGATTGCATACATTGAATTAACAGTTTGTTTTGGTAAATTACCAGAATCTATTGACACATTGAGATAGTATGGTATAGTTAATAACTGTTGAGATTAAGCAGAAGCGCCCGCTTCTCACCTATGCATTCGCCTCTAGGTTAATACGTTTGCGTAAATATATAGTGGGCCTGCTTGTGCAGCCCACTTTTTTAGTGGGCGAAATTACTCCGGAGGTGACTACTCATAGCAAGAGAATTATTATTAAATGATCAAATACGTGCAAATGAAGTAAGATTGATTTCTGAAAATGGCGATCAACTTGGTGTTAAACCATTAGCCGAAGCTCGTCGGTTAGCTGAAGCAGCCAGTATGGATTTAGTCCTAATGTCACCAGGTGCTAAGCCACCTGTTGCCAGAATTATGGATTATGGTAAATACAAGTTTGATCTTCAAAAGAAGGATCGAGAAGCACGTAAGAAACAAAAAACTGTTAGTCTTAAGGAAGTACGTTTAAGTCCAACTATTGAAGAAAATGATTTCAATACTAAACTTAATAACGCCCGTAAGTTCTTAGCTAAGGGTGATAAGGTCAAAGTTTCTCTTCGCTTTAAGGGTAGAGCAATTACTCATAAAGAGATAGGTAAGGAAGTCTTAGACCGTGTCGCCGACAAGACTAAGGATGTTGCTACGGTAACAACCAGACCTAAGATGGACGGTCGTAGTATGTTCTTAATGCTTGATCCAATTAATGCAAAAGATAACAAAAAGAAGAAATAGTGGAGGGATTTCCAATGCCTAAACAAAAGACACACCGCGCATCAGCAAAGAGATTTAAGAAAACTGCTAATGGTGGTTGGAAGAGAATGCACGCTTATACAAGTCACCGTTTCCACGGTAAGACTAAGAAGCAACGTCGTCAATTGGCTAAACCAGGTATGGTTAACGCAAGTGATATGAAACGTATCAAACAAATGTTAGCTACATACTAATTATTATTTATTCTTTATAATCAAAAGGAGGAGTCATTATGCCACGTGTAAAAGGTGGAACAGTAACTCGCAAACGTCGTAAAAAGGTTTTAAAATTAGCTAAAGGATATCGTGGTTCAAAACACATTACCTTTAAAGCAGCACATACACAAATTATGGTTTCATACCGTTATGCATTCCGTGATCGTCGTCAAGTTAAACGCGATTTCCGTAAGATCTGGATTGCAAGAATCAATGCAGCTGCAAGAATGAATGATATTAGCTATAGCAAATTGATGCATGGTTTGAAATTAGCTAACGTTGACATCAATCGTAAGATGTTAGCTCAAATCGCTATTGAAGATCCAAAAGCATTCACAAGTTTAGTAGATACAGCTAAGAAAGCTTTAGCTTAATTTTAAAAACGTAATTTGGATAAACCCAAATTACGTTTTTTTACTAATTTAGCAAAGATGAGGATTAAATTATGTTTAAACCGGATATTATGCTTGATAAAATCACGGATATTGAGGTTAGTGATCTTAAAAAACTCAATATTACTACGATCATGACAGATTTAGATAATACTCTTTTGCCATGGAATAGTAATAAATATGATTTATCACTACGTAAATGGCTTAATCAAATGGCCCAAAATGGGATTGAAGTAATGATCGTATCTAACAACAGTTATGATCGTGTGGAAAAGGCGGTTAAGGAATTACCTGTCAGCATTGTTGCTCGGGCAGTGAAGCCACTACCATTCGTGATCATGAACCATATTAAAGAAGAAAAAATTGATCCAGAACATGTCTTGTTCGTCGGCGACCAAGTTATGACAGATGTTTTAGCGGGAAACATGGCTAAATTAACAACAGTTCTAGTTAAGCCGTTAGTTAATACGGATGCCAAAAAGACCCGTGTAAATAGATTTTTTGAACGTCCTATTTTAAAAATAATGCAGATGCGTGATAAGAATTTATATTGGAAGGATTCATTAAATGACAGAAAATAATGAGCTATACTGCATAGGCTGTGGTGCTCAACTTCAAACAGAAGATAAAGAAAAGCCAGGTTTCGTACAAGCTTCGACTTTGAAAAAATATACTGAAGATGATAGTAAGGAACTTTTATGCAAACGTTGTTTCAGACTTCGTAATTACAATGAAATTACCGACGTTGACGTTTCTGATGATGACTTTTTAAAGCTATTGGATTCAATTTCAGAAAAAGATGCCTTGGTTGTTAACGTAGTTGATATTTTTGACTACGAAGGCAGTGTTATTCCCGGCTTGCAACGGTTTGTCGGCGATAAAAAGATTTTAATGGTCGGTAATAAAGTTGATTTATTGCCAAGCTCTGTTAATCAAAATCGTCTTTTGAACTGGTTACAACAAAAGAGTAAAGAGAACGGAATTAAATCTGTTGATCAAATTATGGTTTCAGCGGTTAAGGGAACTAATGTCGATAAGTTGATGGATATGATTGAAAAATATCGTGACGGTAAGGATGTTTACGTTGTAGGAACAACTAATACCGGCAAATCAACCTTGATCAACCGTATTATCAGTTCTAATTCTGATATTAAAGATTTAATTACAACTTCCAGATTCCCTGGAACGACATTAGATCAAATTGATATTCCTTTAGATGATGGACATAATTTGATTGATACACCGGGTATTATTCATCGTTATCAATTAGCTCACTTTTTGAATGCTAAAGATTTGAAGACTGTTACACCTAAAAAGCCATTGCGTCCAGCAACATTCCAACTTCGTGATGGACAAACAATTTTTGTCGCTGGTTTAGCTCGTTTTGATTTCTTAGACTACAAAACTAACGTTACTTTCTATGTTAATCAAGGATTGCCTCTACACAGAACTAAGACGATCAATGCTGATGAATTTTATCAAAAACATCTCGGCGATATTTTAACGCCACCAACTGATGTGAAGGAATTCCCTAAGTTTAAGAGTCAAATCTTTTCAGCCCATGAGAAATCCGATATAGTTATTTATGGCTTGGGTTGGTTGACAATTCCTGCAGGTACAAAAGTTAAGGCTTATGTTCCAGATGGGGTACATGTCTCGATCCGTAATGCAATTATTTAAGGAGAAATAAATGATAATTAAGGGTAAAAAGAACCGCTATTTAAGAAGTCAAGCTGCTACTATGAAACCAGTTTTACAAATTGGTCGCGAAGGTATCAGTGAAAACTTGTTAAATCAATTGGAAATTTTGATTGAAAAAAATGAATTAATTAAAATTTCATTGTTGCAAAATACAATGGTAGAACCACAAGATTTAATTGATGCTTTGAATAAGTTCGATGGCGATATTGTTCCTATTCAAACAATTGGTTCAAAGATGGTACTTTACAAGAAGGCTTCAAAAATTAAAAATCGTAAGTACTCGATTGAGTTAGAAAATATTTAAATTTAAGTGATGAAAATATGAATACTCAAAAACAATTATTAACTAAAGCAAAGTTAGATTTTCACAGTAATTTACCTAAACGACACGTTGGCATCCTAGGTGGAACTTTTAATCCAATTCATCTAGGGCACTTAGTGATTGCTGAACAGGTTTATGAACAGTTATGTCTTGATAAGGTATTGTTCTTACCTGATAAAATTCCGCCTCATCGGGGAGTTAAAAAAGATATTCCTGATATAGCTAGCGATGACCGCGTTAATATGATCAAGTTGGCAATTAGAGATAATATGCACTTTGATCTTGATATGACTGATATTAGACGTGGTGGCGTAAGCTATACTTATGAGACCATTAAACTGTTGAAGGACTTGAATCCCAATACAGAATATTATTTCATTATTGGTGGCGACATGGTTGAAAACTTATCAAAGTGGTCACATATTGATGAATTGATACAAATGGTGCATTTTGTAGGAGTTTGTCGAAAAGGTTTTGAGAAAAAGTCAAAGTATCCTATACTTTGGGTAAATACTCCCGAACTAGAGATTAGTTCAAGTATGATACGCCAGCGAGTCAAAAAGGGCCAATCTATCAAATATTTGGTACCAGACGATGTCGCTTGGTATATAGAGGATAGGGGACTTTATAATGACTGATTTTAATTATGAGGGTATCAAAAGCGATTTGAATCGTGATGAGATCGTAGAGCGATTGCATGACACTTTGAGTGAATTTCGTTATACGCATTGCTTACGAGTTGAAAAAGTTTGTCGAGGATTGGCTGCAGAATATAATGGTGATGTAGATCGAGCTGGTTTAGCTGGATTGTTGCATGATTATGCTAAGGAACGCAGCGACCAAGAATTTATTGATGTAATTAAAAATAAACATTTGAATCCTAAATTGTTAAATTATAATAATGCTATCTGGCATGGTATTGTTGGTGCTGAAATTATTAAAGATGAATTAGGAATTTATGATGAAGATGTTTTAAATGCTATTAGACGTCATACAGTTGGTGCTGCTAGCGAGATGACACAAGTTGATAAATGTGTCTTTGTAGGTGATTTTATTGAACCTAAGCGAGATTTTCCTGGAATTAAGGAAGCACGCAAGTGTGCCGAAGAATCGCTTGATAAAGCTGTAGCATATGAATTAAAGCATTCGATTCAACATTTAATTGAAAATAATAGAAACATATATCCAGCAACTTTTACTAGTTATAATTACTGGATTACTAAAGGAGACTTATAATTTGGATTCAAAGAAAATAATGGAGGTTGCCGTTAAGGCAGCCGATGAAAAGCACGCTAATGACATCAAAGTTCTAAATATCAGTGAAGTAAGTATTATGGCTGATTATTTCGTCATTATGGATGCTTCTTCTCAACGTCAAGTTGACGCAATCGTTCAGTCAGTTTTGGACAAAGCTGGCGAAAATGATATTGAAATTGGTCACGTTGAAGGAAATCGTAATTCAGAATGGGTTTTGATTGATCTTCATGATGTTATTATCCATGTCTTTACATCAGAACAACGTGATTTTTATAATATCGAAAAACTATGGTCAGATGCCTCAGAAGTTGATATTTCTGACTTGGTAACTGAATAGTGATTTATAACTCATTTGCACGCGTCTACAGTGAATTAATGGATGATTCGCTTTATGCAAAGTGGGCGCAGTACGTTGAAAATAGTGTTTCTTCTCAGGCTCAAAGTTTATTAGATGTGGCTTGTGGAACTGGGGATCTAACGATTCTTTTAGCTGATAAATTTCAAGTTACTGGTACTGACTTGTCAGAAGAGATGTTAAAAATAGCGGCCGAAAAGGCCCAAAAAGCTCAGAAGGAAATTCCTTTTATTCCAAGCAATATGATGGATCTTTATGGATTCGACAAATTTGATGTCATTACTTGTTTTGATGACTCTATTTGTTATCTTAAAGATGAAGATGAATTGGGGATAACTTTTAATCAGGCATTTGAACATCTAAATGCTGGTGGAAAATATCTTTTTGATGCGCATTCGTTGTATCAGATGGATGAGGTCTTTCCAGGTTACATGTTCAATCATCGAACTGAAGATTCAGCTTTTATGTGGAATAGTTTTGAGGGTGAATATCCTCATAGTATTGAACATGAATTAACTTTCTTTAATTGGAATGAGAAGATTAAGGGTTATTCGGTGAATACTGAGTTACATAAAGAAAGAACGTATCCTCTAGAAACATTTAAGATGATTTTAGAGGATATTGGTTTTAAAAATATTAAAGTTAGCGCTGATTTTGGTGAATCAAACGTCCAAGATGATTCGACGCGTTGGTTCTTCTCTGCTGAAAAATAGAGGAGCTTATGACAAAAATTTTTGGATTTGTGGCCGAATTTAATCCATTTCACAATGGTCATAAAATATTTATTGATACTATTAAACAAAAATATCACCCTGATGTATTGATTGCTGTCATGTCTGGCAATTTTGTTCAGCGGGGTGATTTTTCCGTATTGGATAAATGGGATCGAGCCAAGCTGGCGGTTGAATATGGCGTTGATTTAGTAGTTGAATTACCAACTGCCTATGCGGTACAACCGGCAGAATTGTTTGCGAAGGGTGCATTGCAATTATTGAATCTTTTGCAAGTGAATACATTGGTCTTTGGAACTGAAACAACAATTGATTTTCAAGAACTTGCTGTAAAAATGCATCAAACGAATGGTGATTTTGAACAGGATTATCATAAAAGTTCTGCGCAAAACTTAACTGATTATTATCAGAGTTTAGGAATAGATGTTTCTAAACAGCCGAATCAATTGTTAGGATTAAATTATGTCAGTCAAATTATTGAACAAGATTTTCCAATAAAAATTCAAACGATTACTAGAAAAAAGAGCGACTTTAGTGCTACAAGGATAAGAAAAAGATTGACTCAAGCAGCTTCCATCGAAAATTTGGCTCCAGTTCTGACACAAGAACTACTTAGCCAAGGGAAATTAGTGACTTGGGACGATTACTTTCCGTATTTAAAGTATCAACTGCTCAATTCATCTCTACCAGAATTAAAAGAAACGTATCAGATGGTTGAAGGCTTAGAATATAAGCTACAAAAAGAAGTTATCAAGAGCGATAATTTTGTTCAATTTGTTGAACAAGTTAAGTCAAAACGTTATACTATGGCACGACTTAGACGTTTAATGATTTATACTTTGTTGAATGTAAAAGAGTCGGAAATTTATAATGCTTATAAAAATCCTTATTTGAGAATATTGGGATTCAATTCGGTTGGTCAGAATTATTTAAAATCATTGAAAAAAATGGATTTAGATTTGATCACACGAGTTGGTAAAAAGGAAACAAAAACCCTAGATCTGGAAATTAGAGCTGATCGAATCAGACAATTAGTTACAGGTCAGGAAGAAAATTTTGGAAAAATACCTTATATGAAAGGGGTAAATTAATGCTAAATTGGGATGTTCAAGATGTTCGTCGTTACAAAGACAAACCTTTTGAATTTGAAGAAAAACTCGATTTAACTAAAGAGTTGACAGAACGTTCAGATGAGGTTTTGGATGCTGAACCGGTAGAAGTAAAAGGTCAATTGTTTAATGATAATGGTTTAGTTATTTCTGATGTTAAAGTAAAAACTACATTAAAGGTACCTTCAACGAGAAGTTTGACTCCAGTGGAGTTGCCAATTGATATTAGAATCAATGAGGCTTATAACGTCGACGATGTGCCTGCAGAAGATTTGGAAGATTATAATATTGTCTTTCCAATTGATGATGAAAATCCAACAATCAATGTTTATGAATCAATAATTGATAATATTTTGTTAAGCATTCCTTCGAAAGTTTTAACAAAAAAGGAAGAACAGGATAACATCATGCCTGCTGGTAAGAATTGGGAAGTTATTTCTGAGGAAGACTTTAAGAAGCAAAAGGAAGAGGACCACGTTAATCCAGAATTTGCTAAATTAAAAAATTTATTTAAAAATAACGATGATAAGGAGTGATTTTATATACTCCTTTTTTATTTTTTTGTTAAGATGATATTGTGAACAAAAATCGGAGGTAATTATTATAATGGCAAAACCACAAATTGGTGTTATCGGTATGGCTGTTATGGGTAAGAATCTTGCCCTAAACATTGAGAGTCGCGGATATGAGGTTGCTATCTATAACCGTACAGGTTCAAAGACTAAAGCAGTTGTAGAAGAGCATCCAGAAAAGAAATTAGTACCAAGTTATACAATTGAGGATTTTGTAAACTCACTAGAGAAACCACGTCGTATTATGATGATGGTAAAAGCTGGTGCTGGTACTGATGCTGTTATCGATCAATTATTGCCTTTACTTGATAAGGGTGATGTTTTAATCGATGGTGGTAATACATTCTTCGAAGATACTATGAAGCGTAGCGAACGTTTGGATAAATCAGGAATTAACTTTATTGGTATGGGTGTTTCTGGTGGTGAACTTGGTGCCCTTCAAGGTCCTTCATTGATGCCCGGTGGCCAAAAAGAAGCTTATGATTTAGTTGCTCCTATTTTGGAACAAATTTCAGCTAAAGCTGACGAAGATGGTGCTCCATGTGTTACATATATTGGCCCTAACGGTGCTGGTCACTATGTAAAGATGGTTCACAATGGTATCGAATATGGTGATATGGAATTAATTTCTGAAAGTTATAACTTGTTAAAGCACTTGTTCAACAATGATGTGAATAAGATTGCAGAAATTTTCAAGGACTGGAACAAAGGTGAACTTTCAAGTTACTTGATCGATATTACTTCCCAAATTTTAACTAGAAAAGACGATGAAGGGTCAGATGACTATATCGTCAATAAGATCATGGACAAAGCTGGTAACAAGGGTACTGGTAAGTGGAGTTCTCAAAGTGCTCTAGAACTTGGCGTTCCACAATCATTGATCACTGAATCAGTTTACTCACGTTATGTTTCGGCATATAAAGATGAACGTGTCAAAGCAAGTAAAGTTTTGCCTGCACCTGATACAAAGCCAATTGTTAAAGATGTCGACGATTTAGTTGCTAAGATTCGTAAGGCTCTATACTTCAGCAAGATCATCAGTTATGCTCAAGGTTTTGCTCAAATGAAGGCTGCTTCAGATCACTATGACTGGGATCTTAACTATGGCAAGATTGCTCAAATCTGGCGTGCAGGTTGTATCATCCGTGCTCAATTCCTACAAAAGATCACTGATGCATATGATGAAGAACCAAAATTGGATAATCTATTATTGAATGATTACTTCAAGGGTATTGTTAAAGAATATCAATCAGATGTTCGTGATGTGGTTAGCTATGCTGTTCAAGCTGGTATTCCAGTTTCTGGATTTATGGCTGCTGTTTCATACTACGATCAATATCGTTCAGAAGTATTGCCAGCTAATTTGATTCAAGCACAAAGAGATTACTTCGGTGCTCATACATATGAAAGAAATGACAAACCAGGAATCTTCCATTACACATGGTATGAAGAACAATAATTTTCTCTTAAAATGATGGCATTTAAAGAATAGATAAAGAACCTCCTTTCACATTAAAGTGAAGTGGAGGTTCTTTTAATGGGTTAAAAATACTATTTTAATAAGGTTTAAAAAAAATAAAAATAAAAGCTTGTCTTCTTTTAATTTTTGCTATATGTTAAAATCATTAGTGCATTGCCAAAAACATGACACATTTTAATTAATGATTAAGCTATAATTAAAGATAATTTAATATTTTATGTATAGGAGATACGTATGGCTAAAATACTTGTTATTGAAGACGAAGAGAATATGGCAAAATTCGTTCAACTCGAACTTCAACATGAAAACTATGAAGTTACCGTTGAACGTGATGGTAGAACCGGCCTCGACGCAGCTTTATCTGAAGATTGGGATTTGATCCTACTTGATTTAATGCTACCTGAATTGAATGGTATCGAAGTTTGTCGACGTATTCGTCAAGAAAAGAATACCCCAATTATTATGATGACGGCACGCGATTCCATCATTGATCGTGTATCAGGATTAGATCATGGTGCCGATGATTATATTGTTAAACCCTTCGCAATTGAGGAACTATTAGCTAGAATTAGAGCTTTGTTACGTCGAATCGATTTGGATATTGATGTAACTAGAAATAATGATCAAGTTCTTAAATATAAGAATTTGGTAATTGATAAAACAACTCAAACACTTAAGCGCAATGGTGAAGTAATTGACCTAACTCGTCGTGAGTATGATTTGTTGAGTGCTTTGATGGAAAATGTTGGAACCGTTTTAAGTCGAGATGACTTGCTAGAACGTGTATGGGGAACAGGTTCTTCTACAGAAACTAACGTTGTCGACGTTTATATCAAATATCTTCGTAATAAGATCGATCGTGCAGGTGCACCTAGTTATATTTCAACCGTTCGTGGTAAAGGGTACGTGATGCGTCGATGAGAATTTCAATCAGATTTAAGTGGACAGCTTTAATTTCGGTCGTTATTCTATTGGCCTATATTTTTGTAGGAGTTTTAGCAATGCGAACCGTTCAAAGCGTTGCTTCTGTGAATGAGATTCACAGTTTTACTACTAAGTTGATTATTGGTGGCGTAGTTGTCTTTATTTTGGGAGTATTAGTCAGTTTTTATGCGGTAACTTTAGTTTTGAATGATTTGAAAAAAATTAATCGTACTATTGATGACTTAAATAAAAAACCTGATTCTGATTCTAGAATTAAATTACGCAAACGAAATGACGAAATTTATGATTTAACTGTTAATATCAATAAAATGTTGGATCGGATGCAAGCTTATACTAATCAGCAAAAAGAATTCGTTGAAGATGTCTCTCACGAGTTGCGAACACCAGTAGCTGTACTAGAAGGCCATTTGAGCATGCTGCAACGTTGGGGCAAAGATGATCCAGAAGTTTTGAATGATTCTATTAACTCCTCTTTGCAGGAGCTTAAGCGTATGCAGTCCTTGATTCAAGAGATGCTAGATCTTACACGTGTTGAACAGATCGACAGTGCATATTTGGAGCAGAAAACGGAAGTGAAGCCATTATTTACACAAGTTTATAATGACTTTAAGATGTTGCATCCAGATTTTGTGATCAACTTTGATGACGATATCCGTGAGGGTAGTGAAGTTAAGATTTATCGTAATCACTTGGAGCAAGTTTTGGTTATCTTATTGGATAATGCTTTTAAGTATTCGGCTGACCGAAAAGAAATCAATCTAGCTGCTTCAACTAATTCAGCTTTGTTGGAAGTAGTTGTCCAAGATTATGGCTTGGGAATCGCTAAAAATGACCTTAAACGCATTTTTAATCGATTCTATAGAGTTGACAAGGCTCGTTCTAGAAAGCGCGGAGGCAATGGACTAGGGCTTTCGATTGCTAAGAGATTGATTGAGATCTATCATGGCAGTTTGGAAGTTGAAAGTGTCGTTGGTTCAGGAACAGTTTTCAAGATTGAATTGCCTTTAGTTCAACCAGTTATTAAGGATGAACAAACTGAAAAAGATAACGAAACTAAAGTAAAATAAAAGTTTCAGTAATCATTGACGATTGCTGAAATTTTTTTGTTTTTAAAAAGATTATTCTATTTTTTTAAATGCTTAGATTTATTTCACTCTTTGAGATAAAGGTATATCATAATATTATCTATCGAGGGGGAAGACGATGAATAAAAGGGGATTGATCGTTATCGCTTTGGGTTTACTGCTTTTGGGTACTGGTTGTAATAAAGTTACTCGCAATAGGACCACTGGAGCTGACGTAACTCGAGCAAAAAAAATAACTAATTATGTTGATCTAAGTCATTCTGAAAAAAACGAAATGACTTTTGAATTTACGAAGAGTAGTTCTGATGCTGCCTTAGTTTCAGTATCGTTGAAAGTCGTAAATCGAACGAGCAAAAACATTGAATTTGATGGAGACAGCTTTATTTTGGCTCATCGAAACGCATCTGATGTGATGTCAACGAGGGACAATAAGATTGTTATCAAGTCAAATAGTACAAAAAATATCAAAAACCTATTTGAAGATGTCGATGCAACTGATTTTCAAAAGGTAGGTTTATATTGCTATAAAAATCATAATAATAAATTAGCCTATAGTGAAATGAATGTGAATGTTTCTAGATCAAGCAATCTTAAGAATGATGATTTGCAAAAATCTTATCTGACAACTAATAAAAAGAAAACTAAGCCAGTTCAGAAAAAAAACATCAATAAAGAAAATGATAATCAACAGGCTGCTCAAAGAAGGCCTGCACCTGTAGGACCAATAAATACTGGTCAACAAGCAATAGCTTTGATTGAAAGTCAAAATGTTTTAGCTCCAAAAGGAACTGATTATTGTACGATGGGAAGTGGCACTGCCAATGGTCCTTTTGAGACCTCAAATGGCCAATCGGTCTATTGGGTCAGACTTTATCACAATACTGGATCAGCGGTCGTTTATTTGGATGATTGGGTGGTTTATCAGGATAGAACCGTGTTGCATCAAGCACCTGGAGATATGAGTTCTGATAGTAGCAATAGTGAAGGCAATAATGATGATAATGGTGCTTTTGGTTCGAATGATGAGAGCGACGAGAATAATGACGGTGATGTCGATGTCAATCAGGGGCATGACGCAGATGTTAATTCAATACAAGGTGCAGAATAAATTAGTAAATGTCTGGTAAATAGTGAATGGATTTTGAATATAGGTTAAGCGTTATAAAAATGCCTAATGACTTTTTTAAGGTCATTAGGTATTTTTAATTGTTAAATTATGGTTACAAAATCCTGGTTAAATTGAAAATGCCGCTATCCAATAGTAGGTTAAAATGTGGAGACTTTAAGGGGAGAGACTATAAAAAATGAGTCGAAAAAGAATAGTATTATTATTTACTTTTTTAGGGATGCTTTTGTTTATATTTAATGGCAAAACTGTTCAGGCAGGAACGGTTAACGATTATATTATCAGCAATAAGATTCAACCAGCTCAGATACAAAATCATGAAGGAACATTTAGCGTTTGGACACCGTATGAAAATGGCGTGGGCAAACCGGAGGGTGTCGTAATTCATGAGACAGCTGACGATCACGTTAGTGCAACGGCTGAAAATGAAGCTACTTACTTTAATAATAATTGGAATTATATTGAGGCATATGTGCATGCTTTTGTTGATAATAATGAAATAATCAATATACACAGTACAGATTATGGTGTTTGGGGCGCTGGCCCAACAGCCAATGCTAAGTATATTCAAGTGGAGTTATGTCATACGCATGATTATGATTCTTTTGCTAGATCAATTGCTAATGATGCATATTACACGGCTTCTAAATTGATTCAGTATAATTTACCTGATAAACCAACCGTAACGATTCTTTCACATGATCAAATTAGTAAGACTTATGGAGAAACAGATCATACTGATCCAGTAGGTTATTTCAATAACTGGGGTTATAGTATGGATCAGTTATACGACATGATTGGTTACTATTACAATAATTTGAAAGATAGTGGCAATGTTTATGGAAATAATGCTAATAGCGATTTGCCAACTACTAATTCTGCAAATGTTATTAATGTCAATAATACTAATGGCTCATATGTGCCATTGGTCGCTTTCAATAATGGAGTAGCAACTAAGATCAACAATCGGGCTTTGGCTAATAAGACAGCTTGGTACACTGACCAGACTCAAGACTATAACGGAGTCACTTATCATCGTGTAGC
The DNA here is from genome assembly GCF_001434585.1 of Companilactobacillus crustorum JCM 15951. Lineage (GTDB taxonomy): Bacteria > Bacillota > Bacilli > Lactobacillales > Lactobacillaceae > Companilactobacillus > Companilactobacillus crustorum. The sequence continues at coordinate 25,830 of NZ_AZDB01000027.1, forward strand.
TACAAATGAATGGGTAGCCGCAAATTATGGCTGTACGATAAATAGAGTTGATA
>NZ_AZDB01000028.1 GCF_001434585.1 Companilactobacillus crustorum JCM 15951
GTTCGGATTAATTTTACAATCTACCATAACCAAGCAGATAGTTTGTATGACCGTCCTTTTTTAGTCTGGAGATATGGACCAGTTGAAAAAGATATTTATGAAACGTATAGAGTATATGGATCTGATCCGATTGTTGAAAAACATAGTCAAAATCCAGAACTCAAAGCCCTTAATCCATTTATTGAAAATGAATTGAAAAAAGATCCCTTTACTCTGGTTAATGAATCACATCAAGAGAAATACTGGCAAGACAATATGAAAAAGATTGTTGGTTGGAGAAGTGACGTTCCATATTCCTTAGAAAATATTGAACGTGGGAAATGACCAGCGTGAGAATTAAAGAAATTCATCAATCTTTAAATAAGGAAAATAACACTACCGAATTTATTAAAAATTTAGGAGAACTTATTAAAGACTGGTCTCGTGGAGAAATGTCCACGGCTGCTGATGACGAGGAGTTTAATTCAAGAGTTAAAGGGCTTTTGAAATCTGCTGAAAAAATGAGTTCAAGCTTTATCCCATACTCGGAAATAACAAGAATGGTATTCGACGTAAATCCACAGGATGGATTAGATATGCTTACCGGGAAATTAAGAAAAAAGATCAACGATGATTTAAGTTCTTGTAACGAAGATGATAATGTTCCAGAAAAGTATATGGTGCTTCTTAAATGTACTGAACATATAAATTTGGCTGATAAACAGTTTAATTCTCTGTACAATAAGCAGAATAATAAACTGAATGATTTAAATACAAGCTTGAAAAAAACTTCCTCTGATCTTAATGATATTAGCGAAATGTCTAGCGGTTTGAAGTCAAAAATGGACAAACTAACAGTAGATTTTGTAACTATCTTGGGAATTTTTACTTCTATAACTTTCGCAACTTTTGGTGGATTACAATTATTGGGAAATGTTTTTGGTAAGGCTAGCGATTTATCTAGTGAAAGTGTTATTGGAAGCGAGATAATGCTTGGCTCAATTTTTCTTTTTGGTACTTATCTTATTCTTATTGCATTATTGACGGGTTTATCTAAATTAACTGGGAAAAGTTATGAAACGACTTTTCCAACACGGTATTTGTTGGTTTTAAGTTTTGCCATAATTTTTTTCGTAGGAACAATATATGAGAATAAGTATTGGTTTAGGTATTTACAAACCCATTGGCTTGTAACATTGTTTGGAATAGTTATAGTTATAGGAGTTCCACTTATATTAGATTACCTTTATCAAAAGTTTGTTAAAAAGAGCTTTAAAAATAATTAGTACTAAAAAACAGTGCAGCAACTATCATTGAAGATAGTTATTGCACTGTTTTTTGTATTGATATTATTAGTTTCTAACTTTAGCGTCAGAAGGTTTGATAGTTGTACGACCATCGGCGTGAGCATTCTTGATAGCACGAATGATATCATTATCGCTCCAAGCACCAACAGTTTTGACACCTTGGTCAGTTAATTGTTGTCTAGCATTGGCAATATCTTGATCAGTGATAGCCTTGCCGCCAACTTCTTTCTTTTCAACATCGAAATCACCTTTAGCAGCGGGATTGTCGCTTTGGTCATCGGATGATGAAGTAGAACTGTTAGTATCAGTTGACGAGTTACTACTATTATTATTAGTGTCAGTATTGCTATTTGTGTCAGTTGACGAATTAGCAGATGTTTCTGGTAATGATTGAAGCAAAGTATTAGCTTGCGTATAAAGATCTGAGTAATACTTGCCCTTAACACCCTTGAACTTAGTTACTTGTTCTAGTAATGATCTAGCTTGATCATTATTGCCAGACTTGATCAAAGACTTAGCATTTTTGATATCCATCTTAAAATTGTTACGGTTCAATTGAATTTTCTTTACTTGTGACAAAAGCGTCTTAGCACGTTTAGTCATCTTGCTATTGCCATTTTCTTGATTCTTGGCAGCGTTCAAAGCTGATTTAGCATCAGAGAATTGACGTTGATTCATCAATTTTTTACCCTTTACTAAATTATTAGCTTGTTTTTCTGAAGCCGAAGCCTTACTTGTCTTTTTAGCTTTGACAGCTGATTCAAAGTGATCGGCAGCTTTAGAATAATTCTTGTCGTCAACCGCATTGTTCCCCTTAGTCATTTCTGAATTGTAAGTATTATTGTCATTGCTGCTACTCTTGGCTGATGATGAAGAATTACTGCAGCCTGCTAAAACTAGTGCTAGACCGGTTGTTACCAGTAATAATGCCTTTTTCATTTCATATTCCTCCATATAAGTGCTGGTTGAATTATAACATGTTGAGAAAAATTTCAAAAAAGATTTCCGCTTTGGATACTTTCAAATGTTACTATCTGTGTAAGTTACTTAAACCGGCCGTTTAGTTCTTACAAAATATAAAAAAGAGGTAATTAACAATGTGGAAGAAAACAGCAATCGTCGTAACTATGGCAAACGAAAAGTATCCAAAAGGTAAGAGAGCAATTAATTTCAATAATATAGTAGAAAACCCAACTCAAGAACAGATTGATCTCTTCACGCAAGGATTAGTTCTACTATCAGATGGCGATGAACTTTATGGGACAGAAGTTATCAAACACAATACAATGGATGCAGAATAGGGGCGTAAATTATGAAAAGATTACAATTGAAATTTAAGACAGCAGATGGTCACAGTAAGAACTTAGTTTTGAGTTATATTAAAACCGACTTAGATCCGGAAACAGTAAAAAAAGCAATGAACAAAATCAGTGCCAGTAAACTATTTAAAAAGGGTGCTATTCAACTTTATCAAGAAAGCACTGGTGCCAAGTATATTGAACGTGTTGAAAACAAAGTATTCTAAGCCTTTTCAGATTTTAGTAAAAATTATTAAAACATTTAAGGTATAAACCTTGAGCCTACGTCTTATTTAGAATAGAATAAGAGTAGGTTCTTTTGAGTTAACGAAAATAAAGGTCATTTTTTAACTACAGAATATATTAATTATGGTTCTAACAAGTTGTTGTTAATATACTTTGGTATTAAATATTACAAAGCTGTGATATTTAATACAGAAATGTTACAAAAACACTGACTTTTCAAATTTAAGTTGATTCACAAGCCGGAGTTTCATATAATGGTTGTCAGTGGGATAGCCCACTGACAATTAAAATAATAATTCTTGTAGTCCAGGGGAGGATTAACATTGAAAAAATCTATTAAATACGCAGGAATCGCTGCTGCTACACTTCTAGCTGTTGCTCCAGTTGCTGCTCCTGTTGTTTCAACTGTTTCAGAAACTACTGTTAAAGCTGCTGCAGACGCAACTTATACAAATAACACAGATGCTAACGCTTGGTTAAACCAATTTGCTGATAAGACATTTGCTGCAGGTGCAGGTAAGGAAACACCAGCATTTAATTTATCTGTTGGTAATAATCAATCACTTTCAGCTAATAAGGTTGCTACTGATCCATTGATTGCTAGTTCAAAAGTAAGCAACCCAATTAATGGCAGTGCTTTTGAAAGTGCAACTGATACAAAGATTACTTCTGTTCAAGCATATGCTATCGATGCAAACGGTAATGTTGATAGTAGTGCAATGTCAAAAGATGATGTTAACACAAGATTGCAAAATCAATTAGGTGGCGGTGTTCAAATTCAATTTGGATACTCATACAAGACTTCAGCTGATGCAGCTCCTGTTACTGGTACAAAGACAATTAACTTCAAGTATGCTAAGACTGCTGCTACAGCAACTGTTACAAAGGCTACTGCTACATACACAACACCAATCAATGTTGCAGCTGGCTCAAAAGCAGCTAACACACAACTACAAAGTTCACTTAACGTTTCATTGAAAGATCAAAACGGTAAGGAATTAGTTGGTAACACTGACGAAGTTGCTTCTGTAACACCTGCTACATCATACTTCACAACACTTAAAGGTGCTGAAGGTTCAGCTAAGACTGCTGATGCTACACTAGAAGCAGGCGATACTTTCAAAGCTAACACTACATATTACCAACGTGTTACTGTTGCTTCAACAAAGGGTAGCGCATTAGACACATATCTAACAGCCCAATCAAAGAGTGCTGATGGTTCATATACTATTAATGGTGTTTCATACGCAAACACAAACAATGGTTACATCACACCTGGTGACACAAACAATGGTGCTACAGTAACATTTGTTCGTGCAATCAATGCTGGTTCACCAGAAGCTGCTAGTTGGACAACAACTGATACAACAGGTGTTGTTACTACAAAATCTGCAAGCAAGTATTACACACTAAAGAACGATGACAACGTTACAATTGCTAACCGTGCTTTAGGTGCAAACACACCTTGGAGAACTGACAAAGTTCGTACAAACCAAGACGGTGTAAAACAATACCGTGTTGCTACTGGCGAATGGATCGATGCTGACGATGTTACATTTGCTAAGGCTGGTTCCGACAATGGTTCTTCAACTGGTGCTTACACAGACGTTAAAGCTTTGAATGGTTCAGTTACAACTAAAGGTCCTGCTGGCTACTACTACCCATTGTATACCGACAACGGCGAACAAATCTCAAACCGTGGTGTTTCTGGTTTAACTTCATGGTACACAGACAAGTCAGCTAAAAATGCTGATGGCGTAACTGTATATCACGTTGCTACTGGTGAATGGTTACAAGGTACAAACGTTACTTACACTGCATACTAAGATTTAGTTGCTTAAAAGTTTCGTTTAATAAAAAAGACTCGTCTATGACGAGCCTTTTTTTTTATGCAAAAATAATTAAAATTTGGTTAGTATCTGGCATAAAAATTCTCATTACGTTATGATAATTAATAGTAATCAATAAAACAAGGGAGCTTTTTTATGTCACGTAATTTAAAGAAGATTGGTATCTTAATTGCTACCGTTCTTTTAATATTAGGTTCATTACCATTGATTGGTCTTAATACTGCTAAGGCTGCTAGTACTGCAGGAACCGACAAGGTTGCTATCGGCACTTTAAAGAATACTGCTGGTTTACCAACTTTGATGGCTGATGCTAATGGTGCATTTTCACAGAACAATGTTTCAGCCACTGTAACTAGTTATGATTCAAATACGGAATTGAATAATGCTATTAAAGATGGAACGATCAATGTTGCCGTAACTGATTTGGTTAGCTATGCTTCATTAGTAAAATCAAAAGCTAATGCAAATTGGAAGATTGTTGGTACTTTACCGGGTTACTATGGTTTAGTTGCTAATAAGAAGTACAAGAGTATTAAGAGTCTCAAGGGTAAGACTATCGCTATTGATAAGAATGATGGTTCTAAGCAATATCTTTTAAGTGTTTTGAAGAAAAACAAGATGAAATACTCAAGTATCAATGTTAAACAAGTTGATAATGAGGCCGATCGTATTAGTGGTTTAAAAGATGGCAGTATTGATGCCGCTATCTTGGATGATCCATCAATTAGTAGTGCTAAGGCTAATGGCGGTAAGATTCTTAACCGTCAAAAGATGAGTGCCGATAATGGCAATATCTTAATCATTAATAAGAAATTTGCTAAGAAGAATGGCTCGTCAACTAAGATTTTAGTCAGTGTTATCAATAAGGAAATTGGTTCACTTAATAAAGCTGGTAGCTATGGTATGGCTGGTAGCGCACTTAATAAGATGGGTTATGATCAAAAAGGTGCTGAAGAATTAACTAAGTTGGATATCAGTTTCAAGAAGATTCACAAGGTTAAGAAAGCAGACTTCAACAAAGCCTTCAAGTATGCAAAAGCACACAAACTTTATAAAGGTAAGATCAATTACAAATCTCACGTTTTAAAAGTTAAGGGTGTTAAATAGATTATTAGGAAAAGAATATCGAAAAAATTCGGTATTCTTTTTTATTTCCCAATTTTTTTTGCGTAATTTATTTTATAACAGAAAAAGAGGAGAGATAATTATGGAAAATGCTTCAAATAAATTGGATTTTCGCCCTTTAGATAAAGTGGATATGGCGTATATGGATGCGGCTATGACATTTTTAGAGGAGTATGAATTGATAGAATATCTTAACGATACTTTACGATGCGAGATTAATTTGGATAAGTTAGAATTTAATCATTTTAAAGAATGGCTAGTATTGGTCGGGAATCCGGCCAGAAAGTTATCGTTCAATCCTAAAAAAATGGTTTCGTTCTCATTAGGATTAACTCATTTTCGGACACACGGTAATGATGAGCCAATATTGATTGCCGATTTGATCGATAGATTGGAAGGCTTTGGTGAAGAGGGTATGGTCGAAAAGTTGGCTATTGGAATGTATATAAGACCATCGTTGTTATTGTTGAATCAAATTGTTAATCGTTAATTTTAAGAAAAAGAATGCAACAGAACTCGGGTAGTTTCCGAGTATTAACATAAAAAAGCACAATATTCGCATTATGAATATTGTGCTTTTTTGCCGTTAAACAGAAAAAATTTAGTTCTGTTACACATTTATACTGCAAATTTCTATTAATAAAAAGTTATGTCGCAGCTATTTTTACTATTCCTATTTTTACTATTCTTTTATAGCGATTTTCTTTAATTTACTCCAATCGATCTTCTTGAAGTCGTATTGATTAGAGATCATTGCTAGGAAGATAACGATTAAAGCAATAAATGAGAAGCGTCGGGAAACTTTTTGAATGGTAGTTTCGTAATAATTAACTACTACTTTACCGGAGCCATTGACGGTTACTTGTCCTAGGTTGTTATTTTGATGATTCATTTTAAGTTTAGAAACATTGCCGGTCGATTGCTTAGATTCAAAACCATAATAAGCAATTACTGGAACTGTGACTTTAGCATTCTTGGCTTTTTTGAAATCAAAGCTTAAACGTGTTCCATCTTGTTTGAAATGACTGATTTTTGCTTTACCAGTAGTGACCTTGGGTTTGTGAGAGGCGGTTTGTAATTGATCCAAGTTGGTGCCGACGGGAAGGTATTCTTGGCCACCACCGATACTAAATGGTGTCAGTTTATTGTATTCGGAGTACGGTACTAGAGAGCCGGGAAAGGCTTTGATTAAACGATAGCTGCCTGAGACGGCTAGAAGTAATGTTGCTAAAATTAGCCCGATTTTGGCAGTACGTGAGGTCATTAATTTTAAGGGATCGCTGGCAATGAAAATGGCTAAGAGAATAGTTACTAGCATATCTAAACGCCAAGGATATTGCAGCATCTTAAATGGAGTTTTATTTAAAATAATCCATGGGAAGACCTTGCTGCTGACGATAAATAAAACAACTCCGATAATAGCAAAATGTTTAACAGCTTTATTTTCAATCTTATTGGCAAAGAATAAGACTAAGATTGCGGCCAACAATAAGATTAAACCAATATTAGGGCTCTCAATAACGTTATTGAGACTCCAAGTGAAATAGTCGCTGAGATTTTCAGCACCGTTGGGTAAGATGCCTTTGGTTTCAGTTAGTAAGAAAGTTGTGTGCTTTAACTGTTCCAGCATTGGCAAGAAGTAACCGATGCTCAAGAGACCTGAACAGATTGCGGCCCACATTAATGACAACAGTCGTTTAGGATGAACTTTCAATTCAGGTATCTGGCAACAGGCCACGGTTACAATTAAAATAGCAACAAGGACTGGTGAAATGGCATGTGAATAAATAATTCCGGTCATACCAAAGGTAAGATAGAGCCAATTTTTCTTGCGTTCTCCATAAAAGATTTCATAAATACCTAATACAGCAATTGGCAAAAATAGAAAAGCTCCTAATTCACCGATATCATGACGGAATAACATATCATGTAAACGATAGCTGCCTAATGTGTAAACAAAACTGAAGACTAAACTGTTCCAATACTTTTTTTGAACCTTGTAGAAACAGAGAAATGAAACTGCGAAGGTCAAAAAGTTTAACATTAAGTAGTATCGAATAAGACTTTGGGCGGTTGAATAGCCCATCAAGCGTAGAATTGCCGCCGGATAGATTAAGAAGTCCGAATAAAAGATATTAGAGACATATCCAAAGCCCTTCATAAACGACATATTAATAACCGGGAAAAAATCGTGATGCAGCATCGACTGATATAAACCATCAATTCGCATCATATGGAATCGATTATCGCTTGGTCCCAAAAAGCTCCAGATTGCGTGATGCGAAAATTCAGTTTGATATAATGCTAAAAAACTTACAGTAGCGAAAAGAATTGCGGTAAGAATTGTTATGATAGTTATTTTTAAATATTTATTCTTTAAAATAAATGATTTCATGTAGTTAACACCCTTTACCTAGAAAATATATATCACAGCTATTATACTAAGCTTCTGTGAATAATAGCGCTAAATATGCAAAAAAAAGTAAAAACATAGAAAATAAAAGTGATATAAGAAAAAACTGCGTTTAATGTAGGAATGAATTATAATTTAATAATAAGAGTTTTGGGTTCTTAATAGGAGGGATTATCATCAGGGACTTGTATTTAAAAATAAAAAAGCATTCTTGGTCTTTGGGTATTTTAACAGTGATTTTTTTGATTATGTTGCTGCTTAATCTCAAAACTTTATATGTTGCCGATGATTATGTCTATCGCTTTGTTTACCAGTCACCATCGCCAACGGCTATTGCCCATCCAGAACGGATTAAAACTTGGCTAATTCCTTATTCAATGTGGAATCATTATATGGTTTGGAATGGTCGATTTGTGGCACATTCTATTGTGCAATATTTTATGCAATTTAATTCTAAAGTTCCCTTTGATATTTGTAGCAGCTTGATTTATCTAGCAATGATTCTTTTAATTGATAAATTCGGAAGACATTTTTCAGGCAAGAGTCATAATCCGTTTATTTTGCCACTGATATTTGTCTTCACGTGGTTCTATTTGCCATATTTTGGACAGTCTGTATTGTGGTTATCGGGGTCTGGCAATTATCTGTGGATGAGTATTATTTATTTAGGCTTTATTTTTTTCAATTTCAAAAATCGTTCAACTGATTTAACTAATATTATTAGTGCTGTGGTACTAGGCTTTTTGGCTGGGGCAACCAATGAGAATTCTGGACCTGCAGCTGTTTTGATTGTTCTGTTATTTATGATTAAGCGATTTATTCAAGAACAGAAGATTAACGTAATTTCTATTATCAGTGTAGTAGCCAGTGGTTTTGGTTTTATGACAATGATGTTATCGCCAGGTTCGCAGGCTCGAGGGAATATTCATCGAACTTGGGGTTTGGTTCAAACTAATATAGCCGGTATCTTTAAGATGACGATAGACCAGTGGATCTGGTTATATTTGCTACTGCTGATTTTGTTAGGAACAGCCATATTTTTCCGCAAATTAAGTATGAATGGTGTTTGGGCAGTGATTTTCTTTGTAATCGGTCATTTGGCCGCGGTTTATTCGATGGCCTTCTCTCCAGAATATCCAGCCAGGACTTTCTTTGGCGGTGTAATATTTTTAGGAATTGCCTTATTCATTGTTATTTATGCATTATTTAGTGAGCAAAGACAACCGATGATACTAGTTTCAATTGTAGCTTCAATTTGTTTCTTAATAAGTTTTATTCCCGCTTATCAGGATATCAATTTGACATATCATCAGATGCAAACGGAATATCAGATTATTGAGAAATCAAAGTCCAAGAAAGTAACAATTCCTTTGATAACAATGCCCAAGAGCAAATATAATGCCAATTATGGTGTGATAGCACTAGATACGCCACCAACAGCTTTAATGAATCAATGGGAAGCCAAGTTCTTCCGGGTTGATCAAATTAGTGGTTATCGAACTAAATAAATAGTAATAAATTAACTATAAAAAGTGAACTTATTTAACTATACATACCGGATAGCTAAGTATTTAGTCAGTCATTACTTTGATGATAAGTTCATCAATAACCAATGTGGTAAGATATAAATTATTAGTATTTCTTGGGGGACATTTTGAAAAGAAAAAGAATAATTTATATCGACGTTATTCGAGTAGTAGCTATGATGTTAGTGGTTTTAGCTCACTCGTGTGCCACCAGATTAGGAACTAGAGATGATTCGCTGAACTGGAATATCTCTAATGCCATAGTCGTTATAACGGAAATTGCTGTGCCGTTATTCTTCATGATTAGTGGTGCAACAATTCTTAATAGTCGGAAAACAAAAGATCTATCATATCTATTTAGTCATCGTTTGATCAGAGTGATAGTGCCATTTATTCTCTGGTCGATTATCAGTGCTTATGGCGCCAGAAAAATTGATGGCGTTTTTACATATCATGATTTCTTCCACAGTATTTTATTAATGTATCATCAACCAGTTTTGATAGCTTATTGGTTCATTTATCCGTTAGTTTCCTTGTATCTATTTTCACCATTACTGAAAGCTATGGTGGAAAACATGGATACTAGATTGATGGATTATCTATTAGTTCTGTGGATGATCATCAGCATATTTTTGCCAGCTTTAGTTGCCGGATTGCCTAAGAATTTAAGTATGTATTTTGATGGCTATACAGTTGGTAAAGTGGTCTTTTCTAACAGTTTAGGGTATTTCATTTTAGGATATCGTTTAACCCAGACAAAGCATCAGAAAAGCAATCCTTTGTGGCTGTTGATTATAGCTTTAGTTTTGTTAGAAATTAATGTTTTGATTGGTTTCTTCAGTTTAAAACCAGCTTGGAAACTGCTAAGTGTCATTTCAGTAATTAATGTCCCAGTGATTGCTGCTAGCGTCTTTTTGTTGTTGAAATCATTTGAAGGTCGCTATCATAATTGGTTCATTCGATTAGTTGAAATAATTGCTCCATTAACCTATGGCGTTTATCTAGTGCACGGATTGAGTATTGGCGTAGTTCAAAAGATGGTCGGAGTAAACCATTATTTAGAGACATTTTTCTTTGCCACATTAGCATCCTTAATAATTATTTTTGTTCTAAGCAAGATTCCAGTGGTAAAAAAATTGTTGTTGTAAATCTGCCGCCTTCCACAAAAATTGAAATTTGGCTGGAACGCTGTGGGCACGACTTGAAACTTATGCTTCGCATAATTTCCAAGCTCGGCCTTATTCTAAGCAATAAATTGCTAAGAATAATCTCACAGCTGAGCCAATTTCAATTTTTGCTCCAGGCTAGTGTAACTGTTGTATGATTTTATATTTAAAATGCTAGAAGAACCAATGACTTTTTATATTATGTCATTGGTTCTTTTTTGTAGATTGAAATTTGATTATTGCTACTAAAGATACCAACTAATAAACTAATCTGGAACGGAGCTAGGATGGTCTCAGTAGTGATATTTATCTTAGTGTGGAACACACTTAGATAAAGGTGGAGCTTGAAGACTGTTGGCGTTGCCAAGAGGCTCCAAGTCCGCCCACTACGTTCCAGACCATTCCTAGCGCAGTGGAAGATGGCATCCTTCAAAAACAAAACATCTTGTGATTAAACGAATATTAGTGCAAACTAAAAAGGTTATGATAAATAAATTGAAGATTGACCTCAACCGTTTTAAGAAATTATTTGTACTGTTGATGTTTGTCGTTTCATTTATGTATTTTGGGGTATTTAGATATTTAATCATACCATCGGGGGATGATTATTTTTGGGGCGGAAAACAAGGAAACTATTTAATCCATCATATGTTTTATGGATCACAAACAATTTATGGCGGCAGCAGTAATGGCCGCTATTTGGGAAATACTTTAGAAATTTTAACAATGCATCATTTGTGGTTTGCCATGTTGATGTATGGAATATTTTGGACATTGCTAGTTTGAGTTATGTGGAAACTTATAGGTAAAAGTATTGCTTCATTAATTGTTTCATGCCTGTTTGTCTTTACTTTACAAGATGGATTCATCAATAATATTTTAGCTTGGAATGCGGGTTTTATTAACTATGTACCGTCGATAGCTCTGATTTTGATATACATCTTGATAGTGGATCGTGGACGATATAAAAATTTTAGTCCTTATGTAGCATTGCTGACGTTAGTTTTAGCCTATGCCAGTGGTTTATTCGTCGAGGCTTTAACTATTGCTCAAATTATTTTAGGAATATTTGTGATTCTTTATTTCAGAAAAAAATCCAAATTATATCATTTAACTTATTTAGTTGGGGCAATAGTTTCGGCGATAACGATGTTTTCACACCCGGGTTATCGTGAAACTAGTTCTTATCGGGGAACAACGTTCGATCTTACGAAGATTTGGGATATTTATGCAAAGATTACTCATTTTTGGCTGATAACTTTCAACGTAGCTTTAATAATGGGGATTCTTTTAGCAATTATTATTTTGACAATTAAGAGTGATTTTTCATGGATCAAAAAGACCAGCTTAATCTTTGTATCGGTGCTGTTTATAGCATATTACGCATGGATTAATTATTACTTGCAGCGGATACCTATGAACTATATGTATGGCTATAATGTCATTAACACGCGTCTGGCATATTGGGATGGTGCAATTAGTTTGATCTTTGTAATTTTTATTGGCTATTGTATTTTTCTATTTTTCAAAATGGATGTCAAAATGTGGCTTTATTACATATTAACCGGTGTTTTAATGGGGCAATTGTTATTTGTTTCAGCACCAATAAATTGTCGAGAAAATTTCCTAACCTATGTCTTTATGTATTTAATTGCTATGAAGTTTGTAGTCACGGCGATTTCACAGGTCAGATTAAAGAACTGGCTTACGGGGCTACTTTTCTTGGCGTTGATAGGTATGGGAGCTTGGTATCAATACATGATGTATGCTAATAATCAAGCTAATTTGAAACGTGTAAATAATATAGGCTTTTATACTGGTAAAAAAGAATTAACTAAGCATGTTCCATATCAAAAGTTCGTCTGGTCTAATGATTTGATGAATCAACAGAATCCGACTTATTGGAAAGAATATTTAAAAAAATAAATTTAATAATTAAAGGTGCTTGCGTTGTAGGTGCCTTTTTTTATACCATTTAAGGTATAATAAAAACAGTATTAACTTAAAAGGTGGTATTACAATGCTTGAAAATGTACATGGTATTGTCAAGGTTAACCAAGACGCTCGTTATGTCGTCTTCTTGTTTGATTCTTATGAAGTTAACCGTAAAATGTTGCAAGATAAATATGTCAAAGGCGAATCAGCTTGGTATACAGATGCTAAAGGTACTGGCGACGATGGCAAGGTTTTGTATCGTATTGCTGAAGATGGCGAATGGATCGAAGCTGAGTACGTTACTTACGTTGACATGAATGAATAATATTATAAATAGTTTAAATTTGGCAAAAAATGTTTAAAAATTGTTAGATTTCTTAAGGTTTTATTGATGGAGAGCCATTTACATAGTAGTCTACTCTTAGTTATATTTTTAATTGGAGGGAGACAATTATGAATAAGAAATGGGTTGCCTCTACTGCTTTGGCTAGTTTTCTAGCAGCAGTTGGTGTATCTTCGAATGCTTCTCCAGTGAAAGCTGCAGCTACGACTGATGATGGGAATCACGATAATCAAGATCAACAGTCAACTGATAGTAAGGACCCGAATGTTGCCAGTGTTATGGATCAACAAGGGGCTCCAATCAATGAGGATGCAGCTGACGCCATTGAGGCAAATGAAACTGATTCAGGAACTAATAGTGTTTTGCCTGCCAGTGCTGTGGCTGCTTTAACGCAGTCAGCTAGTTCTGGTGCTAGTCAAACACAGCAACAAGCTTTTATGGCTAAAATAGGACCTACCGCACAACAGGCAGCTGCAAAGTATAATGTCTATGCATCTGTAATGATGGCTCAGGCAATTGTTGAAAGTGCTTGGGGAAGTTCAACTTTATCAACACAAGCTAATAATTATTTTGGTGTTAAAGGCGACTATAATGGATCATACGTTAGTATGCCTACATCTGAATGGAGTGCTGATAAGGGCTACTATACGATTTATGCTAATTTTAGAAAATATCCTAGTCCTTATGAGTCATTTGCTGACAATGGTAATTTATTGAGAAATGGTATCAGCGGAGCTTCTGACTATTACAAGGATACATGGAAGGAAAATGCTTCTTCGTATAAAGATGCTACTGCGTGGTTGCAAGGTCGTTATGCTACAAGTCCTATTTATGCCTCAACATTGAATAATATAATCGAGACTTATAATTTGACACAATATGATAACGAAGCCAATACGAATGGTACTGGCGATAATTCAGTAAATGGAACACAGACAACGATAGAAGATACAGCTACAGTAACTAAAGATACTGCAGCAATTTATATTAATGCTAATCCCAACCAGATTGCGGCAAACCGTGCTTTGGCTAATGGAACTAAATGGCATGTTTCTTCTAAAGTTGTGGCAGCAGATGGCACGGTCTATTATCAAGTTGCTTCGAATGAATATGTTAAAGCAAGCGATGTGCAATTAGATTCTGAAAAATCGAACCCACAAATTAAGATTGCTGATACGGCAATTGTAATTAATAGCGCCGGCTCTAGAGTATATAAGGCTGCCAATACTAAATCAGCAACGGATCGAGTTTTACCATATCAATCCGCATGGATTACTACGGCCTATGTGGTTGATGATGAGGGGAATACTTTCTACTTTGTTGGTAATGACTCTTATATTTTGGCAAACGATGTAACGTTGAAGTCACAAGTAGCTAATGATGAATACAAGAAGGATCAGATTTCATCCTATCCCGATATTGTTCACGTGATAGCTACTCCAAGTGCCAGAGCTTACGATTCTAAACACAATGTCTTAGCTGTCAGTTTGGCAAATGGTACTGATTGGAAGATTGACCAGAAGTCTGTTCATGCTGACGGCTCTGTTTGGTACCGTGTGGCAACTGATCAATGGATCAACGCTAATGATGTTGAAGTAAAGGGTTCTAATTATGTTACTTCTGTTGAAGGAATGGTTAAGATCAATTACATTCCTGGTTATGGAGTAAATGTTTATAACAGTCCAGCTACAAACAATAAGTTTACTGGAACGCGTTTAGCCGATGGAACGACTTGGCGAGTAACGTCTAAACAGATTGTCGATGGTCAAACATGGTATAAAGTTAATGCCGGTTGGGTCAATGGCAAGTATTGCATTTATAATGCTGATTAATCTAATAAAAAAGATGAGGACATCAATTCTAAGGGGATTGGTGTCTTTTGTATATTTAGGTGGATAAATGAAATTAGATAAAACACTTTTAAAAAAATGTGTATTGCCGCTTTTGATTGTTTTCTTAGTGTGTTTTTTTATAATGGGATCTTCAGTTTTGTTCAGAACTAATCCTTGGGTCGACAGCAATGCTATGTTAACGATGGGCAAGTCGGTGCTGCACGGATTGGTACCTTATCGAGATGTGATCGATCAGCGAGGGCCATTTCTATATTTGATATTTGCTATTGGAGCAGCTATTAAACAAACTAGTTTTTTAGGTGTCTTTATAATGCAATTACTTAACGTTAGTATCATTTATTGGCTATCCTTGAAGATTGCTAAGGAATTTAAACTAGCGTCAGTAGAGCCGCAATGGGCCGCTATATTAGGACCGTTAGCTTTGATAGCAACTTCAGCGTTTAGTTTCGGAGGAGCGCCAGAAGAATTTGCCTTTACTTCGGTTTTGTACTTGCTATACATATTGAATCGCTATAAACAGGACGTTACAGACATACCTTTGAAAACTTATTTTTTATTAGGCATTAATTTAAGTTTGATTTTTTGGAATAAGTTTTCAATGGTAGGCTCATATGCAGTCTTTTTCCTCTGGGTAGCAGGAATATTTTTGTATCAGAAACAGTTTAAAAAATTACTAAAAGTTATAGTCGCTGCCGTTTTAGGATTTTTAGTTATTTCTGCAGTCTTTTTGGCATACTATGCGATTCAACACAGTTTGGCTAATCTATTTCAGATCTATTTTGTTCAAAATATTAATTCTTACGGTCAAACTAATCAGTCGACGTTATCCAAAATTTGGAGTTTATTATTCTTAATTGGTAAAGAATTTCGAGTTTTTGCTGTAACAATTTTAATTATTATAGCTGGATGGATTAAGGCAATTCATGATAATAAACCTGTAGCAATAGAAATTTCCATGTTTTTGGGAGCGGTATTATTTGTTGCTTTGCAACATCGGGTTAATTATTATTATGTATTGATCTGGATGCCTTTTTTAACGATAGCGCTATTGCGTTTGCTCCAATTTCAAATCCCTAAAATGAATAGTTTAAATAAAATATCGTTCAACCTTTTGATAGTGACATGTTTGATTGCAATTCCATTTGCTAACAATTTTGATTTGCAGCAATTGATAGTCAAAGGGGACGGCACATCTTACAGCTATGAATCGAATTTGGCTCAAAGAAAATTTGGCAATATTATTAGAGATAAAAAAACAAAAAATCATCAGCCATCACTTTTAATGGTTAATGATTTGGATAAAGGCTTCCTTTTAGCGGCTGATATTTTGCCAAGTACTAGATATTGGCAGAAACTAAACATGAATTATGAAGAATTGCCACAAATGTATCATTCCTTTAATGATTATTTGGTTCATAAAAAAGTCGACTTTGTAATTGTCAGCGTTCCTGGAGTTCAAGCCAATAACATTGGTACAGTCAAACAACAGGTGTCTGCCGTGATCGATCCGCATATACGTAAGTCTTTGTTTGCTAACTATCGAATGGAATCAGTGGCAGCAAATGGTCCAGATGTTTATTATGTTTTGTATTACAGAAAATAACTAGTTAGCAACGTAAATTACGCGCAAAGTTTGTAAATATTTAATTTTTTTGTATCTTAATAATTGAATCGTATGCTATATTTTGAGCAAGTTTTTAGATTTAAAATTCGATTCTTGGAGGTACATCACAATTAAATTTAATCAATACAGAAATTTAGAGATATCTAAAGAGTATTTATTGAACGATGGTTACCATAGTCTTTACCGAAATGAAGATTTTGAAATGGATGATAGTGTTATTGCAATGTTTGATGTATCGAAGTATAGAATCAAGGATGTACAAACGATTATTTTACACGAATTGCATGGTGTCATAATTGAAGCAAGAACGACTAAACAATTGATGAATGAAATATATAGAATTAATGGATTAGGTTTTTTCATGTCCAAGTCATTGGCGAAAATATTTAGAGTTACTCGCTATATTCCCTTTACGCATGCTTACTTGGTTTATATGCCTGTTAATGGAAATAGTAGACAAAATACTGATTGGATAGCTCCACACTTAGTAAAAAGAGCCGAAGTAATTGATAAAATCCTTCATGTAGTAACAGTTGGTGGAGATTATTTTCAAGTTGATTTTACTAAGGGAAATTTTGAGAAGCGGATGCACGACGTGTCTTTATTGAATGAGTCTAGTTTTTTATTGATGGAAGCTCTAATAAAAATTGGCAATTGCAATGTTACTAAACCTCAGGAGTTGGGCCTTTTTAGAACTTATGAAAAATGTGAATGCGATAAACATTTAGAAATGCGCACCAAATCCCAAGATATTAATTTTATGGTGTTAGCTATGACTGAACATTTGCTTTTGAATTTAGGAATTGAAATGATAGAAAAAATAGAATTGGTTAAATATTATAGTCATCATTTAGCTAGACTTAAAAGAATTTACTAAAACAGTTTTGAAAACGTCATTTAAGGGCGTTTTTTATTTGCTCTGAAATCAGAGACTGATAATTGCAATATTTTGAGAGGCTTTTGGCAATTAATATTACAGAACTTAATTAGTTATATTAATAACACCACAAGCGCTTGTGAGTAAAATAAGGGAACTCACAATATGAATAATCTCGAACCTGGCTTTCAAAATGCTCTTAAAAATCAACGTTTGATCCATGGCGTTTTAAAACGAGTTCATATTTATACGACTCGAGTGGATTATGATGATTATTTTCAGGAGGCAATGATTTTGTATGCAGAAACGTATGATAAATATTGCCAAAGCAAAAAGGATCTAACTAAATTTAATAGTTATGTTTATCAAAAACTGACTTGGCGGTTAACAGACATGCTGCGACGTGAAAAAAAGTATTATGACTTTCATAGTTTAGAAGAGTTTGATTTTCAGCGGATTCCGGAAGAGAAATCAATAGTAAATTTGGATTTTTTAAAGTTATCGGAATTGTCCTATTTGGAACGAGCTATATTGCAAGAACATTTCATTGAAGGACAGCCTTTAGTAATATTAGCGCAACGTTATAACCATACGTCTAGAAGTTTAAGATACTGTCGCAGTAAGCTTTTAACTAAAATTAAACATATGAGCACTTGTTAAATTTTACTATCTCGTTACAGGCTTATTACTTTTATCAAATTTGTCAAGAAAGTTGTTATAATTTATAACGTTAAGGAAATTAACAGTGGGAAGGAAATATTTATAATGGTATCTAAGAAGATTATGACTACTATGGCAACTTCTGTTGCTTTAGCTAGTATAGGGTTTACAACTATTGGACAAGTTGCTCCACAATTAGGCGCACACGTTCAAACAGCTCAAGCTGCTACATCAGCAATTAACGATTACATTAATAATAATAATATTCAACCAGTTTCAATTACTAACCAAGAAGGTACATTTAGTTACTGGAACGGTTATGAAAATGGTGTTGGTAAGCCAGAGGGTGTTGTTATTCACGAAACAGCTACTCCTGGTGCTACAGCACAAAACGAGGCTACTTATTTCAACCGTGAGTGGTCAAACATTTATACATATGTTCATGCTTTTGTCGATGACAAAGAAATTTTAAACATTAAGAATACTGACTATACAGTTTGGGGTGCTGGTCCTACAGCTAACGCTAAGTTTATCCAAGTTGAATTGTGTGAAGTAAGTTCAACTGATGCTTTTGCTAGATCAGTTGCTAACCAAGCATATTACACAGCTTCTAAGTTAGTTCAATACAACTTGCCATTTACACCTGGTACAACTGTCTTGTCACATAATGACGTTTCAAAGAAGTGGGGCGAAACAACTCACACTGATCCAGTTGGCTACTTTGCAACATGGGGTTACAGCATGGATCAATTCTATGATCTAGTTGGTAAGTATTACAATCAATTAAAGGGTAATACAAACAGCGGCAACACTAATACTGACAACAACAACAGTGGTGCAGGCGTTAATGATACAAATGTTATCAAAGTTAACAATGCTAACGGAAGTTATGTACCGCTAGTTGCTTTCCAAGATGATGGTAGTGTTAAGAAGATTACTAACCGTGCTTTGGCAAATAATACACCATGGTACACTGATCAAGTTAAATCTTATGACGGCGTTACATATCGTCGAGTTGCTACAAACGAATGGGTTGATTCAAGCTATGTTATTGGCTAATAATAAAGGCTTTTAATTTTTTGCAATAGAATAACCCGGTTTTTATAACAGATTATTACTAAAGACGCGCTGAAAAGCGGGTCTTTTTTTGCTATCATTATTCATTAATGGATATGCTGTAAGTTGTATAATATCGATAAAGAAAGGCCGGATTAATATGGGGGAAAAATTCTATATTGTTCTGAGTATGCTGTTTCTTTTTGCTGTAATGTTAGTTGGATGCAAACCTAAGGATAATGCAAACGTAGTATCGTCTAACAAAACTTGGTTTTTGTATCAAGATCAAGGGGAAAATGATACGGTTTCAATTAAATTTTTAAAGAATCAGCGTGCAGAGGTTAAGGATATCTCGACTATTGATGGCAAAGTGGGAATTAATCGTTTTAACAGTCAGTTCGATAATCCACAATATGTTTTAGGGCGAGATGGAAAGACGATAACCTTTAAAACAGCTAAAAATAACTTAGTTATTAAAATAATTAAGAGTTATCACGAGAATGTTTATGGTAAACATATGAAGGGCTATTATGTTGAATCTGGGGGACAGACCTATAAGTTTGCTTATATAACTAAACGTGATAAACAGTCTAATATTTCTAAATCGCAGAAGCAGAAGTCTCAATCGATTGCTTCAAATCAAATAATGGACCATGTTTTAGATGTTACTGTGGGCAGCAAGAAATTAAATGACAGTACTTTAGCCGGCAATTATGACTTTTCGACTATTATTAATTATCGTCGAACCGATGGAAACTTAACCATCAATGAAGACGGAACTTATCAGATAACTTTGACGGAACATTCGGCCCAGAAACTATCAGATGATACTGATAGTAAAGTTGTAATGATGACTTCAATTGAATCAGGAAACGTTCAGAATTTATATGGCAAAATATATTTAACTCCGAAAAATCTGTTAACTATTAATTATTATTATCATGGTCAAAACCAAGAACGACTTTTGCCTAAGAGTGTCAACCTAAAGGTTAATTCTAAAGCTACTGGCAACCAAATTGATCGGGCAAATATTAGAGTAGAAAAAGATAATGATCAACTATATCTTTATTCTAGCGACTATACTGTGCGAGTAAAAGATGGTCAAAGCAATACTAAAGCTACTTTATTGACCAAATCTGATGTCGCCCAAACAGGCTTAAAAGATGCCATTACTCAAACGAAAGATTATTATAATAAGTATAAGGCTGAACCATTGTCTTCTAATGCTGATCTGATGCAATTAGTGGGGGCTATCTCAGATAATCATAAGAACAAAGTCGGCAATGTAGGCGTTAATTACTAATATTGAACCCAGCGATTATCAAGGAATTAGTGTTAGTGGCGCTAAGCAACCATCGATGCAGTATGTCTTTCTGGTATCGCCTTCAGTTAACTCTGAAAAGGGACCAGCTGTAACCACAACTAAAGGAAAATTATTAATTTATGGTTCTTTAGATAATAAATTGTTCCTATTAAGACAGCCGGATAAGGATTCAACAACTGTAACCTGGACAATGGTTAAAGATTTTCCACTTACTGTACCTAAATTAAAATTCAGTTTGAATTAATTGTTGGAGGGGAATATGAATTTTATATTGATGGTGGTAGTTACAATTATTGAAGCAACAATTATTTACAGAATTAGATTTGTTTATAGTCGTCATCCAATGGGAGCGATTAGTTTATCGCTTTTTACAGTCACCATTTTTTATCTGATTTCTAAATTTACTTTGAATAAATTCGTACGAGCTTATACATTTGGTTTTGCGACAATCAATTTGATTTTCTTGATCGTGATGCTGGCATATATGTGGCAGATGGATCGAGATTTGAAAAATTTGCAATCAATGAAAGGTACCGATTTTTTATTAGTATTGGGAAATAAGTGTATGGGCAATCGAATCCAGCCGATTCTAGCAGGACGCTTAGATAAAGCGATTGAACTATACAGTGATTTTGTAGAAAAACCACAAATTATTGTCAGTGGAGGCAAGAGTCAAAAAAATGCTAAAACTGAATCTGAATTAATGAGAGAGTACCTTTTGGAACGAGGAATTCCTAAAGAAATGATTGTGGTTGAAAATAAGTCAGTGAATACAATTCAAAATTTAGAGTTTTCCGCAATAAAGATTCATAAGATTTGGCAAGAAAAGTTCCGTCCAAGAGTTATCATAGTAACCAGTGACTACCACATTCCACGAACCAAGGTTCAAGCGAAGCGATTAGGCTTAAGAGTTAATTTTGCGGCTGCAAAGACTGTTAAAATGTTAAAGTGGCCAGCAATGTTTCGAGAATTCACAGCAATCATTTGGTATCATCGCTATTCTTTAATAACAATTTTGGGAATGGATATATTGTTTTCACTAAGTATGTATTTGTAAGGAGTTTTATATGAGTTTATACGATAAGTTTGTTGAAAATAAACGTTTGCGAAGATTCATTTTGCTACTGATAGTAATAGCTCTATTTTACTTATTCCGTAGTATGATGAGTCTTTTCTTGTTGACGTTTATTTTTACCTTTTTGTCAGTTCAATTTGTTCGAGCTGTCCAAAAGAAGTTTCCTAAAATAAAGCCGATCTGGATTATAACGCCAATATATTTAATCATTATCGCGTTATTGATTTTTGTGATTACTAATTATGTGCCCCAATTGATCACCCAGACCGTTAAAATGTTCAAGTCATTGCAGAAATTTTATGAGAGCAAAGAAGTTCGCTCTAATCCATATTTGAACGTTGTTTATAATTACTTGCAGCAGATTAACCTTGATAATCAAATCAAAGGTGCTATCACTCAAGTAGTTAACTATATTAGTAGCGTAGGTGCTATTGGCTTTAATATTGTGATCTCGTTTTTATTAAGTTTTTTCTATACGAGTCAGGTCGAACAGATGAATTCCTTTGGTCGTCAATTTTTGAAGAGTAACTACAGTTGGATTTTCTCTGATTTATTCTATTATGGAAAGAAATTTGTAAATACTTTTGGAGTTGTTTTGGAAGCTCAATTGATGATTGCTGTAGTTAATACAGCTTTGACAACTATTACTTTGTTATTTATGAAGATGCCTGGCGTGCTTGCTTTGGCTGTGATGGTCTTCTTACTATCATTAATTCCAGTTGCTGGAGTTATTATATCCTTGATACCATTGAGTTTCGTTGCTTATTCAGTAGGTGGTATTCGCTATGTTATCTACATTGTAATAATGATTGTTGTTATTCACTTGATTGAAACGTATTTCTTGAATCCGCAGTTTATGTCCAGCATGACTCATTTGCCAATCTTCTTTACGTTTGTAGTTTTGATTGTGTCTGAGGAATTGTTAGGGACTTGGGGATTGATCATTGGTATTCCAATTTTCGTTTTCTTCCTTGATATTCTAGGAGTACATTCAATAAAAAAAGGTGACAAAAAACCAAGAATAAATTTAAAGAAATCGTTATAATTGAGATTAAGGTATACTTATTATATATAATGAAGTTAAATGTTAGTCATCTGACGTAGATGGGAGATTAAATTATGTCATTTTTCGATAGAAAAAAGAAAGATAACGATGATAATTATTCTGATCTAAACAATTCTTCTTATCAAAATCCACAACCAGATCAAAATAATTTTGATCAAGCACAGAGCCAATTCAATGATGCTCCAGCGGGGATGGGAACACAGTTTGCACCAAATAACCAAGATTTTAATAATGACAATGGTAATTTTTATTTTGACCAAAATCAAGCACAGCAACCAGTGCAACCACAAGGACCTGCCGCAGCCCCACAGCAACCAATGGATGGCAATGAGGAGTGGCAATATACTGAACAAGATTTGCAAAATACTTTAGATCAAAGTGCTGATTTAAAAGCACAATTGAGAAGTCAATTGTTAGCCGATCGTAGTTATTGCAATCATGTTTTACGTAATGCTGCTAGCGATCAAATTGATGAACGCAAACAAGCTAGTGACCGTATCACTGAAATCAATGCTTCTTTGAAGGAATGGTTCGGTACGGATGAGATGGCTAATGAGATTTACATGGATCAAAATAGCGATTATTATGTTTTTGCAGATGATTTAGCTGTTAATCCTGATGGCGATGTCAGCAAGATGTGGCAACAATTGACAAGAACTTTAGCCGATAAAGGTCTGTTAGCTAATGCAATTACAGTTACTTATAACGATGACGTTGACCAAACTTGGTTGAATTATCAAAATGCTGGTTTTGTCGATGACAATGCCTTTTTAATCAATATGTATAATGAATTGCAAGGACGTAACTTAAATACACCAGTTACGCCAGCCGAGATTCCATTTGATGCAGACTATCGAGTTCAACACGTTAGCGATAAAGTTGATAAGATTTTGGATGCCAACGATAAGCTAGTAATGGAAGTTTCTCGTAATATGAATCATCAATTGCAAATTATTCGTCATTACAAAGATAGTAATTTGTTGAGTCGCGATATCTTCGACGTGAATGGAGTTATCTCAGCTACTCAATTTTACGATCACCGCAATGCTAATAAAGTAGTGCGTGAGAACTTCTATCGTCAAGATGGAACATTAGTCTTGATTAAGAGTTACACCGCTGATGAGCCTTATATTCAGCTCTTTAGTGAAGGCAACGTCTTGATCAGTACCTTTGATAGCGATGAAGATCTTATTATTTGGTGGTTGAAGAACCAAGCATTGAAACAAACTAATGCTACGATTTTTGTTTCAATTAATTCTGAATATTATAAGAAACTATTGAGCCTTAGAGACAATGGTTTTGAAGTCATTCCAATCGTTATGAAGCAGAGTGAAAATGCTGAAGTCGTTTCTGATTTGATCGAAGGCAAAGATAAAGTTAATGCCGTTTTGGCTGGCTCAGATCAAGTTAATACTTATTTGAATAAGAATTCGAAGAATAAACTTGATATCACAACCTTAAAAGATATCGATACACCAATTTATAAAGAATAAAAAATTAAAAGAGAGAAAACGCCATTTTATTTACAGAGATTTAATGTAAATTAAGTGGCACTCTCTTTTTTTTATTGCCAAAATCGTGTAAAATACATATTGTTAAAGAAATGAAAAGAGGATCATATTAATGGCAAAATTAGTTTTCATTCGTCACGGACAAAGTGAATGGAATTTATCAAACCAATTTACTGGTTGGGTTGATGTTGACTTAAGTGAAGAAGGCGTTAAGCAAGCACAAAATGCTGGTAAACTTCTTAAAGAATCTGGTATCCAATTTGATCAAGCTTATACTTCAGTATTGACACGTGCTATCAAGACATTGCACTATGCTCTTGAAGGCTGTGACCAATTGTGGATTCCTGAAACAAAGACATGGAGACTTAACGAACGTCACTACGGTGCACTTCAAGGTCTTAACAAAGCTGAAACAGCTGAAAAATATGGTGATGAACAAGTTCATATCTGGAGACGTTCATACGATACATTACCTCCACTATTGAAAGCTACTGATGAAGGTTCAGCTGCTAACGATCGTCGTTACGCAAACTTGGACCCAAGAATCATTCCTGGTGGCGAAAACCTTAAAGTTACTTTGGAACGTGTAATTCCATTCTGGGAAGATGAAATCGCTCCTAAGCTACTTGATGGCAAGAACGTTATCATCGCTGCTCATGGTAACTCACTACGTGCTTTGACTAAGTATATTGAAAACATCAGTGATGCTGACATCATGGATGTTGAAATGACTACTGGTGAACCAGTTGTTTATGACTTGGACAAAGATCTTAATGTTGTAAGTAAAGAAAAGCTTAACTAATTTTTGATTAGTTGCAAAAATACGACCGCACATTTCTGTGTTGGGTCGTATTTTTTTGTTTCATATAAAATTGTCATTTCATATCTAAAATAATTTTTATTGGTTAATTTACTCCTCTTATAAAGAAATAAGCCTTGATTAATTCAAAATTAAATAAGAAAATATCTATACCCCAGTTTACAATTCAAGTGCAACACCT
>NZ_AZDB01000029.1 GCF_001434585.1 Companilactobacillus crustorum JCM 15951
CATTTACACAAGATATTTTACGCTCTCCCCAAATGACTATCATATAGAGTCATTTGGGTCTTATTTGTCATGATTTTGATGCCATTGTTTAATATATTCCAATCGTTGTTTAAAGAGGCGTTCTTTGCCTTGCTCAGTAGGAGCGTAATATTGATGTCCTTGAATTTCTGGAGGAATAGTTTTCATATTAGTTAACTTATCCGCGTAATCGTGGGCTAATTGATAGTCTTTGCCATAACCAAGGTTCTTCATCAACTTAGTGGGAGCGTTTCGAATTTGCAAAGGAACTGGTAAATTGCCATATTTTTTTATGTCTTTTTGAGCCCTTAAAACCGCTTTGTAAGCGGCATTAGACTTAGGCGCAACTGACAAGTAAATTACTGTTTCAACTAGATGAACATTGCACTCTGGCATGCCTAAGAACTGGCAAGCTTGGAAAGCGTTAATAGCTACGTTAAGTGCATTGGTATCTGCTAAACCAATATCTTCGCTGGCAAATCTTACTAATCGTCTAGCAATATATAAAGGATCTTCTCCGCCATCAAGCATACGCATAGTCCAATAAATAGCTGAATCGGTATCGCTGTTACGCATTGATTTATGTAAAGCTGAAATAATATTGTAGTGTTCCTCGCCATTTTTATCGTAGCGAAGCGATTTGGTGTTAAGCAATTGGCGAATATCATCCAATTTTACATTAACGGTTTTGTCGGATGTTTCAGAATTAATAACGGCCATTTCAAAGGTATTTAAAGCCACTCTGGCATCACCATTAGCATAAGCAGCGATTAATTCTAAGGTATCGGCATCAACGTTAATTTTTAATTCTGGAAAAGCCTTAGGATTAGCAAGAACTTTTTTCAGTAGCAGGACTAAGTCATCTTTAGTTAGCGACTTAAGAACAAATACTTTGCAACGAGAAAGCAAGGCAGAATTGATTTCAAAAGATGGATTCTCGGTAGTAGCACCGATAAGCGTGATACTGCCTTTTTCAACGAAAGGCAAAAAAGCATCTTGTTGAGCTTTATTGAAGCGATGAATTTCGTCAATAAAAACAATCGTTTTTTGGCCCATTTCACGATTGAGCTCGGCTTCTTTCATTACCCTTTTGATGTCATTGATACCACTGGTAACGGCACTAAAGGTAATAAAAATAGCTTGAGTTTTTTTCGCGATGATTTCGGCTAAGGTAGTTTTACCAACCCCGGGTGGTCCCCAAAAAATAATCGATGGAATATTGTCCTGATCGATTATTTCTCGAAGTATTTTATTTTTGCCAAGCAGCTGAGTTTGACCAACGAAACCGTCTAAATTTTTAGGACGAACACGATTAGCCAAAGGACTGTTATCAGCAGTATTACTATTAGCAAATAATGATTCCTGTTCCATAATTTTACTTCCTTAATTAACAGCTTTCATAATCTGCTTTTCATTATAGCCCAGTAAAATTATAAACATTAAGATATATAATCCTAAAGGAATTAAAGCATAATTGAGATTGATGGCAGAAATGGTGGCTGCCGTTTGAGTTTTGTTAGCTGCATAACCAGAGGCATCTAATGACCAAGCAGTTATCATTCCACCTAATCCTAAACCAAGATTTACTCCAAAATCATCAGTTGAAGCGAGAACACCTTCGGCTTGAATGCCCATAGCGGTTCCATAACGAATCGTATCGGCAATCATGATTGAAACTAAACCAATAATAAAACCAGCTCCCAAATAATTGATGAAGATACCAGTAAAAATAGTTGGAAGAGCTTTAGAATAAGCACCCACAGTGATCAGAATTTGGCCTAGAAAAGCAATTACGATTCCAGTTAACATAGTTTTCTTTTTACCAATTTTAGCAGAAACAAAGTAAATTGAAACTACACCTATTAGAGCAGTAAAAGTGAAGGCGTTGGCTAAAGAAACCAGATTTTCGTCATTGATAACGTATTTAAAATAGTAAATCGTCGTTTGATTTTTGATGGACGTTGTCAGCCAATAGAGAAAAATAACAACGGAAATAACGATCCAAGGCTTGTTATTCCGTAACATTTTCCAAACTTCTTTAAATGGTTGATGGTTAATTTGTTCATTAGTAAATCGTTCTCGAACATGGAAGAAAGTATTGAGAATCAGCAGCAACGAAATTACTCCAAAAAGAGCGATGGTAGCTAAAAATCCTTTTTGCTGATTGCCATGTCCAAAGAAAGCGACTAGAGGAATTGTAAAGACGGCCACGATGATTTGAACAGAGCTACCAAAAAATTGTCTGATAACTCCTAATAGGGTCATTTCACGTTCATTGTCAGTCATGGTTGGCAAGATAGCTGTGATGGGCAAGTTAACGGAAGTATATAAGAATCCTAATCCTAAGTATGTTACGTAAGCCCAAACTAATTTTCCATCATGTGGAAGAAAATTAGGAGTTACAAAAGTTAAGACAGCAAAAACAACATATGGAAATGAGTACCAGAGAAAAAATGGCCGACTCTTTCCCCAACGAGAGTGGGTTTTGTCGATCATTATTCCGATTATAAGACTTTCAAAAACATCAGCGGTTCTGGCGACAACAAAAAGAATAGCAACTTCACTTGCAGTTAAGCCAAAAACGTCCGTGTAGAAGAAAAGCAGGTAAGTGGTCATCATTTGAAAAACTAAGTTATCTGCTGCATCACTCAGACCATAACTGATTCTTTCAGTTACGGAGGTTCGCCATTTAGTCATTAAAAGCCTATTTTTGCGCTGTTAAACGACGGTAGAGTTCTTGACCAACAATATCGTTTGTCCACATCCAGGCGATATGTCCAAGAGCTTCAGATAGGTGTTCTTCAATTGGTTGGTCTTTAGGGGAAGGAACTGTCTTCATCATAGGCATAATACCAATGTGAAAGGCTACCCAAATGGCTAAGCCAAAAATAGCACCGGAACCCTTTCTAATAAAGGGTTTATATTGAGCTAAAACTTCATAGATGATAGCAAACGAGGTTGAAAAGCCGAAATGCATGAGAAAACTTGCCCAAGGCATCTGATGGTTAGAATAGGTATAAGTACCACGAGTAATACTTTGAGGAATCCCAGCTTGTTCCATTAAAGTTTGAGGAGGATTTACAGCATCTCGTTCAGGAGTACGTGGTGGCAAAACATTCTCCCAACCTAATTTGACGAATCCAGAAAATATACCAGCCGCAGTACCAGCAATAAGTGCAGCCTTTAAATCAGCTTTTTGATCTTTAGTTAATTTCATATCAATTCTCCTAACAGTCATTTATCTAAATTATAAATCAGCTATATATCTAATTCAGGTAATAAGTCTTCGATATCAAGCTATATTTAAGACAAATTGGTAAAAAAGAGGTTATGATCACAAATTCTTCATATATTGTTATAAATTAATTCGTACTTTGGGAACTGTATGTTCATATTTTCCCGTTATTATTTAAGCATAGTCAAATAACAAAGAGGCAAAGAGGTGACAGGATGAATCAAAAATCCAGTTCCAAATTGAATTATCTTTGATAGATGATTATTGAAAACATGAATAGAAACAAACCCTTATAAATAAAATTAGAATTATATCTCCCCCCTTAAGATATAGAAAAGAATTTACTTTGAAAGAAGTGACCGAATGGAATTGGAAAATCCCCGTAAATATTATTTTCTTAAATAACTCACTTTACACATGAATAGAAATAAACCCCTATATAAATACTCTATTTTTTAAAAGTTTAATCCCCTTATAAACACATGAATGAAAAACTTTATTTATCTCCCCCTAAGATATAAAGTTAATTTCCTAAAAAATTTGATATTTATCCCCCTATAATAAATATCACAAAGAACGGGACAACAAGTCCCAAGTAATAAAAAATTCAATGCAGCAATCTTTAAGGATTGTCAGTGCATTGAATTTTTTTATGCAGAAAAATTACTGTTTAGGGATCATTTGTAAATATTATTGTCACACATTAAGAAGACTAGTTTAGGCTACCACCTATAGCTTCGATATCTCCCTTGCCATCTTGTTTGACAATTGCACCAATGGCTACCGTTATACCAGTAATGTCATCAGCTAGAGATAAGCATGGTGTATCAGGACGATTCAAAACTTGATTTGGCAAGAATGGAATGTGCATAAATCCAGCTTTTAGATCGGGAAATTCTTTATCAATCATATATTGAACTTGATACATGATATGGTTGCAGACGTAAGTTCCTGCCGTAGTTGATACGTAGCTAGGGATTCCAGCTTCAATAACTGCCTGTGCCATAGCTTTAACAGGTAATTGGGTAAAATAGGCATTTTCTCCATCTTTATGAATGGGTTGATTACGAGGTTGAAATCCAGCATTATCAGCAATACGACCGTCATCAAAATTGATAGCGACACGCTCAGGTGTTAATGCGTAACGCCCACCTGCCTGACCAATATCCAAAACATAATCAGGCTTGTTATCAAGGATAGCTTGATGAACTACTTCGGCACATTTATTGAAAATAGTTGGAATTTCCAATTTTATGATTTCTGCACCTTCAATTTCGCTAGGTAACTTCTTAACAGCCTCGATGGCAGGATTAATTTTGTCAGTCCCAAATGGGTCAAAACCAGTTACAAGAATTTTCATATTTTTCCTCCTAGAATGCTAATACATACATTAAAATGATTTGAATAACTAATAAGGTAAGTGCTACGGGCACCTGTTGCTTGATGACTCCTAAATTATCTTTCATCTCCATCAATGCGACAGGCAGTGAATTAAAATTGGCAGCCATTGGGGTCATCAAAGTTCCACAATATCCTGCAGTCATTCCAATCGCTGCAACAACTGCAGGATTACCGCCTTGAGCGACTATAAAAGGAACACCGATACCAGCAGTAATGACGGCAAAAGCTGCAAAGGCATTACCCATGATCATAGTAAAGATAGCCATGGCGACACAATATAAAACAACTCCTAACAAGTGATTACCAACTGGAAAAATGCCAGAGATAGTTTTTGAAGTAATATCACCCACCCCTGAGGCAGTAAAGATTACTCCTAGGGTAGCTAATAATTGCGGTAAGATACCGGCTGTACCAACAGAACGAACCATTCTTTCACTGTCATGATAGGTTGTTTTGACGTCAGCTTTAGAGATAATCATTGCAATAATTAAAGCTACAACAGAAGCAATACCAATACCAACTTGTCCACCTAGTTTAGTGAACTCACTAATTAAAATAGAAAGAATGGCCAAGATAATACTAGGAAAGAACAGCCATCCACCAAGCCTTTTAGCAGACTTTTCAGCTAGTTTTTTGTTGACTTCTTTAATCTTTCCAACTTTGATCTGTTTCATTAGTGAAAGGATACCGATAAGTATGATTAATAAACCAATCACGAAATTAGGCAAATACTTACCAACAGCAAATATCAGTCCTAAAATTAGCCAGAATAGGCCAGTACCAATACATGCAGAATTTTCTTTATCACGAAACGATTCGATACTGGCAAAAATCATGATAATTCCTATTAATACATAAAATAGTTCAAGAATATTATTGACATTCATACGGTTAACCTCCAAATTTACTTATCGGAATTGAACTGTTTATCGAAACGTATGTTGTAATAGCCAACGATAATAAAGGTTATTACAGCAACTGGAATTGAATAAAGAACGATATTTGCTGGTGAAACATTGTGACCTAGGGATTTCATTGTACTTGCCATTAATAAAACACCACTAGATGCAATAAAAAGATTCTGAGCGAAGAAGTTTCCGAAGTTATCGGTTGCGGCAGCGCGTCCTTTAATGAGATCAATTTGCTTTTCAGTTAAGGGCTGTTTGATACTAGCAGCAGCTTGAGCCATAGGATTAATTAAAGGTCTAATAAATTGAACTTGGCCAGAAAGGGCAATCCCAAAGGCATCGGTTATTTCCCGAATTGCTAAATAAATATTGAAGATTTTACCCGCTGACAGATTCTTGATTTTACTAATACCATTGACGGCGGCTTGTTTCATACCATGACTTTCAACAACACCAATCATTGGTAAAGTCAGGAAAAAGAGAGAAACCATTCGATTATCCATAAAACCTTTACCAATAATAGTGAGGACATGATTGATTGACATTCCAGATGCTAAGCCAGTTGCTAGGGCAGCAGCGACAACAACGGCTATAGTATCTAATTTGAATGCAAATCCTAATATGATTATAATAATTCCAATTAATCTAATATATTCCATAATCAAGGCCTCTAATCTGATTTTATGCTGGTAATTATAGCACAAAATAGATTGAAAAAATGAGTATTTATAAATTAAATTAAAATAAATCTAATAATTAATTAGGAGGGCTAATTGATATTCGCTAATATATTGAGATAGATTTCATTGGCGAATTTTATAATCAAGTTAGTTGCTTTCAAAAAATGACAAAATAAAAATACCAAGACGTGAAAGTCAGGTATCATGGAGTTTTTACACAAACAATGAAAGTGACTTTTTGTCTTGGTGTTGGAACGGAATAAACTAAATCGTCCTAAAATAATTAGAGGCTATAAAATTTAAGCTCAATAATACAATCTATTTTTCTTCACAATTAATTATTATTTTATTCGCAGTTTCTAAATTGTATATTCATATTTTCCCGTTATTATTTAAGCATAGTCAAATAACAAAGAGGTGACCGGATGAACAAATAAGTTTCTCATAACTAATTAAATACACTAACAATAAAATAAACCCTATTAAAATAATTAATCTTTTTTATTTAATTCTCCCCCCTATAAAACGTAAATAAATTTTTCAATATATATCCTCCCCAGATATAGAAGAATTTCAAAAAGAAAGAAGATAAAGCTTATGAAAAATAATAAAAATATGAAAAGAGCTAGCCAAAAGGCTAGCTCTTTTACTTTATAAAATAATATTTGTTTGGTATTGGATTTGGTTTTTGTCAGATGTAATCAACTAAACAATGTCTGCACTCACTATTTAGTTGTTATTTTTATATTTGGCCGCTTCTTCATTGCTGCAATAGAGGAAGTGTCCAGGTAGAACTTCTTGTAGTCTCTGATCATCTTTGAAAGGACTCTTGTGATCGAAGTCGATTCTAGTACGTTGCTTTTCAATTTCTGGGTCAGGGACTGGAATAGCTGATAAGAGGCTTTGAGTATAAGCATGCAATGGATTGCTATAAATCTCATTGGAGTCTGCTAACTCAACGATTTTACCACGATACATAACGGCGATTCGATCACTGATGTATTTAACCATCGAAAGGTCATGGGCAATAAATAGATAAGTTAGACCCTTTTTCTTTTGAATATCTTGCATCAAGTTAACAACCTGAGCTTGAATAGATACATCAAGAGCTGAGATTGGCTCATCGGCAATGATAAATTGTGGGTCAACTGCCAAAGCACGGGCAATTCCGATACGTTGACGTTGTCCACCAGAGAATTCATAAGGGTAACGAGTCATATGTTCAGGGTTTAAGTTGACCATGTCGAGCAATTCACGAACTCTTTGGTCACGTTCTTGGTCATTTTTGACTAGACCGTGGACATCAAGTCCCTCAGCGATAATATCTTTGACTTTCATTCTTGGATTCAATGAAGCGTAAGGATCTTGGAAGATCATCTGCATTTCACGACGGAACTCCTTCATCTTAGGGCCATGACTTTTAATTTTACTAATGTCTTGACCATTGAAGAAAATATGACCGTCAGTTGGGTTATAAAGTCTGATAATACTACGTCCAGTAGTACTCTTACCGGAACCAGATTCACCAACTAATCCAAAGGTTTCACCTTTATAGATATCAAATGATACGTCATCAACCGCCTTAACCATGTTAGGTTTGCCAATGTTGAAATATTGTTTTAGATTTTTTACGGATACGATTACTTCTCTTTCATCTGCCATTATTTAGCATTGCCTCCTAACTTTTCAAATTTTTTATAACGGTTGAGAATTGCTGCAGGTGGTGTAACTTTTGGTGCATCTGGATGGAGCAACCAAGTAGCAGCAAAATGATGTTTTGATACTTGGAAGAATGGTGGCTGCTCTTCTTCGTCAATCTGCATTGCATAAGCGTTACGAGGAGCAAAAGCGTCACCCTTTGGTGGATTCAACAAGTTTGGTGGTGTACCAGGAATTGAATTCAAACGTGCATCTTCGTTGGTATCTAGAGTAGGCATGGAATCAAGCAAGCCCCAAGTATATGGATGTTGAGGGTTGTAGAAAACATCATCAACTGAACCATATTCTACGAAACGGCCAGCGTACATAACAGCTACACGATCAGCAATACCGGCTACGACACCCAAATCATGGGTGATGAAGATGATAGAAGTACCAATTTTTTGTTGCAACTCTCTTAATAGGTCAATAATTTGTGCCTGAACTGTAACGTCAAGAGCAGTTGTTGGTTCATCGGCGATTAAAATTTCTGGATAATCAACGATGGCAATTGCGATAACGATACGCTGACGTTGTCCACCTGAGAATTGGTGAGGATAATCATTCATTCTGGCTTCAGGATTAGGGATACCAACTAAGCGAAGAACTTCTTCAGCACGCTTTAAAGCATCTTTTTTGGAAACATTGTTGTGAATCAAAAGAGGTTCAGCAACTTGTTTTCCGATTGTCATAGTAGGGTCAAGCGACGTCATAGGATCTTGGAAAATCATTGAAATTTTATTTCCACGAATGTTATCCATTTCCTTGTCGCTCTTTTGAAGAAGATCATCTCCATGATAGAGGACTTCTCCCTTAGAAATAGTAGCGTTTGAAGCTAATAATTGTAAAATTGAACGAACTGTGATGGATTTACCGGAACCAGATTCACCAACGATAGCTAAGGTTTCACCGGCGTTTAAATGGAAATTGACACCACGGATGGCATGAACGACACCATTGTAGGTATCGAAATCTACATGTAAATCTTTTACTTCTAGAATTTTATCCATTGCGATTTCTCCTTAGTTAGTGTTCTGATGATTGTGGGTCAAAGGCATCACGTAGACCATCACCAAGAAGGTTAGTGGCAATCATGATAATACTTAGGATAATAGCTGGAGCCCACATCTGATATGGTAAGAATCTGAAGGCTTTTTGACCATCAGATAAAAGTGTACCTAATGAAGCATTTGGAGCGGGAATACCAATACCAATGAAACTTAGGAAAGCTTCGAAGAAAATAGCATTGGGAATTGTAAACATTGTTTGAATAATGATTGTTGAAGAAAGGTTGGGAATTAAGTGTTTAGTAGCAATCTTCATGGATGGTTCACCAAGTGTTCTTGCGGCTAAAATATATTCCTGTTCCTTTAATTGGAAGGTCTGAGCACGTACCAGACGGGCCATTGTAACCCAACCAGTGATAGCAATCGCAATAACGATTGATGTAAGACCTGGTTTTAGAATGATCATCATCAAGATAACAACGATCAAGTTAGGAATTGATGAAACAATTTCAACGATACGTTGCATGAATGTATCAGTTCTGCCGCCTTTCCAACCGGAAACAATACCATAAGGAACTCCGATTAGAAGATCAACCAATGTGGCCAAGATGGCAACAACAAGTGAAAGTCTTGTACCATAGATAATTCTTGATAGAAGGTCACGTCCTAAGTAGTCAGTACCAAGGATAAATGATGTACCTTTTGGAGCACCGGCTTGTTTATAAGCGTCAACCATGTGACCACCCATGTTTTGATAACCATTCATACCAGGGATATTTAGGTTACCTAGCTTTGGAGGAAGATTAGACATAGTAACGTTTTGAGCATTAGGATTGTGTGGAGCAATGATTGGGGCAAAGATGGAAATTAAAACGATGATTGAAAGTAATGTCAAACAAACGACTGCAACTTTATTTTGAAATAAACGACGACGGACATCTTGCATATATGTAAGTGAAGGTGTACCGATCTTTTCTTGTTCGGCGTTATTTTCATCATGTACTAATTTAAATTTTTCCTTGGGAATTTGAGGAATTTTTTCCATTATTCTTTACCTCCATTTCCTAGTCTAATTCTTGGATCGATTAGTCCATAAAGGATATCGACGATCAAGTAAACTATGATTAATAAGAATGAATAGAAGATTGTTAGACCCATAATTGTAGGGTAGTCATTAGTTGTAATTGATTTAACGAATTGTTCACCAATACCAGGAATTGAGAAGATATTCTCAACAACCATGGAACCAGTCATAACTGAAACAGCCATAGGTCCGATGATAGTAACAACTGGAATCAAAGAGTTACGTAACGCATGTTTTGTAACGACTTTCCAATTAGAATTACCCTTTGATTTAGCTAATTCAATATAATCGCTACTCATAACATCAACCATTTCGGTTCGCATAAACCGGGCGACGGTACCTAAAGGCAGGGCCGCTAAAGCGATGGTTGGTAGAATACTTGATTGGAAGTTGTCCCAAAGAGCAACTGGGAAAATTCCCCATTTGTAGGCTAGGTAGAACTGAAGTAAAACGGCTAAAACGAAAGATGGAATTGATAAACCAAGGATTGAAATGAATGTTGCAAGAGTATCAACCCATGTATTCTTACGAATAGCAGCAATGGCACCAAGTAGGATACCAAGAATAGTACCAAGAATCATTGCTTGAGCACCAATTTGCATTGATGGAGCAAGTCTTTGACCGATTAATGATGTAACAGGTTCATTGTTGAATTGGAATGATGTCCCCAAGTTTCCGTGTAACAAACCGGCCATATAACGAACATATTGAACACCAACTGATTGGTCCAATCCATATTGTGCTTTAACAATTTTCAATTGGTCCGCTGACATCCGGTTCTGGTTAGAGAATGGAGTACCGGGTAGCAGCTTCATTAGGAAAAATGTTATTGAAGCAATAATGAAAAGGGTCAAAAAGAGGTAGAAAATTCTTTTGAGAATATATTTAGTCATTATTAATCTCCCTCACCTTTAATTATTTTTTGAAAGTTGTAACAAGGTTATAACTACCATTTGGTGTGATTCTGTAGTTCTTAACGTTAGTTCTCGTTAAGTTAGCTTGACTGTATTGATACAAAGGAATAGCACCTTGATCATCATTTAGAATCTTCGTTGCTTGAAGCATATCGTTCCATCTTGCTTGTTCGTCATTTGCATCGGTTGTGGCAGATTTCTTAACATATTCGTCAAATTCTGGATTTGAGTATTTACCATTATTTTGAGAATTTCCAGTTGTAAAGATATCTAGGAATGTATATGGATCAGGATAATCGGCATTCCAACCAGTAACAACCATGTCGAATTGACCGGATGAAGATTTATCTAGACGTGACTTAAATGGTACGTTTGACAAAGTGACCTTGATACCAGGAAGATTCTTTTCCATTTCACCTTGCAAGTATTCGTTTTGTTTCTTAGAACCGTCAGTATCATCACCTAAAAGCGTGAAGTTAAGATTCTTTTGACCAGTTTCTTTGATACCTTCCTTCCAAAGCTTTGTAGCTTCTTTAGGGTTGTATGTGGAGTACTTACTTGTTGATTGTAGAGCTTTTTCCTTAGTGAAATCTACCTTGGTTTTAGAGTTGTATGACATACCTTCGGGAATGATGGTATTTTCGATACTACCTGTCTTACCAAGAACGTTATTAGTTAGCTGTTCACGGTCGATTGACATTGAAATAGCTTGTCTAATTTTTTTATTTTGGAAGAATTTATATTTCTTTTGGTTAAGTTCGATATAGAAGTTAGATGCCATCTTATCGATTGAGAAAGTCTTGTAATTTGAAACTTGACGAGCTGTATCGCCACTAATTTTTTCAAGACGGTTGATACGGTTAGCATCATAAAGATTCAAACCAGTATTGGCATCCTTAACAACATAGTACTTAATAGTATGTAACTTAACAGCTTTAGCATTCCAGTATGAGTTATTCTTAACTTCGGTCCAACTGTTATTTGAAACAGTCCAGTTAACTAACTTATAAGGTCCATTGAAGACCATACCGGCACTCTTCAAACCATATTGTTTACCAGCTTTTTCTACAGCTGGCTTGTATTGTGGATAGAAAGTTGAATTGGCCATCAAACTGTTGAAGTAAGGAATAGGATCTTCCAAAGTTACTTCTAGTTTGTAAGGACCTAAAGCCTTGATACCTAATGAATCAACAGGTTTCTTGCCGGCATTGATCTTATCAGCATTCAAAACACCTGAGTAAATGTAGGCATATTGTGAAGCTGTCTTAGGATCAACCGTTCTGCGCCATGCGTAGACAAAATCATAAGCTGTAACTGGCTTACCATTTGACCATTTAGTATGTTTTAAATCAAAGGTATATGTCTTGCCATTATTAGTTGGCTTAACAATTTTCTTGGCTATAGCAGGTTTTAAATCTTTACCATCGAATCTGTAAAGACCTTCCATAGTATTAGTTAAGTTTTGAGCACCAATAACATCGGTGTTCATTGACGAATCCATTGTTGCGATAACATCACTGGAACTGATTGATAAGGTATTTTTGCTGTCTTTTTCAGCAGAACCACATCCACTCAGTACTAATGCGAATAGAAATATCGGTAACAATGCAAGTAAATATTTCTTCTTGAATTTCATTGTTTACCCTCCCTAAAATAATTATTCTTAGAATACACTAATGAATATTAAAATCAAGTACCCTTAATTAGAAAAATTCTAATGTTTATAAAATAATAATACAATATCGGGTAAATTGCAAAGAAAAAAAGAGATATCTCTTAATTGGATATCTCTTTCTTAATATATTTATTAAATTTTTCTAATTCTTCTGGACTTAAATTAGCATTAATCAAAGAACCATCATTAGTGAATTCTTTTTTGAGTACTTGAGAGTTTTTTAAAATTTCTTCAGTAATCTTTTGATCGCTATAAGGAATTAATAGTTCAGTCTCTTTGTAATGATTAAAGACCTTTATTTTGATTAAATCGACTAACTTTTCGATTGAATCTTTATCGATGGCTGAGTAATAGATATTATCGCCCTCAATAGTAGGGAAACTTTGATCAGGTTTAAGGTCAGCTTTGTTAAAAGCATAGATCATTGGTTTATCAACGACACCGACTTCGCGCAAAGTTTTTTCAGTAACTTCAATCATATTACGCCAATGTTCGTCAGAAATATCGATTACTTGAATCAATAGATCGGCATCTTGTGCTTCCTTCAAAGTAGTTTTAAAAGACTCAACTAAATTGTGTGGTAGCTTGCTAACAAAACCAACTGTATCAGAAAGTAAGAAACTAGAATTATCTTCTAGATCAATCCGGCGAACGCTGGTATCAAGCGTAGCAAAAAGCATATTCTTTTCAAAAACCTTACGATCTTGCGAATCTTCTTTATTAAAATTCAAGATACCATTCATAGTCGTTGATTTTCCGGCATTAGTGTATCCAACTAAGGAAACTAGTGGCAATGAAGTATTAGTTCGACGGCGACTCTGAACGTTAATTGTTTTGTCGACCGTTTTAAGTTCGTTACGCAAGGCAGTGATACGTTTTCTGATGACACGACGATCTAATTCTAGTTTTGATTCACCGGCACCACGGTTAGCTAAACCACCAGAAGCCGATTGTTGATCTAGGGGATTGCCTGATGGATGAATTCTTGGTAATTGATATTGTAATTTGGCAATTTCAACTTGCAATTTGGCTTGCTTGGTTTGAGCACGATTGGAGAAAACTTGAAGGATTAGCTCTGTTCGATCCATAAAACTTAATTTGGTTTCTTTTTCAAGATTTCTAATTTGAGAAGGTGTCAATTCATCATTTAAAACGATAATTTGGACATCATCAGCATTGGCAATCTCTTTAATCTCGGTTACTTTACCAGAGCCAAAGTAAGTTGCTCCACTGACACTGTTGACATTTTGTATAATTGTATCAGCAACTTCCATATTATTTGCTTCCACTAAGGCAGCTAGTTCTTGCATCGTATATTCGAAGTCAGGTTGTAGATGGCTAACTCCGGCAATGACGACACGTGTTTTTTCAAATGTTAATTTTGATTCAGTCATTAAATCCTCCTGGTGGCACTAATTACCCCAGGGTAACAATGCCATTTTTTTATAAATTGTTTGTAATGATACCAATTCTTAAGCGCATGATGTGAATACCATCCTTTCGATAAACTGTATAAATAATAACATGGAAGTTGGTTTCACGCTATATAATAGGTAGAAAACGATTTCTGAGTCTTTTTAGGACCTAAAAATGGGTGGTTTAAGATAATTTGAATTAAGAATGAATATTGAATGTTAAAATTCTACTATTACTTATAGGGAGATAACTTATGGATAAGAATACATTGATGACGTTAATTGATAACGCCAGTAAAGACAAAGTTGTCAAAAAAGATTCAAAATTATTTGCGAGTTTAGTATCGTCTTATAAAGACTTAGATGATGATAAGGACATTAAAGTCGTTGTTAGAAAGTTAAGCGGTAGTATTAGTAGCTATTTAATGACACACAAATATGAAAGTCCTAAGGATCTAATAAAACTAGCTTCTGCAATGCAAAAGACCAACAATAATTTTTGGAAGGGTACAGGAATAACTAAATTATTCTGGTAAAAAACAATGAGTTCTGAAATATCTAGAACTCATTGTTTTTAGTATTATATTAAAGGATTCTGATTCTTTTTCTTAGTTTTAGGCTTGTGAAATAGGCTTAATAAAAAGAATACAATTGCAGCAATAATAAAGATAGCATCAATCAGAATCCAAGTTGATTTGATTGAATGATTGATAAAAATAAGACCTACAACAAGCATAGCGACGCCATACCAGAAGTTGATTGTTTTATAGAATTGTTTATTCATAAATAATCTCCAAAATAGTAATTAAAATGTATACGTTTTATTATACACCAGCTAATAATGTGAAAATTGTATCTATTCTTTAAAAAATCAGTTATATTAGTATACGGGTGAAAAGACAAATGGATTATTCAAAACAAAAACTATTGCTATCATTATTGGTTAAATTCCAAGAATCTTTTAGCAAACAAATAAATGAATCAGGTACTAATCAAAAAATGGAACAGTTTATTCAAGAAGCTGTTCAAGAGATGGTCAACAAACAATATCGAGGTTCACTCTTCGATAAAAAAGTTGGACCACTCATTCATAAAATCGATCAGGCACAAACTGATGAACATTTAGTTTTGAACGATTATTCTAATCGCTTATGGAAAGTTATCGTCCAAATTTCTAAGCGAACGACTAGTTTTGAAACAGCTTATGCTTTGATTGATGTATTAGGTTCAAAAAACACTTCTCTGAAACTATAGAGAAGTGTTTTTTTACGTTATAACGATGTTCTAGGTAAGTCAATTTGGATTTGGTAGTCTGTCAAATCATCAAAAAAATGATTGAGCTTTTTAATAGTTTCTTGACGACTATAGGTATAATCTCGGCGAACGCTTAAATTTATTTTATTACCATTTTTTAAAGTTATTTGAACATAGTCTGGATTATGTACCATAGCGATGCCGCCGTAGAAAATGCCAAGGCTAGCAGTATAGGGAATT
Source organism: Companilactobacillus crustorum JCM 15951 (assembly GCF_001434585.1). Lineage (GTDB taxonomy): Bacteria > Bacillota > Bacilli > Lactobacillales > Lactobacillaceae > Companilactobacillus > Companilactobacillus crustorum. The sequence continues at coordinate 15,530 of NZ_AZDB01000029.1, forward strand.
GCCATTGGTGCATTAAAATCTTTATGAATGTTGCCACTAAGAGCGACCTCTCTAATGTCTTCCTTTTTAATCGTTGTTAAATGATTGCTAGGTGGGAGCAACATACTCAATAGACGATTTTTTTTGTCATCCGTATCAACATATTTAATGGCATTCTGATCTACTTCCCAATAACTAAATTCCAGAGGAATATTAGGATAATAATAGAATAAAAATATTACCAAAAAAAATCCGAATCCGATAGCAATGCCAGCACCAAGATTTAAAACCTCGGTAAACGCCAAGCCAGGTAAAAGTGCAACAAGAAGACTGATTAACAAAGGTCTATATGAAACTTTTTGCCAAAACTTAACACAATATTACCCTCTTTTAAATTCGTTTTTGTTTATAGTCTAAATTTAACATCTAAAGAAGAGCGTAGATCAATAATATCTTGAACTAGTCCGTATTAAGTCCTGAACTAAACGTTAAAGGGTTTCTTTAATAATTTTTTTGAGTTTTTTAGATTTTCCAATAGAAAATTTTCGAGTCATGCCACTACTGAAGCCAATTTCACGAATAGAAAAATCAACGTGATGAATGTTCTCAGGATTGATCAAACAAGAGCGACTGATGCGAAATAAAAAGGGATATTTAGTTTCTAATTCAGTTAGTTTACCGTAAAATTCAAATTTTCCATTAGTCGAGTAAAGGTTTAATCGATGAGGAATATCTGATGATTCGACTAAAACTACTTCAGATTTGTCCAAATTATAAACTTGGGAACCTACTTCAAAAGAGAAACTCTTTTTTTGAACGGTACGAGTTTCATCAATGATTTTTTTAGCATATTCTAAAGCATCATAAATTTCTTGACGATAATCTTCTAGAGGTTGATCTTTTTCGATAAAGTCTAAGGCAGCAACTTTTTGCTTTAGTGTCATTGGTGCTAGTTCATCATGGGTAGTCACAAAAATAATTTCAGCTTGGACGTCCTTTTGGCGAATTAAACTAGCTAATTGAATACCGTCTAAATCTGATTTTAAATCGATATCTAAAAAATAGATGCCATTTTGAGGAACTTGTTGCTCTAAATAGTCGATAACTTGATGCGGATTGGAAGCTTTTAATTCAACTTGAAAGAGATTGCTATGGAATAAAATATAATTTGCAATCAATTTATCTAGTTGTTGCAGTTGAATCGGATTGTCTTCGCACATAATGATTGGATAGCTCATTTTTTATCTCCTTGAGTAATTAATGTAATGTGGAATCGAAACCACTTGTCATTTTTGCTGTATTGAATGAAGAGGTTAGGATATTTCTTTTTTAAATTTTTAATATTCAGTAAGTCTAAATAATCTTGCTCACGTTCTGTTGTAGGTAGATTAGCCACTGTATTGTTAATTAGAAAAGCTAGCTGCCGATCCTCTTTGGTTATTGCTAACTGGATTTTTCCAGCTTCTTGTCGTTTAGTAAAAAGAATCGCATTATCAATTGCCTGATTCAAAAGTTTAACTAGATCGAAAATATTGATTGGAACAGAATCAAGTTTCTCGGAACAGTTAAAAAAACTCCTGATATGATAGTGATTAATTTTATTCAACTTGCTGATAAATAAGCTCTTGAGGTAGGGATTTTTAACATTATTGAGGTCTTTATATAGATCCATTGAAAGATTATTTAAATAATCGTCAGAGTAGTTTTCTAATTTATCTAAAGCGGAAATCATAGCTTGATAATCTTTATCATCGGCGACAGTTTTCAAACTGAAGAGTAAGTTTTTATAGTCGTGCTTAAAATGACGTAATTTTAATTGATCGTGTTCTAGTTGATCTGTGTAGAGCTTTAGATTCTTTACCTGTTCTTCGGAAAACTGATCCTGAAAAACTTTTTTCTGACGCCTACGGGTTACGCTAAAGATAATAATAATAAAAAGACATTGTAAGAGAATAAGAAAGAAAATGCCGATAATTAGTGGCGCATAGGCCTGAAAATGCTGCATGAATAGTAAAAACATGTAGAAAATAATATAAATATAGGCTAAGAGGATACTTGTCATAGCAGTACGTCTTGATTGGAAAAAGTTATTTAATTTGAAGAAATTATAAAAGTAAACAAAAGCTACAGAAAAAATAAATTCAACAAGAACAATAATCCAATTCATTTCATAAGTCGTGGTATTGGGATGAGGATAAAAGTGCATTAAAACTGGACTAGGAATAATAATGGCAAAAAATTTAACTAAAAAATTCAGTAGAATAATATTGATCAGATAGTAATTGTTGCTTCTTTTGGGCCAGAGGCAAAAATAGATTGCTAAAGCAATGAATATAAAACCATAACCAGCTAAGAGAATGTTTATGACAACCGATATAACGGTCAAAAAACTATAAATACCAATCCGATATTTTGGTGAAAGATCAGAATGATAAATTAAATTAAAAATATAGTAAAAGATAATCCAAGCTAAAAATATTCTTAACAGATGCGGCCCCATAATATACTCCCCAATTTATTTGATAATTACGATGTTGAGATTAAACCATTGCTCATTTTTACGATATTGTACAAAGAGATTAGGATACTTCTTTTTGATATCTTGAATATTGACTAGTCCTAACCCTGAATGGTGCTTTTTAGTGGTAAAACCTTCCTGCATCATTTCACTTACATCGGTTTTATCAGTAGTAGTGTTGTTAATAATGAATGAGAGCTGCTGCTGTTCTTGAATAATAGCAACTCTAATTTCTCCATGCGGTTGATACTTAGTAGCTTCTAGAGCGTTATCGAATGAAATGCCTAATAAACGAATGAGATCAAAAATATTGATAGAAATATCGTTGACCACATCACGGCATTCAAAGTGACAGTTAATATTATTTTGATTAATAATAGTTAGTTTACTGATTAATAAACTCTTGAGATAAGGGTTGGAGACGTTATTAAGATCTTTGAATAATTGCATAGAAATATTATCAAAATAACTATTAGAATAATCTTCCAAAGTAATTAAAGAATGGTTCATAGCCTCAAAATCCCTACTTTGAGCGATGCTACGGAGATGATTAATTGTTCCTTTATAATTACGCTCGAATCCTCGTAATTTGATTTGGTCATGTTCTAATTGATCAGTGTACATTTTAAGATTTTTCAATTGCTCTTTGGTTAACTCTCGAGTGTAGGCTTCGTTTTGAGTTTGATAGCCCTTTAAAAAAATAATCACGATAAAAGTACATTGAATTAGGATAAATAAAAGTATGCCTGAAATTAAATCGGAATAAGCTTGAGTATTTTGAATGATCTGCATAAATGTATAAATAACAACAAAAAGATAGCTAATTAGTAAGCCAAAAAGGCCCGAAGATTTGATTTTTAGAAGGTTCTCCAATTTAAAATAGTTATATATAAAAATAAAAATAACTGAAATAATTAATTGAATCAAAATGTTAGAAGATACGGAAATTATTTTCTCCATAAGAGACGTGTTAGCAAAGTTATTGGGAAAAAGGATAATGATACTAGCATTCGCAACAATTTCAGTAAGTAAATGGATCAGTGAACTGAATACTATGGTATTGATTAGGAACATAAGCCTTTTTTCCTGAAAAAAAACTCCAAAGATTAAGGCAGCTACGATGAAGTAGGTAAATTGATTAATAAAAATGGCGCTTAAAATAGTTGGGATAAATAAAATAATAAGAGAATAAAAATGTTTTGGTCGATAGAGAAATTTAAAGATGTAGAAAAAGAGTAGCCAAGATACAAATTTTTGAATTATAAAAATACTGGAATCAATATTTATCATTATTTCCCCCTCCCCGTACAATATTAATTATTACATATTATTGAAACTTAAAAGTATAGATGTCATGAACTAGGATGAAATTCTTCTTAAAATAGTTCGTTCAGGAAGAAAAAGGTTGTCTTTCAGGATATATTTAGTTGAAATAATTGATTGATGTTAAATTATGGTCAGAAGGGAAGCGTTAAAAATGATTTGGATTTATGTTGTAGGCGTTGTAGCAATTCTATTTGGTATTTATCAGATGGTTAATTCGTACAAGTATGTAAAAGTCATCCAACATCACGGCAATAAAACGACTTCTAATTTTTCCGCATTAACTGTTTGGTATAGTTTTATCTTTGGCTTAGGAATTACGATTTTAGGCATCGTTTTAATAGTTACTAAGGGAGTATTTTTTTAGGAGGTTAATTTATGAATGTAAGAGAAGATTCAAAAAAGTATATTCAAAGTTTATATAATTCATTAATGCAGCATGAATCTAAAAGTGCCAGTATGCTAAATATTACTGATGTTTTAGCTCAAGTTTATAAAAAAATAGATAAGGCTAAAAATCCGGAAGCGCTGATTAATCGAATGGTCAATTATATTTATATTGAAGGTTTCAGTCGAATGCATTTATCTAAGAATGAAGAAAATGATTTGATTGAATTGGGAAATATTTCTAAACGAGCTGGTTTTAATGGCGTATATCGAGGTAATACGACTGATAAATCACAGTTTTACGGTATTTTTGAAAAGATGCCGATTAGACAATAAATACTATATGGAGAAAAGATCAGTTCGATAGATATATCGAGTTGATCTTTTTTTATGATTAAATGAAATTTATTAAAAAACGATTGCTTTTCAATTCATTCTGTTTTATTGTATTAGTGTACTAGAACAGTAAGAAGGTGAAATGATGGAGTATATCGACAACATACCAATCTATCTTCAAATTAAAGATATTTTATACCGTAAGATTATCAGCAATGAATATGAACTAGGTTCACAATTGCCCTCAGTTAGACAATTAGCTGTTCAATTTTCAGCTAATTCTAATACAGTTCAAAAGGCCCTTAAAGAAATGACGGAAGAAAATGTCATTATTTCTCAAAGAGGCAAGGGAAATTATGTAACTGAAGATGGGAAAATCATAAATAAGCTGAAGAAAAATCTCGTTAATGAGATGTTTGATGCAACTTATGAAAAATTGCGTTCATTGCATATGAATGATGAAGAAATAACGACGAGTTTTAACAATTATGTTCAAGAAAAGGAGCACGCTCATGAGTAAAATCTTAGAAGTTAATGATTTGAGTTATAAAAAAAATAACAAAACCATTCTAGCTAATATCAATTTATCTGTAGATAATGGCAAGATTATTGGTTTGCTTGGTGAAAATGGTGTCGGAAAAACAACTCTGATGCGCTTGATTGCGGGTGTTAATTCAATTCGTGAAGGCGTTATAACGGTTAACGGAGCTACTAAAAAGTCTGAAATAAAACAATATGTTAGTTTGAGTGATCAATTAGCTGGGTTTAATAAGAGTACAAGGATCAGTGAGATTGTCCGATTCTATGAGAATGTTTATCCAGATTTTTCAGTAAAAAAATATCAGGAAATAGCTGAGTATTTAGGACTTGATAAAACTAAGCGGCTTTCGAGTCTTTCGACAGGTACGCTAGGTAAACTTGTAATTGCTTTAACGATTTCTCGTGAAACAAAGCTTTACTTGTTAGATGAACCTTTGAGCGGTATCGACAGTATGTCGCGTAAGAAGATTATTAGCAGTATTATTCGTTGGAAGAGCGATGAATCTACTATTATTATTAGTGACCACTATGTTACTGAAATAGCTAGTTTGTTGGATGATGTAGTTATTATGAAAGACAAGACTATTTATGAAGTTGATTCAGTAGAATCGATTCAAGAAAAGCATCATCTCGGGATTGAAGAATATTATGAACAGATTTATGAAGGGAGTGTTACCAAATGACAAAGTTTATGGGATTAAGTAAAAATTTAATGTTTGAAAAATGGAAGCAGATGAATTGGATTGTAGCGATTGATTTGATTTTTCTATTAGCAATTACCATCATTCATATTTTTACCAATGGTTTTAGTAATCAGGCCGAATTTCTTTTTGTCAGCTTCAACATCACGATGGTGGTAGCTAACATTGTAGCCATAATTGTTTTAGCTCGAAAGAATGAACAGGTTTTAACTAGCAATAATTATCGATTGTTGCCAGTAGCTGACACTAAACTTTATTTAGGTAATTTACTTACAGCATTACTAGCTTTTATATATTTGCAAATTATTGAAGGTGTAATTAGCGGAATTCTCTATATCTTTACTAATAGTGATGCAAGTTCCTTTGGTAGCTTTGGTAATGGAAATATGTTCAATGCTGCTCTTAGTGTGATGTTGTTAATGATTTTGGGATTAGTTGTCCTTTGGACTGGGATTACATTGGTACATTTGATTAGTAATCTTATCAGTGGTTTCTTACCTTTTGGTAGACAAAAATTTGTGATGTTTGTTCTTTATTTAGTTATTATTTTTGTTGCTTTAGGAATCTTTAATTATACGACCGGCAACATTTTTAAGATGATCTATATTAACCAAGAATTAGTTAATTTAAATCAATTTACTGATACGGTTTGGATTAGCAATGGTATTTTCTTTGCTTGGTCAGTAGTATTTTCAGTTATAAATATCTATCTATTAAGAAGATGGACAGAAACAGTCCGTTAATGCAGCACTACAAATAAGACTTATGGGATGGTCCGATATATGAGTAGCGTTCTGGGTATAACAAAAGATTTAATGCGAGACAAGTTTAAGTTAGTTAATAAGCTCCTATTACTTAATTTTGTTGAATTAACTATTATTTTGGCAACAGGAATTTTGCATCAAAAGTGGATTAGTTACGGCGAGGGTTTATTGATTGAAAGTAGTTGTTTGATGTATTTTTTAGGATTAATATTATTGATCAATAACAGTCAAAAAGTTTTGAATAGTAATCGTTATCGCCTACTACCAATTAGTGAACTCAAACTTTATTTTAGCGATTTAGTTGGAAATTGTTTAAGCTATCTTTATATGACCGTTATAACGACTATTTTCTTTGTTTTGGCATCATATACAGTTATGGGAAAAGATATTTTCTTACATTTTAAGATTATGTTTGAAGATCAGAAAGCATTGTGGATTCAAAATTTAGTCATATCAGGCTTAGCTGTTATATTGATTTGGACAGGTAGTAGTATGATCCATTTACTTATGAATTATTTCGGTGACTTTTTAAAATTCAAACGGCAAGCAATAATCCTTAAAGTAATTACTTTTGGGTTAGCCTCGATAATCATTTTTTATACTTTGACGCGAATGTCTTTGATAGGGATGAATTTTTATATTGAAACTCCCAATCATGTTTTTGAAAAAGTTTGTTTGATTGATACCTTGGGAATTTTTTTATCAATTGGAATTGGAAACTTTTTACTAAAAAATTATTCCGAAACGACATGTTAATTAACGTTTAGGACAAAAAAATCGACGTTTATGATTGAGTTGGCACAAAAATGAATTTTTGGAGTAGTATCTAGTTAATGACAGAGTAAAGAGGGAATCGTTGTGAGATTCAATAATGATTTTTATAAGGGGAAATATTTTTGGATAGGAGTTTTGGGGCTTTTATTTTTAGGTGATTTTCCGTGGAATAATGTCTGTACAGTAAAGGGCATAATTTACTTAATAATGATTGTTGTAGGAATTGTTTCGATTGTGGGGTCGATGTTTAATTTCTCTAAATATTTCTCATAAACGTTCATAAAAATATCAATAATAACAACTTATCAAAAAGGGATCTGACTAGAGACAAACTGTCTACAGCCAGATCCCTTTTTATAAGGGTTCAGAATACTTTAAGATCTTAAATAACAGTATTATATGTTTAAATTTTAAGATGAGAGAAGTTGATCAAAATGATCTATCTCGTTTCTTTAGTACTATTTATTTTTGGAAGCACTCAAATTTTTATAATAATAAGATCTTTTAGAAGAATGAAATTCGACAAAAAAATTAGTATTTCTAAATACACAAAAATCCTGCTTTGGTACAGCTCTATATTTGGCATAACACTAATATTCTTGAGTTTTGATATTATTTTCAAATGGTTCTGATAATTGTTGCTAAATAATATATGATTGAGGCAACAGAAGGGAACTGGTTATTATGGGGAAAGGATTAATTGGCATTGTAGTTATTTTTATGGGGATATTTCAGATATATACAGCCCGAAAATCTTACGATAGTATCAAGACTAATGTGAAAAACCAACAGCCATATATGTTTTATGGTATTTATTTTTCATTAATAATTGGGATTGTCTTTTTAGTTGTTGGGGCCTTTTTAATCAAATAGCCGTTATGTAACGTTGCAACCGATAAGTGCGTGCATTCTTTAGGTTAAGATACCTATAATTCAAGCATAGAGGGGAGCGTGAAAGAAATGTCTTTAGCCGATAACATTATTAAATATCGTCAGAAGAATCAATTGTCTCAGGAACAACTGGCAAGCTCTTTGAATATTGCTATTAAGATGGAGATACTGCAAAAATGTGTTGGTATTTATTTTTCGTTGACATGAAACAGTATAGTATTTCATTTATGCTTGATAACCCTAGACTTGTCGGGCTATAATTAGTCAAGGGCTTGTTGCGTAAACAATGCCACAGCACCCTTAACAAATTATGGATGATAAGTATTTTTTCAAAAGCGAAAATGATAATACTTATGCAAGAAATTACGAATGACATCAATACACAGTATTATTATGTGTAAACTCAAAAAAATTGAATATCATTGTAAAGAAATTAAGGTTTGTAATATTTAACTTTGAGTTTAGGTAAATATTGAGAATACCGATTACAGTTGGAAATTCTCATATTTGTATATTATGTCATGTATTTTTTTATTGACAGTATAAGAAAATTTTTGGTAAACTTAAAAAATCAAACAGCGGACAGCGTAGAATTTTGATATTCTATGCTGTCCGCTGTTTTTTTGTTGAGCATTCTCAACGATTAAAAATCTATTACTATGTGAACTATTATAATTTTTAGGAGGAATGATAAAAAATGGATTTTTATATAAAATTACCACGTAACAAAAAAGAACTTGCGTTATTTATGGGAATTATTTCTATTATTTCTGTAAATATTATTGCTCCACTTATTACCTGTTTTGAAGCTGGATTTCATTTTTATGTATGGCAAGAGGTATTGACTGTACTTCCCTTCATCTGGATGAGTGTGATTGCAATTGTACTCATTACGTATATACCAGCAGAAAAAATGACAGCCTTAATAGTAGCAAAAGAAGATAGTTTCCGTTCTCATATCGTAGTGAATATCTTATGTACAGTCTTGATGATGTCAGTTTTATTAACTGTAATTGGGACATGGATTGGAACACGTTCCATTACTTTAGAGCCGATAAAAATGTTCTTTTATAAATGGCCTAGAAATTTTGCTATATCATTATTCGTCGAAATGTGTATTGCACAGCCGATTGCCAGATTTGCACTTTTACAACTTCATACAAGGCTTGATGCAAAAAAAGAAAATTAAGTCAAATGAAAAATGTGAAGAATTCGATTTTACATAATATAAAAGATATGAATAATAATTATGGACTGTATCATGTGACATACCTAAGTAAATATTTTTTTGCTTTTTTTTAGAAAATAAAATCGCCCCAGTTTACAATTCAAGTGCAACACCT